>JACZSY010000417.1 GCA_022573975.1 SAR324 cluster bacterium | reverse complement strand
TAACTCATTTCCCCTCCCCGCCATAGACCCGCAGGCATTCCTCCGCCGTCTGGTCATGAAGGGCCAGCACCTTGCGGATCGGCTCCTGGTAGCCGCCGGCCAGGTTCCAGGCCACTGGCAGGCCGAGGGCCTTGCAGGTCTGGAAGACCACCCGGTCCCGCTGGCGCATTTGTTCGCTGGTGAAGCGTCCGCCCAGGGGATCGTCGATGTGACAGTCGGCCCCGGCATGATAGAGCAGCAGTCCGCAGCCTTCGAATTCCCCGGATATCAACTCCGGGAGATTTTCCAGCCAGCGCACGGCCGCGGCGCCCCGGGAAACGGCGGAATGCCCCAGGGTCCATTGCACCACGTTCTCCAGCTCGAGCTTGGCGAGGATATCGGCGGTGCCGTTGCCGTAATGCTGATCCAGGTCCAGGATGCCCACCCGCCCGGCGCCTGCCTGCAGGGCCTTGCGCGCGGCGACGATCAGCCCGTTGAAGGTGCAGAATCCGCCCCCGAAGGCATACCCCGCGTGGTGAAACCCGCTGGTGGGGCTGACCGCCACGGCGCTTTTCCCTGTGCCGCTTTGCAGCGCATGCAGGGCCGCGGAAGCCATGGAGCCCACGGTCCAGGGCAGGCTGGCCGCCACTGCCGCGGAGCGCGTGCCGAAGCCGTTGGCCCGGCTGCAATCCAGCACGCCCCGCACGTAGTCCGCATCGTGGGCCAGGCACAGGTCCTCCACCGTGGCCGCCTGGGGCGGGTGAATCTTGATGGGGAAGCCCCGCTCCCGCCAGGAGGCCATCACCTTGTCCGGTTTTCCCGGGGAGGGGGAGCCGGGTTGGGGGTCGCTCACATGCTGTTTTTCGCTGTAAAACACACTCAAGTTCATAAGCGTTCTCCTTTTTCCGTGTCTCTATTCAAGACGTCTTTGTTTTTTCTACTTCCTTTTCGTTTGTAATTCAGTGTAAGGGTGGGTCTGGACAAATCATGTCCAAGGGAACGGGGAAGGCGATATGGGGAAAAATTACAAACCGCGGCCGGACTTATCCATCACCCTGGGCAATGCCCTGTTCATGTTGCGGCGCATCCTGGACAGCCCCACCACGACCAAGGAGCAACTGGCGGAGGAAATGGATGTGCATGAGCGCACCGTCCGCCGTTACCGCAAGACTCTGGAGGCCGCCGGATTTCACCTGGAAACCGACCATCACGGGCATTTCAAGCGCTTCATCCGCCTCACGCCCGAGGCCCGGCGCTCCGAGCCGCTGCAGATGATCACCCTCCGGCGCAAGGAACTGACCCTGCTCTTCCTGCACCTGGCGGGCATCCAGAGCGTGGGAGACACCGCCACGCGCCAACGCCTCTGGGAGCGCATCCACACGGCCATGGGGGGAGAAATCGTCGACACCAGCCGCCTGTCCGGAATGCTGACCGGCTTCGACAAGGCCTACAAATCCTATGACGACCCGGACACCCGGCGGAAAATCGCCACCCTGGTCAACGCGCTCTACCGGCACCATACCTGCCGCGTGGTCTACCGCGCCGCCAATTCGGACGCCACCAGCACCTACAAGATCGAGCCGTACCAGATGTTCGAGTTCGACGGCGGCCTGTATTGCTTCGTCCACCAGCCCTACCACAAGAACGTGATCATGCTGGCCGTGGAACGCATCGTGGAAATCGAGGACAACGACGAGGAATTCGTCTGGAAGAAGGCCATCGTCAAGACCATCGAGGAAAAGAAGGCCCGCGCCTTCCGCGTGATGGACGACGGAGAGCTGTTAAAGGTGAAGCTGAAGTTCACCCCGGCCGTGGCGTTCTACGTCAAAGAACGCATCTGGCATCCCTCGCAGAAACTCACCCAGCACAAGAACGGCGGCGTGACGCTGGAGTTCGAAGCATCGGGGAAAGTGGAAATCGAGCGATGGATTAATAGCTGGGGGAGGATGTGGAGGTTGTGAGAATGGGATGAGGGGGTTATTTTGTTAATAATGAACATTATTGGATGAGTTCTGTGACATTCGTGAAAATTTTCTTCCAAAAATCTCCCCATTCTACCTTGCCCGTTATTCATTACTTCGGAAAAAATTAAATTTATACTAGGTGATGCTATGCTCGGTTTTAAATCTTCAAGAAAAACTGGTCAACACTTCGAAATAGCCGTTGAGGTAGCCAGGAAATGTTCTACTTTGGATTTGAACTTAAAAGGGAAGAGAGAAAGAGATTTTGAGTTTTCATTAATTTCCCATCTCAAAACGAATAAAA
>JACZSY010000214.1 GCA_022573975.1 SAR324 cluster bacterium | reverse complement strand
TATCAGCTGCGGAATAGGTTCCCTTTTTTCGCGGCAAGCCGCGGGGAATTAGACCCCGATTTTGTATTTAAGCCTCTCATTCCAATATCTTATTGAAAGTTTCAATCCATTTTTTCCAAAAAATGGTCAGGGGGCGTGGGGGATGAAATCCCCCGCGCTTTTGGTTGGTCACAGGCCTGCCAGGGAAATGTCTGGGGCGATCCTTCCACGGCACCGGGGATCACCGGGAAGAAATTCACCGGGATAGCGCTCCACCACTGCTCCCCATTAATGGCCGGTTTTGTATTTCCTTTCCAGAAACAGGCTGTACCGGGACATGGAATAACAGAACACCCAGTAGATGACCGCGACGAACACATAGGCCTCCACCAACCGGCCAAGCCAATCAGGGTTGGCGGTGGTCGCGGCGGCCATGCCCAGCAGGTCCAACAGGCCGATGATGGAGACGAGGGAGGTGTCTTTGAGCAGTCCGATGAAGGTGCTCACCAGGGGCGGAATGACCATCCGCAGCACCTGGGGGAGGATGATAAACACCATGGTTTGCCAAGAGTTCATTCCCAGGGCCTTCGCGGCGTCCTCCTGGCCGCTGGGCAGTCCCTGCAAGCCCCCCCGCACCACCTCGGCCAGGTAGGCCGCCGCGAACAGGGTGATGCCGATCAGGGCGCGCAAAATTTTGTCGATATCGATGCCCGCCGGAAGGAACAGGGGCAGCATGACCGATGACAGGAACAACACAGTGATCAGGGGCACCCCGCGCACCAACTCGATATAGGCCACGCACAACCCCCTGAGCACCGGCATCCGGCTGCGGCGGCCGAGCGCCAGCAGGATGCCCAGCGGAAATCCCAGGCCCAGGCTCACCACGGCCAGCACCAGGGTCAGCATCAAGCCGCCCCACAGGGAGGTGTCCACGAGGGGCAGGTTCAATGCGGTGCCGCCGCGGATGAGAAAGAACACGGCAAACGGCGCAAGCGCCCATAGCAGGTAGAAGGGGGGCCATCTGCGGACCCTGGCTACGAAAGTGGCGGCGCACAGCAAGACCAGGATCAGAAACGCCGTATAGGGCCGGTACCTTTCCTCGAAGGGATACAAACCCACGATGAACAGTTCCCACATCTCCTGAATGAAGGCCCAACAGGCGCCCTTGGCGCCCTCGCAGACTTTGGGTCCCTCGCCGACGACCGCATCGATTATGGCCCAGCTGAATATTACCGAGACGATTTGGTAGATAAGCCACAGGGAGAGGAGGGTCAGCAGCGTGTCGAACCAGTTACCGAACAGGTTCTTGCGCACCCAGACCTGCGCGCCGATCTGGGACTTGGGCGGGCGCGGGGCGCTCGAATCCGGCGCTGGAACAGATGAGCGGCCATTCATCGTTCCACCAGCTTGGCCCGGGCGTTGTACCAGTTCATGGCCAGGGAAATGAGCAGGCTGATGGTCAGGTAGACCGCCATGGTCAGCCCGATGATCTCAATGGCCCGGCCACTCTGGCTGATGGCCGTGCCCCCCACGGCCACAAGCTCGGGATAGGCCACGGAAACCCCAAGGGAACTGTTCTTGGTCAGGTTCAGGTATTGACTGGTGAGGGGGGGGATGATCACCCGGAGCGCCTGGGGGGTCACGACGAATCGCATTAACTGCCATTCATTCATTCCCAAGGACCTTGCCGCCTCCCATTGTCCGAGGGGCACGGCCTGGATTCCGCCGCGGACAATCTCCGCGATCTGGGCGGAGGTATACACGGTGAGGCCGAACAGCAGGGACGCATACTCCGGGCTCAAGGCAATCCCGCCTTCGTAGTTGAATCCCGTCAGCACTGGATAGGTGAAGGTGACCGGCGGCCCAAGTATCCACCACGCCAGGCCCGGCACACCGGCCAGCAGGGCCAGGGACGGCAGAAATACGGGCACCTGCCGCCCGGTGAGATTCTTGACTCGGGCGGCATGCCTCGCCAACAGGACGATCCCCGCGATCACTCCGAAGGACAGGAACAGCGTCGTTGCGAACCACTGGGTTGGGTGAGGGGAGGGGAGCAACACCCCCCGGTTGTTGAGAATGAACAGATTGGACCAGGTGAGGCTTTGCCGTACGCTGGGCAGGGTTTGCAGCACGGCGAAGTACCAGAAGAAAATCTGCAACAACAAGGGAATATTCCGCAGAACCTCCACGTAGGCGCTTGCCAGCTTGTTCACCAGGAAATTGGTCGACAACCGGGCGAGGCCGACTAAAAAACCCAGCACGGTGGCCAGAATGCAGCCCACCACGGAAATCTTGAGGGTATTGAGAACCCCCACGATCAATGCGGAGCCATAGCTGCTGGCCTCGGTGTAGGTCTCCGTCTCGATGGTGTCGTAGGTGGCATGAAGCACCAGCACCGGAAGGAAAAATATCAGGGCCAGCGACAGCAGCACCAGCGGCGTGCTCTCGCCGATGGTTTTTCCCCGCGAGGCGCGCCACCGCGCCAAAAGAAAAACCGCCATCAGCCCGAAGGCCAGTGCGAAGATGAAATAGGCAATTCCGCCCCGCAGCAGCGGAATGGGCAGGGCCTCGTCAATCCCGAAGCCGGCTTCGTTGTTGAGGAAATCGAAGCTGGAGGAAATCCCTTTCGCGGCCATGTTGGCCAGGGTCGTGCGGAAGGTTTTGTACCCCAGCCACAGCACCAGACTGAAAATGAGCACCTGGTACACAACGCCCCTTTTATCCGGGTCGCGCCAGAAGGTATTGAGTGGGGCGGAAGGTTTGAAACGGGGCCCTTTTTTCATGGACACAACAGCGGGGGACCCGGCGGAGCAGGTTTGGGTTGTGCAGGCAAAGGGTGGGGCCGCCTGTGGAAAAGGCGGCCCTCAATGGCTCAATAGGGAAGAAATCAGCGGATGGGAGGGGCGTAGATCAAACCTCCTTTGTTCCATAAACGATTCAGTCCCCTGCTCAGGCCGATCTTGGATTTCTTGCCGAGATTCCTTGCGAAATTTTCGCCGTAATTGCCGGCCGCCTTGATGGCATTGAGCGCCCAGTCACTGGAAAGCCCGAGGTCTTTTCCGACGCTGCCGGTTTTGCCCAGCATGCGTTGCACTTCCGGGTCCTTGGAGGTGCGGGCCATTCTTTCCACATTGGCTTGGGTAATGCCCTTTTCCTCCGCGATGATCATGGCGTTGTGCACCCAACGCACGATATCGGCCCATTGTTTGTCTCCATGGCGGACCACGATGCCGAGCGGCTCCTTGGAGATGATTTCCGGCAGTAGGATGTTCTCGTCAGGGTTCTTCAACAGCCCCTTGCGGGCGGCCAGGCCGGAGGCGTCGTTGGTGAGCACGTCGCACCTATTGTTGTCATAGGCCTTCAAAGCCTTG
The DNA here is from genome assembly GCA_022573975.1 of SAR324 cluster bacterium. GTDB lineage: Bacteria > SAR324 > SAR324 > SAR324 > JACQKK01 > JACZSY01. Next base: position 4,350 of record JACZSY010000214.1, on the reverse strand, counting down.
ATGGGGTTGTCGAATACCACCGGCCGGTACTTCATCCCGTTCGAGCGGAAATAATCGGCCAGGTTGAGTTCGGTGGTGGTTCCCGTGAGCACGCACACGCTGGCGTTGTTCAATTTTTTCGCCGAGTCCACCCCGAGGCTTTTGCGCACCATGAAGCCCTGCCCATCGTAAAAGACCACCGCCACGAAATCGGTGGACAGCCTGGTGTCGCGGGAGATGGTCCAGGTGGCGTGGGTCATGATGTCCAGCGAACCCAGCGCCAGCGAATTAAAGCGGTCCCGGGGGCTGGAGGGGTCGAATTTGACCTTCACGCCCACGGCGGCGGCCACGGCCCGGCAGAAATCCACTTCGAACCCGGACCAGTTCCCTTTTTTGTCAGGGAAGGCGTATCCGGGCAGGCTGGGCGCCACCCAGCACCTGAGTTCGCCGCGTTTCCTTACATCGTCCAGGGTGCTTCCCAGCACGGAAGGGGCCATGAACGCCCCCGCCAACAGAAGCGCCAAGCCAAAAAGGAATATTCGTCCCATGATATTTTCCTCAATCGTAAATGGTGGTGATGATTTTTCCCAGAACTCCACTAGGTATTTCAAGCGCATCATCGAATTTAATTTGGATGAAGGAGTGTTGCTTATATAATTCCTGTCCAAACCAATGTCAAGATTGCCTTTGCTGGGCCCTTCGCCGTCCGCGCCAGTCCCATGGGTCGCGGCGCACCCGTCAGAGGTTGAAAATCCGTTTTGCATTTCCGTTGCGCACCTGCTCGCGAACGTCCGGGGGCAGGGCATCGACCCGTTCCAGGCATCCTTTCATGTCCCCGATGTCATGGGGATAGTCCGAGCCGTACATGACCTTGTCCGCACCGCCCACCGCGATGCACAGTTCCAGCGTTTCCTGCTGGTAGGTCACGGCATCGTAGTAGATGCGGCGCAGGTATTCCGAAGGAGGCGATGAAATGGAATCCTTCCCGTTGGTGGTCATCTCCCAGGTGCGGTCCATGCGCCCGGCCAGGTAGGGCATGGTCGCCCCGGCATGGGAGGCGATGATTTTCAAGTTGGGAAAGCGGTCCAGAATCCGTCGAAGACCATACGCGTGATGGCCAGCGTGGTATCGAACATGAACCCCACGGTTGAGGCCATGCTGTATTTGGTCATATCCATGGCGGCATTGCCGGGAGGCTCGGTGGGGTGCACCAACACAGGCAGGGCCCGTCTGTCGATGGCCTCCCAGATCGGTGTGAACCTGTCCTCGGTCAGGTGGCCCCCCGCCACGTTGGCCAGCACCATCACCCCCACGGCCCCCTGCTGACAGGCCCGGCCCAATTCCTCCACCGCCAGTTCGGGGTATTCCCAGGGGAGGGAAGCCAGCCAGCGGATGCGATCCGGATGAGCGGCCTGCCCGGCCGCCATGCTGTCGTTCATCACCCGGGAGGCCTCCAGGCTCACCGCTTCTCCACCCCAATACACATTGGGGCAGGTCAGGGATACGATGGCCAGGTCCACCCCGGCCGCATTCATGTCCCGCACCCGCAGGTCGTAATCGAAGTGGCCCGGCATCGGCGTCATGAACAATGCTCCGTCCCGGTAGATGCCCTCCAGCTCGGGTGTGATCGGTCCTACATCATAGCGGGGCGAACCTTTCTCGCGCAGCAGTTTCAGCCAAACCTGGTCCAGCATGTGGGTATGCACGTCGATTACGGTCATGTTTCAATTTTCCTTTCGTGATTCGCGCCACCAGGTCTGTCACCACCTGTTCAGCCATTATACAAAATGGTTCTCTCTCCCTTCGGGGAGAGGAGGCGCAGGGATTCAATTAATTTCATGCAACAGGGCGAGGCCATGGCCCGGCCGGTCACTTCGGCCGCCGCTTCACGCCGAATGGATCGCGCAAACCTTTCCATCGCATCCCGGCGATCAAATCCTGCCCGGGGATTCAAGAAAAGCGGGTTTTCCCTAGCCCACCTCTTCCATCATCGCCTCCAGCGCGGCGAAATTGCGGGACTGCACCTTGGCGGCAATGGCCTTGGCCCGGGGGAGGATTTGGAACACGTAATGCTCGGCGGTCTTGATCTTGTTGTAAAAAAACCGCGCTTCCTCGCTGTTGCGGGCCGTTTCCCGGGCGGATTGCTCATCCAACCCGGAACCCTCCGCGTTGGATGCGGCACTGTTTCCCGCACCCATTTCTACCAGCCGGGTCTCGGCGATCAACGCCATTTTCAGCAGGTAGTAGGCGCACATCACATCTCCGAAATACACAGTGACATCCGAGGCGTTCAACACGCCCTCCCTGGGGCCGAGTTCCTCCGCCAGATTGGCCAGGGAGGCCACGGTGAGTTCCAGCTTGTCCGTGGCGTCCCGCCATTCGGCGATGGCCTGCCCAAGTTGTGGCAACAGGGCCTGATTTTGCGCCAGGTCCCCGATTTCCCGCAACAGGGTCTGAAACAGTCCGCCCCCGCGCATGCGCAGCTTGCGGGTCACCAGGTCCAGGGCCTGGATGCCCGAGGTGCCTTCGTAGATCGAGGCGATTTTGGAGTCGCGCAGGGCCTGGGCCAAAGGAAATTCCTCGGTGTAGCCCACGCCCCCGAGCACCTGCACCCCAAGCCGTACGGCCTCGTGACACTGGTCGGCGCCGGTGTTTTTGGCCACGGGGGTCAGAATGTCCACCAGGTCCTTGAAATGCTGCCGGGTGTCGTCCGGGCCGTGGCGGGCCATGTCGGAATAGTAGGCCGTGGCATAGATCAGCGCCCGCGCGCCTTCGGTGGTGGCTTTCATGGTCATCAGCATATGGAGCACATCGGGATGGCGGACGATGGGCGTCCGTTCGGCGGCGCGGTCCTTGCCCCGCTCGATGGAAATGCCCTGGATGCGCTCCCGGGCATAGGCCAGCGCGTTGCGGTAAGCCCCGGAGGCCGATCCCAACCCCTGATAGGAGATCTGCAGCCGGGCCTCGTTCATCAGCTTGAACATCTGGGCCATCCCCAGGTTCTCGCCTTCCAGCAGGTATCCGTGGCAATCGCCGGCGGCCCCGAATTCCAGCACGGCGGTGGGGGAGGCCTTGATGCCCAGCTTGTGTTCCAGGCGAACCGTGGTCACGTCGTTGGAGTCAACGCAATGGCCCTGGGGGTCCACCCGGAATTTGGGGACGATGAAGAGGCTGATGCCCTTGGGGCCGGGGGGCGCTCCCTCGACACGGGCCAGCACCAGGTGGATGTTGTTGTCCGTGAAATCGTGGTCGCCGCCGGTAATCCAGCATTTGGTGCCCCGGATCAGGTAATGCGGGCCATCGGACGCTTTGACCGCGCTGGTGGTGATGTCGCCCACCGCGCTGCCGGCCTCGGGTTCGCTGATGCACATGGTTCCCCCCCATTGCCCGCCGATCATCCTGCGGGCATAGAGTTCCTTTTGCGCTTGGTCCCCAAAGGCCGTGATCAGCCCGGCCGAGCCGGCGGTCAACATGGCGGTGGTGTACAGTGAAGCATTGGCTCCATACATGCTCTCCAGCACGCCAACGGCCACGGAAATGGGCAGACCCTGCCCGCCAAAAGCCGGATCGGAGGTGATGCCGACCCATCCGGCCTCCGCGGTTTGCCGCCAGGCTTCCTTGAACCCCGGGGGGGTGGTGACCTTCCCATTGTCCAATCTGGCGCCGATTTCATCGCCGGATTTGTTGAGGGGGGCGAACACTTCCTCCACGAAGGTGCTGCCTTCTTCGACAATCATGTCGAAATCCTCGGGCGTGAAATCCTTGAACCGGGGCAATTCGGTCAGCTTGGCCAGTTGCAGCAATTCCTGTTGCACAAACCGGATGTCCCTGCGGTCCACACTGAATTCGGTGCTGTTCATTTACCGCTCCTGATGAATGGCCCCGAAATCGTCAGCGCCCGGTAATGGTGTTGGCCTTCCGGCTATGGTATTGGCCTTCCGGCTTTGGGGATGGCCTTCCGGCTATGGGGATGGCCTTCCGGCTATGGTATTGGCCTTCCGGCGTCGCCTTCCGGCGCGGAGACGCGCCGGCTGGGGCAAAAAGGGTAATTTATTCAATTAGACCATGGACCGCACCGGTGGTAAACGCCTCCGGCGGCCCAGAGAACCCGTGCCCGCTATATTCACCCGCCCCCCCCGTTACCCTCATGTTTTGAGGTATGACCCGACGGCAACCGGCGATACGGCATGGCCGTTCCCGCCTTCCCCGCATTCTGGTATAAAGGATGACAGGGGCGATGGCGCCGGATGGAGTCCGCGGGGAGGGCTTTTCGGCCAGGCGCCCGCCAAAGGTTGCCAATGCAAATATTTTAAAATGCCTGTGACCAACCAAAAGCGCGGGGGATTTCATCCCCCACAGCCCCAGACCATT
>JACZSY010000416.1 GCA_022573975.1 SAR324 cluster bacterium | reverse complement strand
GTGGGCAGGCTCCTCCTCCTCCCCGTGCACTGTATAGACCGGAGAGGGGGACTTAACCGCATGAGGAATCGATACAATATAGAAAGAATCGTCATTCCCCGCAGTTTTTTTTGAAAAACCCATGGCGAGAGGGAAAAGCGTAGTTTTACGATTTTGATAACGAGGGAAGTCATCCCTCCCTGGGCTGTTCAACATCATCGCACGGGGAGGGACCGAGGGTGGGGTCTCGTCCGTCGAAACCTGCAATTCCCGGTTTACCATGGCCACCTGCTTTTAACGCGGTTTATCCACGTTCATCCGCGGTTCTGATAGTAGTTGCTGTTCGCAGTTAAAAATCTGCGCAATCTGTGAAATCTGTGGATAAGGCTGTTGGAGGTTCTCCTCTCCATCCCCAGGGAAGGAACCTACATCAGATCGGCCGCCCATTGTTCCAGCCGGGCCACGGATTTTTCCTCGTTTTCCGAGGGCATCATCAACACGATGCGGTCCGCTCCAGCCGCGAAAAACTTCTCGTTGTTCTCCTTGTCCGCCGTGGCGCCGAACAGGTTCACTTTGAGCTTGGAGGCGTCCCGGCCCTTGCCGCTCATGGCGTCCTCGATCCGTTTGCGTCCCTCGGTCAGCGTCTCGGGCGTAATGTTGCGGAAGCGCGGCAACCATTCGTCCCCGTATTCGGCCATCCGTTCGGCCAGCTTTTCTCCCTCGCCGGCCATCAGGATTGGCGGATGGGGTTTTTGCACCGGCTTGGGGTGGCACCACAGCTTGGGGAAGTTGACGTATTTCCCTGAGAATTCAGAGGGGTCCGCCCCCCAGCAGGCCTTCATGGCCATCATGTATTCCCGCGTCTGGGCCCAGCGGCGGGGAAAGTCCACGCCGAATATTTCCGATTCGTCCCGCAGCCATCCCGCCCCGATGCCGAAATCGAACCGGCCCTTGGAGATCAGGTCCACCGACGCCACCTCCTTGGCGGTGATGAGGGGGTTGCGTTCGGGCACCAGGCAGATTCCGGTGCCGATGCGCAGGGTCTCGGTGGCCGCGGCGGCGGCGGCCAGCGCGACGAAGGGATCGATGGTGTGCTTGTAAAATTCGGGCAAAACGCCGTCGGACCTTCCCGCGAAGGGGGTTTTCATCTCCACCGGGATGATGGGATGTTCGGGCACCAGGAGCATCTTGAATCCCAGCCTTTCGGCGGTTTTGGCCAACGTCACGATGTCGATGGTGTAATCGGTGACGAACATGCACAGTCCGTATTCCATTTGGTTGCCTCGAAGAATTGTGGCCGATCCACCCATCGGGGTGGATCGGTGATGGTTTAAATGCTTGAAAAAATCCAGCCTTCCGAAAACCGGCCTTCCGGGGAACCGGCCCGCCATTTCCGCCATGACCCTATTGCCAATGGCGCCGAAAGTCATCCCCCCGGGCGAAAGGGGGATGGCTGGTGGTGGCCGTGCCAGGTTTCCCTTGCGGGAAATTTGGCGCCTCGACGGATCCAACAGCCCCCCCATACCCGGCTTTGTTTTTGCGCGGCAAAAATGGTATCGAGGAGCATCGGTGATTTCCTTGTTCGTGGTTTGAATGGGGAACCATCTATCAAATTTCCATGATTGGAAATTTAAAAACAAAAAAAGGGGAGGAATCATGAAAAACTTGGTCGTTTTTTTGTCCTCGCAGAAAGATGGCGGGTTGTTGCTGTTCCGGGTTATTGCGGGAATTATTTTTGTCCTGCACGGGTGGGCCAAATTTAATGGTGGCTTTGCGATTGGCTTTTTCACCAAAATCGGGATGCCGATTCCATCGGTTTCCGGTCCCTTCATCACCGCGCTGGAGATCGGCGGCGGGGTGGCGTTGATCCTGGGATTGCTGACGCGGTATCTCGGAATTCTCTACACCATCCAGATGTGCGTTGCGGCATACGTACAATGGATTTTATTCAAAAAGGGATTTTCGGGCGCCGAACTGGAAATGCTGCTCGTATTCACCGGAATCCTGTTGGCCACCAATGGCGCGGGAAAATATTCCCTGGACAAGATGTTGAAGTTGGAATAGAGCGGGCTACCTCCGGTTGGCAAAGGCTTTTCCCTTTTGGTCCCCCGTGGGCCACAGGGGAAGACCCCCCCCGCGTTCGATCTCCATGCCCGGAATTTCGGCGAATTCCGGGCATTTGTGTTTCTTCTTCCCCCCCCCCTGCTGAACGCATTGACAGCCCGCAAGGGGGGGTGATAGCGTTGGCGGGATTTTTCAGAGCTTATTTC
>JACZSY010000213.1 GCA_022573975.1 SAR324 cluster bacterium | reverse complement strand
CCCAGCCTTATGGGTAATGCCCCATGCCGCCAATTCATTCTGCCCGTTTTCCTTGCCGATCATCGCTGCCTCCATGGCTGGTTACACCGCTTGCCACGATTGCAGTCGTTTCATAAGCGCATTGCAATGAGTTTTGCAGAGGTCTCTGATTAACGGTTGGCTGGCTGAATCTCATGCCCTGATGGGTTCTCCAAAAGAGGCGAATCAATTTGCAAAAAAATCTTTTCAGGAAATTGAGCACGGAGAGCGGTGGGGAGAAACGATCGCGATTCGCGCCTCGGCCATGGCGGCGGCCCTCGAAACCCATCCTGACTGGAATAGGGTGGAGGCGCATATGCAGGAAAGTCTCCGCATGGCGGAGGAAAGGGGAGAACGCCCCCAACTCGCTATCGGCTGTTTCCGCCTTGCCGAAATCATGCATAAGAAGGGTGATCTGGACGCCGCCCACGATCAACTAAACCAAGCCACCACTTTCCGCGAGATGGAAATGACCTGGTGGGCCGAGCAGGCCGAAGCGCTGCGGGGAAGGCTGGAGCGCGGCGATCCATGGAAGGGCTTCGCGCCCTATGCGGAGTGAGTGTTAGCCTCATTCCCCCGTCCCCCTTGCTCCATTCCATGGAGAAGGGGGTGACTTCCCCCACTAAATCATTGTTAACATAGAAATTTTTCCCCTCTCCATGAAATGGAGAGGGCATGCCCGCAGGGCGAGGGTGAGGCTCGTTGGAAAACCTTCACTCTCCGGCCAACACACCGGCCACGCGGTCCTGGCCGGATTCCAGCAGGCGTACGGGCAGGATGCGGTTGCGCAATGCTGCTGCTTCCTCTGTAGCCACCTCGACGCGAATGTAGTTTCTGGTGTAGCCGCAAGCCACCCCGGGGGATTTGGGCCGCTCGAACAACACCTCCAGGGTCTGGCCGATGAAGCGTTGCTGGAACGCCGCCCTTTTCTCCCCGCTCAGCGCCCGCAGCACGGCCGCCCGCCGCTTCCTCAACGGGGCCGGAACCATATCCGGGCGCCTCGCGGCGGCGGTGCCCTGGCGTTCGGAATAGGGGAACACGTGGAAATAGGCGAAGGGCAGGGCCTTCAGCAAGGCCAGCGTTTCCTCGAAGGCCGCATCGTCCTCGCCGGGAAAGCCCGCCATCACGTCGGCGCCCAGGCACAGATCCGGCACGGCGGCCAGGGCCCGCTCGGCGAAGTCCCGGTATTCCCGCGGCGTATAGCGCCGCCGCATGGCGGCCAGCACCCGGGCCGATCCCGATTGCAACGGCAGGTGCAGGAAGGGGGCGAGGGCGTGGCCGGGGTCAGCCATCCGTTCCAGCAAGCCCGGCGCCACCGTGGTGGGTTCGATGGAGCCGATGCGGAGCCGCTCCACCCCGCCGATGTCGTCCAGGGCGTCCAGCACGTCGGTCAGCTCCCGCCGCCGGCCCCCCTCCCGGACGGCGTAAGTGCCCACGTTGACCCCCGTCAGCACCAACTCGCGCGCGCCACCCGCCGCCAGCGCGCGGGCCTCGGCCAGCAGGTTGTCCCACTGCCGGGGCCGCGCACGGCCCCGGGCGGCGGGGATGATGCAGAACGCGCACATGAAATCGCAACCGTCCTGCACTTTAAGATGGGCGCGGGTTCCCGAGCCGGTGGTGATGAAGGAACCGGCGTCGAACTCCCCGGCGCTGAATCCCCCGGTGTCGAATCCTTCGATGGCGAACGGGGTTTTTGGGATGGGCGGCGCCACGATGCGGGCCGGATCTCCGGGAGGTTGCGGGGGGTGACTCAGATGCTCCAGCAGGTTCAACTTTTCCCCATTGCCCAGCACCAGATCGGCCATGCCGTCTTGCGCCAGCGCCTGGGGGTGCAGTTGGGCGAAACATCCCACCGCCACGATCCTCGCCGCGGGATTGGCCCGGCGCGCGGCGCGCACCGCCTGCCGCGATTTGGCGTCGGCCTGCCGGGTGACCGTGCAGGTGTTGATCACGCAGACCTCCGCCGTTTCCCCCCAGGGCACGATGGCATACCCGGCGCCCTCCAATTGGCGGCGCATCAAGTCCGACTCGGCCAGGTTGAGCCGGCAGCCCAGCGTATGGACGGCCGCCCGGGGACGGGCCGCGGCGCCGTGCTCCTTCCCGGCGGGCTGATCCCTGGGGCCGGCGGGCGGATCGGCGGGGGTTGAAGGGGGGGTATCCATCAAAAGTCATGCTCCGGTGACCGGGGAAAAAGTATCGATCAGGCTGCCCATGAAACTCTGTCCGTCAATTTACCGTGCCCCGCACGAGGGGGCAACCGGCCTTTAACGAGTGAGTGGCACGGGCGCCTCTGCCCATGGGAACAAGCGCGGCACGGGCGCCTCTGCCCGTGGGAAACAATACGGCGAGGCCCGCCCCGCCAAACAGTTGCGCCCTTCCCCCCTTGCGCCATGTCCCCGCCGTGGCGTATGGTCAGGGATAGGCGGATGGGCCATGGCCTCCTGGACAGGCAGGCCATGGCCGCCGCGGCCACCGAACCGCGGTTGGCGCCCATCCATAGCCGGGATTTTCGCAAGGAACGGACACCATGCACCCGGAGCACTCCCTCCCGACCGTCATGCCTCCCCAGGTTGCTCAGCCACCGCCCCCCTCCTTTCATCACGAACCGGTGTTGGTGGACCAGGTGCTGTCGTTCGTCCCCCCGGATGCCGGGTTTCTGGTGGACTGCACCCTGGGTGGCGGGGGTCACGCCGAGGCCCTGCTGCGGGCGTTTCCCCGGGCCCAGTTGTTCGGCTGCGACCTGGACGCGGATGCCGTCGCGGCCGCCGGGGCGCGGCTGGCGCCCTTCGCCGGGCGGATATCGTTGCGCCGGATGCCCTTCTCGCAGTTGGGCGGACACCTGCTGGCCCAATCGGTGGATTTCATGCTGGCCGACCTGGGGGCCTCGTCCCCGCAATTCGACCGGGGGGAGCGGGGGTTTTCCTTTTCCCACGACGGGCCGCTGGACATGCGCATGGACGCCTCGGGGGAAGGCCCCACCGCGGCCCATTTGGTCAACACCCTCTCCCGGGACGCCCTGACCGATTTGTTGCGCCGCCACGGAGAGGAACGGTTCGCCCGCCGCATCGCGTTGGCCATCGAGGAAGCCCGCCGGGACGCGCCCCTTGAGCGCACGGGCCAGTTGGCCGCGCTCATCGCGGCGGCGGTGCCCGGGGGCCGGGGGCGCCAGAAACACCAGAAACGCCCCAAACACCGCAAGCGCCAGAAGACCCTTCACCCGGCGACCCGCACCTTTCAGGCCTTGCGGATCGAGGTGAACGGGGAAATCGACGAACTGTCCCGGCTGCTGGATCTGGCCCTCGGCCTGCTCCAACCCGGCGGGCGGCTGGCGGTGATCTCCTTCCATTCACTGGAGGACCGGCCCGTCAAGTCGCGGTTCCATCGCTGGGAATCCCCCTGCCAGTGCCCCTCTTCCATGCCGTATTGCATCTGCGGAAAGCGGTCCGCGGGGCGGCGGGTCACCCGCAAGCCGGTCGTGCCCGCGGAGGCCGAGTCCACCGCCAATCCCCGGGCGCGCAGCGCCAAGCTGCGGGTGTTCGAAAAGGCGGCGGACCAGGCCGCGCCACCCGAAACGCCGCCAGCTGGAATACCGCCAACCGGAACGCCGCGCCCATGAAAGAGATGAGGAAATTTGCCTCGATCCCGGAGGCCTTGCGGGCGGGAGCCTCGTTGATGGTGGTGGTGGTGTGCGCCCTGGTGCTGACCTCCGGCGCCTTGTTTTATTTGTGGCAGCGCTACCAGTTCATCTCCTTGGGTTTTGAGGTGGAGCGGTTGCGGGCCGAGAAATCCCGGCTGGAGGTGGAAATCGAACCGTTGCAGATGGAATCGGACTACCTGTCGCGTCCGGAACGAATCGAAATACTGGCTCGGGAACGGCTTGGGATGCGCCCGCCCCGCCCCGGCCAAGTCATCGTGTTGGAGCGTCATGGCCCGTCTGTTGCTCAATCTCGATAGGTCCGTTCCGGCCCGCTTCCGGGGGTTTCGTCCCCGTGTGGTGATGGTGATCGCGCTGTTCGTGCTGGCGGGCCTGGGGCTGGCGGGACGCGCGCTGCAGCTCCAGGTGTTCCAGCATGAACGACTTAGCAAGCTGGCCGAGCGGCAAAGCCGCCGCCTGATCCGCATCGACGGCAAGCGCGGAGACATCCTGGACCGCAACGGCAACCGCTTGGCGGCCTCCATCAAAACCGATTCCTTTTATGCCCACCCCGCCAGAATCGAACAGCCGGCGCTGACCGCCTTCCGGCTCTCGCGCGCATTGAATCTGCCCCAGGGCGCGCTGGAAAAAAAGCTGGGCTCCAAGCGCGGATTCGTCTGGATCAAGCGGCAGGTCACCCCCCTGGAGTCGTCCACGGTGCGCGCCTTGAAGTTGCCTGGCGTCAATGCGCTGCGGGAATACCGGCGCATCTACCCGGGGCGGGGATTGGCCGCCCCGCTGCTGGGGTTCACCGGAATCGACGCGGAAGGATTGGAGGGGTTGGAATATGCCTATAACTCGCATCTCAAGGGCGCCGAGGGCGTGCGCGTGGTGCACCGGGACGCCCTGGGGCGTTCGGTGTTGCGGGGAGACAGGGCCTTTCCGGGCGGCGGCGGAAGCATCCGCACCACGCTGCACCCGGCGATCCAGAACCTCACCGAGGCCGAGTTGTCCCGCGCGGTGACGGAAACCGGAGCGGCCATGGGCGTCGCCGTGGTGCTGCACGCGCCCAGCGGCCAAATCCTGGCCATGGCCAATGTGCCGGGCTTCAATCCCAACGTCTATCGCGATTATGACAAATCGACGTATTTCAATCAGGCGGTGACCAACGGATTCGAACCCGGCTCCACCATGAAGGTGCTCACCGCCGCCGCCGCGCTGGAAGAGGGCGTGGTCAAAGCGGACACCCTCTTTTATTGTGAAAACGGGCAGTGGCGGCATTACGACAGCATCATCCACGACACCAAGCCCCATGGCTGGCTGGGGTTGAACGGGGTGATCCGGGTCTCCTCCAACATCTGCGCGGCCAAGATCGGTCTGTTGCTGCCGCCGGGAGTGTTCCGCGGTTATCTTTCGCGTTACGGATTCGGAACCCGGATTGGGTTGTTCGTCGCCCCCGACGGCCGGCGCCTGGCGGGCGAGGCGGAGGGATACCTGCTGCCCGGGAAAAAGTGGACCCCCGTGGACCATGCCGCCATGTCCTTCGGGCACGGGGTGCTCGTCTCGCCATTGCAAATGGCCGCCGCCATCAACATCATCGCCACCGGCGGCCTGCTGCTCAAACCCGTGCTGGTGATGGAAATGCTCGATTCGAACGGGCGGGTGATTCAGAAAAACACCCGCACCGTGGTACGGAGGGTGCTGAGCGAACAAACCACGGCCATCGTGCGCGACCTGATGAAGGCCGTGGTCGGCCCCGATGGCACCGGCCGGCGGGGGGCTGTCCCCGGTTACCAGGTGGCGGGTAAAACCGGCACCACGGAGGTCTACGACATCAAGGCCCGGGGGTATTCCAAGACCCGCCACATCGCCAGCTTCGTCGGGTTCGTCCCGGCGGACAACCCGGTGTTGACCATCCTGGTGATGGTGGTGGAGCCGCAAAAAGGGCGCTACGGCGGGGTGGTGGCCGCGCCGGTGTTCAGCCGCATCGCCGCCCGCGCCCTGCCCCTGCTCGGAGTGTGGCCCGCCAAGGGGCCGCGGCGGGTGCCGATTGCGCCCAAGAACGCCCCCAAGCCAGGCGTCGCGTCGCGGTAGGGTTTTACAGCGCCAGCACGTGATCCCTCCAGCCCGGTTGATACCGTACCAAAGTGCCTCGCTCCTCCGGCCTCCCTCTTCTCTCCTTCAGCATGGAGGGTGAAATCAGACCCGTTGCAGAATCCGCCCCGGGAAGATTTCGGGAACCCTGAGGGCGCCCGCCTCCAGCACCGGCACGCCGTGGATCCAAACATGGCCGATGCCCTGGGGGGGCACGGTGGGGTCGTCGTAGTCGTTCATCTCGCGCACGGTCTCCCAGTCGAACAGCACCAGCGAAGCGTCGGCCCCGGCGCGCAATACGGGGCTTTCCAGGTGGAAGAAATCGCAGGGCAGGGCGGTCATGCGATGCACGATCTCCTTGAGTTCCACCCCCAGTTCGCGGGCATAGCGCAGGGCCTTGGGGAAGGAGCCGATGGAGCGGGGATGGGGTTTCTGCCCCGGGCCGGGCATCAGCCCGTCGGTGCAGACGGCCATGGTTTTGCGCAGGAACAACCGTTGCACGGTGGGCTCGTCGCCGTGGTGGGAGATGATCGTGATCAGCGCGTCGTTTTCCACGAAGAAATCGAACACCGCGTTGTGCGCCTCGAAGGAAGACAGATCCTCGAACCCCCGCGCCTTGGCCACGTCGCCCAGGCGCTTGCCGAGGAAGGCATCGCCCACGCCTTCCTTGACCCCGGCGATCTGGATGCCTTGCAGCCCGCCGCAGAAATCGATGAAGTTCTCCCAGTTGGCCGAGCCGCCGCGGATCCACTCGAACATGCGCCGCCGCGAGTCCGGGGAGGCCAGATGGCGCAGGAATTCCTCCCTGCTGCCCGAGCGGAACTCGGGCGGGAAGCAGGCGTCGCCGGTGGTGCTGCCGGCGGTGTAGATGTACATGTTCTCCATGGCCGGCACGTTGTCCGCCGCCTGGTCGAAGAGGGCCTCGACCTGGCCGATCCTGTCGTAGTTGCGCGGTCCGCCAATCTTGGAGTGCTCGTTGCCGTAGGCGCCGCCGCCATCGATGGCCGCGCCGATGGCTTCCTCCAAGGCCTCCAGGATGGCGTCGGATTCGTTGCGGATGTGCGGGAAGAAGCCGCCGGGCTTGACCGCGTTGAAGGCGCGGATCAGGGCCGCCATTTCGGCGCGGTCCGAAAACACCGCCGGGTTGTAGATCAGCCCGGTGGAAAAGCCGATGGCGTGGGGGGACTCGCGCTGCACCACCGCTTCCATCAGCCGCAGCTCGCTGGCCGTGGCGGGGCGCTTGACGTTGCCGATGGCCACCCGCCGCACCGCGCCGTGGCCCAGGTGCAGGCCCATGTCCGTCACCGAGCGCCCGGCGTGCCAGGCGAAGAACTCGGGCAGCGTGGACCAACTGAACGGCTCTCCGGGATCGCCGTCCAGCGGTTTGAGCAGAGCCGCGTAGTCCTCGCGCTGATCCCGGGCCACCGGGGCGGGAGACAGGCCGTCGGTGCCGCAGATGCGCTTGGTCACCCCGGCGATGACGGCGTTCTCGCAGGCCACCGGGAAGCCGTTGGGGCCGATCCGCGTGCCGCCCAGCGCGCCGTGGTTGTGGGTGTCGATGAATCCAGGCGCCAGCACGCGGCCCTCCGCGTCCACGGTTCGCTCCGCGCCCGCGGCCGCCGAGGGGGGCACCTCCCCAAGGTGCGCGATGCGGTCTCCGTCGATCAGCGCGTCTCCCGGATAGGGGTCGGTGCGGCCGTCACCGTTGACGATGGTTGCGTTGCGGATCAACTGGCGCATGACGCTCCTGGGGGTGGGTGCTCACTGGGATGGGTTGCGAGGTTCGCCCCCACTCAAGCGGATTTTCCGGCGCGGAGCAAGCGGGGCGGTGAATCACCGGGCAATCGCGAAATCATTGAAAGCATTTCGCACGGTTTAATCTGGGGGGATCGGATCATTCGGGGAAGCCTCAACCCCCCGGCCCCCTTCTCCACGGAGTCTTCAAACAGCGTATGGAGAAGGGGGTGACTTCCTCTGCTATATCGAGAAATACTTCTCTTCACG
>JACZSY010000017.1 GCA_022573975.1 SAR324 cluster bacterium | reverse complement strand
CAGCGGCGCCACCAGAAGATCGTTGAAGAGACCCCCAGCCCGGCCCTCGATGAAGGCCTGCGCTCCCGCATGGGCGAAGCCGCGGTGCGGGCCGCCCACGCCATCTTCTATGTGGGAGCGGGCACGGTGGAATTCCTGTTGGACAACAAGGGGAAATTCTATTTCCTGGAGATGAACACCCGCATCCAGGTGGAACATCCCATCACCGAATTGACCCTGGGCCTTGACATGGTGCGGCTGCAAATCGAAATCGCCGAGGGACGCCCGCTCACTCTCAAACAAAGCGAGTTGACTCCCCGGGGTCATGCCATCGAATGCCGGCTCAACGCGGAGGACCCCGCCCGGGGTTTTCTGCCATCCACGGGCACCCTCCGGGATTTCGACTTTCCCCAGGGCGAGGGAATGCGCGCCGATGCGGGCTTCGCCCCCGGGGGAACCATCGGTGCCCACTACGACTCCCTGCTGGCCAAGCTGATCGTCTGGGGCGGGAACCGGGACGAGGCCCTGCGCCGGATGGGCGCCATGCTTTCCGGCAGCCGGGTTTCCGGCATCGCCTCCAACCTGCCCTTCTTGCAGGCCGTCCTGCAACATCCGGATTTCCGCAGCGGGGATTACTCCACGGCCTTTATCGAGCGCCATGGGGAGGAGCTGACCGGCTTCGACCCGCCACCCCATCAATGGCGCGAAACGCTGCTGGCCGCCGCGGCGATCGACGCCTGGCGGGAGTATCGTGCCGCCGCCCCCCCGGCCCAGGTGGAGCCCTCCCACGGCGGCCCTGCTTCCGGGCGGAGCGAGCGGGAGACGCCTGTTTGGAACCAACCCCCGGCCCGCCTCAACCGGCGCTATACCCTGGCCGGAAAAACCACCGAAGTCGGCATCGCGGTGCTGCCCGGGGCCGATGGCGGCCTCGATATCACGGCCACCTGGGAGGACGTTCCGCATTTTGCCCACTATCGTCCTTCGCTCCGCTCCATGGACCATGGGCGCTCCACATCGCCGTCTTTCGGCGAGTCGGGTGTGCTGGAGTTGGGGGCGGTGCTGCTTCCCATCGGCTGGGACGCCGAGGGCGGCCGGCGCTGGTTGACCCTGCGCGGGCGCCACGTTTATTTTCAGTCCGAAGACCCCGCGCTCGCCTCCGGCCGGACGCCGGCGGGGGAGGAGGCCGCCGGGCGGTTGCGGGCGCCCCTGCCCGGCAAGGTGCTCAAGGTGGAGGTGGGCGAGGGGGACCAGGTGGCCCCGGAGCAGGTGTTGCTGGTGCTGGAGGCGATGAAGATGGAACACAAGATAACCGCGCCCTTCGCCGGGCGCGTCAAGCGCATCCTCTTCGGCGAGGGGGAGTTGGTGAACCGGGACGATCAATTGATCGAACTGGAGGGGGAGTGAGCGGGGGACGAAAATGGGAGTGCTATCCGGAAATGCAAGCGGATTTATCCAAGCGGAAACGGGATCCATCGTCCCCGCCGGACAGCCCGCCAGCCCGCTGGGATGGATAAAATTGCTGGTCAGAGCAGCATGGCCAGGGGGTTTTCCAGCATTTGGGCCAGGGTTTCCATGAACTGGGCCGCGATCAGGCCGTCCACCACCCTGTGATCGGACGAGAGGGTCATGTTCATGGTGCGGCCCACGGCCAGGGCGCCGTTTTCCACCACCGGTTCCTCCACCACCCCGGAGACGGCCAGGATACAGGCCTGGGGCGTGTTGATGATGGCGTTGAACTCGGTCACGCCGTACATGCCCAGGTTGGAGACGGTGAAGGTGCCGCCGGTGTAGTCCTCCGGGGCCAGCTTCTTTTCCTTGGCCTTGGCGGCCAGGGCCTTGATTTCCTGGGAGATGGCCACCAGCCCCTTCAGATCCGCGCCGCGCACCACGGGGGTGATCAGCCCATCGCCGGTGCCCACCGCCACGGCCACGTCCACCGTGTTGAAGCGCCGCACGCGGTCCCCCAGGAACTGGCTGTTGACCGCGGGG
This sequence comes from SAR324 cluster bacterium, assembly GCA_022573975.1. GTDB lineage: Bacteria > SAR324 > SAR324 > SAR324 > JACQKK01 > JACZSY01. Next base: position 28,062 of record JACZSY010000017.1, on the reverse strand, counting down.
TGCAGCCGCAACGCCGTGGCGCAGGCCTTGACGATGATGTCGTTGACCGTGATCCTGAAATCCGGAAACTGCGCTTTGAGACGCTCCCGCCCTTCCAGCAGGGCTTCGGCGCGAATTTTCCGGGTCAACTGGAAATGCGGCACGGAAGCCTTGGACTCGGCCATTTTGCGGGCGATGGCCTTGCGCATCATGGTGAGGGGAAGGTCCTCGTAGGCCGCACCGCCGGGCAAAGCCGCCCCCGGCATCATTGCTCCCGTGACCATCGCAGCCGGTGCCGCCACCCCACCCGCCGCGGCGGATTCCACGTCCCGCGCCACGATCCGCCCTCCCGGGCCGCTGCCCTGCAACGCGGCGGGGTCGATCTGCCTTTCCCGCGCCAGTTTGCGGGCATAGGGTGAAATGCGTATCCGATCTCCGCCGGAAACACCGCCGCCCCCCCCATTGGAGGGGTGGGCGGCTGGGAGAGGTGGAGTGGCTGGGAGTGGCGGGGGGGGCGGCAATATTTCCGGCGCGGATGCCGATGCCGCGGATGCCGCGGATGCTGACACTGCGGGAGCCGCTGGCGGTTCCGGCGCGGAAGCCGGCGGCGTTGCGGCTTCGGGCGCCGCGGGGGGCGAGCCGCCATTGCCGCTTTTGGCGCGGGCCTCCAGCTCGGTGATGTCCTCGTCCATCGAATCGGCCAGGATGGCGATGGGCGTCCCCACGGCCAGTTCCTGGCCCGCTTCCGCCAGCAATACGCGGATGTATCCCTCGTCCACCATCTCGAATTCCATCACCGCCTTGTCGGTCTCGATTTCCGCCAGCACTTCTCCGACGTCGATGAAATCCCCCACTTTCTTGCTCCAGGAGGAAATCACCCCGGATTCCATGGTGGGACTGAGGCTGGGCATTGTCAGCAGGAAGGCCATCGCTTCTCCTTGACCGGCGGTGCGGGCGCGGCGCCATATCCCCGAGGGAGCAGGCGATTGGGCTGCCGCGATCGTTCAGGCGCGGTACAGCACCGCCTTGGCGGCGCGAATGGTTTCGGCCACCGAGGGCAGGCTGACCGCCTCGAGGTGTTTTGCGTAAGGCAACGGGTTTTCAGCATGGGTGACCCGCGCGATGGGGGCATCCAGGTCGTCGAAACAGCGCTGGTAAATCTCGTCGGCCACCTGCGCGCCCACCCCGGCGAAACGATGGCCTTCCTCCACGATCACCACGCGGTGGGTCTTGCTCACCGAGCGGGCGATGATGTCCAGGTCCAGCGGTTTCACCGTGCGGGGATCGATCAGTTCGACACTGATGCCTTCCTTTTGAAATTCGGGAATCCCTTCCAGCAGCATATGATTGATGCGGCTGAACGCGATCAGGGTCACGTCGCCGCCCTCGGCGCGGACGGCGCCCTCACCCATGGGGATCGTGAATTCTTCCTCCGGCACCTCGCCGCTCACGCCATAGAGCAACTCGTTCTCGATGAAGATCACCGGATTGTCGTCCCGGATGGCGGTTTTCAACAACCCCTTGGCGTCTTTTGGGGTGGAAGGCGAAACCACTTTCAGCCCGGGGAAGTAGGCGAAGATCGAATCCAGCACGCTGGAATGCTGAGCGCCCACCTGGGCCGCCGCTCCGCCGGGACCCCGCATCACCATCGGCACGGAAAACTGTCCTCCCGACATGTAGAGGGTCTTGGCCGCGTTGTTGATGATCTGGTCCATGGCCACGAAGGCGAAGTTGAAGGTCATGAATTCGATGATCGGCCGCAATCCGGTCATGGCGGCGCCAATGCCCAGTCCGCAAAACCCGTTTTCGGAGATGGGCGTGTCCCAGACGCGTTTGGGGCCGAATCGGTCCAGCAATCCCTCGCTGACCTTGTAGGCGCCGTTGTATTCGGCCACCTCCTCGCCCATCAGGAAGATGGTCTCGTCGCGCTCCATTTCCTCGGCCATGGCCTGGTTGAGCGCCTCGCGCATGGTGATGTTCATGGTGCCCATGGTGTTCTCAGCCTTTGACCGGTGTCTGGCGGCAAACGGGATCGGGATTCACCGTTGTTGGTTTCATCTGTCTACAGTGCTTTCAACCACGCTTTCAACCATGCTTTCAACCATGCTTTCAACCGCAGCGTTATTCGGCATACACATGCTGGCCCCGCTCGGCCACATCCGACGGGGGGCTTTCATCGGCGAAATTCACCGCATCCACGACCTCGTCGCGCACCTCGCGCTCAAGCTCCTTGGCCTGGGCTTCGTCAAGCCAGCTGTTTTCGGCCATCAGGCTGCGGATTTGGGAAATCGGATCGATGTCCCGATAGCGTTCGATTTCGTCTTTTTTGCGGTAGGTGGCGGGGTCTGAAATGGAATGGCCGCGGTAGCGGTAGGTCTTGGCTTCAATCAGGAGGGGTTTGGGCTTTTTGCGGCGTACAGCCACCGCATCGGCCACCACGCTGTAGCAATCGAGCAGGTTCATCCCGTCCACCATGATGGCCTCCATGTTGTAGCCAGGCCCCTTGGAGGTGAAATCCTGCACCGCGGACGAACGGCTGGTCGAGGTGCCCATTCCGTACTGGTTGTTCTCGATGATGAAGATGGCTGGAAGTTTCCACAGGGAGGCGATGTTCATGCACTCGTGAAAGGCGCCCTGCTGAACGGCGCCATCTCCCAGGAAAATCAGGCTCATCTGCCCCGAGTCCCGGTACTTGGCCGAAAACGCGGCCCCCAGGCCGATGGGAATCTGGCCGCCGACGATGCCGTGCCCTCCCAACAAATTGTGTTCCTTGGAATAAAAATGCATCGACCCCCCCTTGCCCCGGGAGAGTCCGTCCACCTTGCCGAACAGTTCGGCCATCAGCGTCCGGGATGCGATGCCCCGGGCCAGGGCGATGCCGTGATCCCGGTAGGAGGTACACACATAATCGTCCTTGCCGATGGCCGCCAACATGCCCACCCCCACGGCTTCTTCTCCCATGTACAAGTGAAGAAACCCTCCGATCTTGCGTTGCTGGTACATTTGTTCGCAACGCTGCTCAAAGGAACGAACCAGGAACATCTGACGGTACAAGGCCACCAATCCCTCCCGCCCCAGTTCCTCCATGGCCCGCTTCCAGCGAGGCTTGAGCGTCTTGAGTGTGATCGGCTGTTTCCGCCGCTCGCCCAAATTGGAGGTCCGTCCTTTACGGTTTGCCGCTGTAGCCATCTGGCCGTTCTCCCGAAGAAGGAGGGGGAATCGTGCCGGAATGCCGTCCGATATTCGGTAAAGAGCATCTGGCGGCGAGTCCGGCGGTGGATCCTGATCAAACAGGGTCCGCTCCGGTTGGTTTCAACCGGCTGAAAATTTATCTGGCCCACCCAATCATACCAGAGACCGGTACAGGCCAGTCAAGATGTATCGTGCCACAAGGCCCGTTGGTTTGGCTTCCTGTGTTCATTGGCCCAGGTGAAACCGGCCCCGGGTTCCCTCCGTTGGATTTTTTCGGGAAGTGGCGGCTCTGCTGCCGCAGCTCCGCCGCCGTTCCTCCGCCGTCACAGCCTACTGTGACGGTATCTTCAATCCTTTCAGTGTTTTCGATATTGCTTCCCTCCCGATCCGTGCTATCCTTATTGAAAATCCACCCTATCAAAAACAGATGGGTGCAATCAAACGGGCTCATTCCCGGCTGAGGGGTTTCAATACTCAGGGGTTTCAATACAGAGCCCCAGCCCGGGCCCTCATGGATCGTTGGCGTTTTCGGCTCGGTCCCACACAGCATTCAGCGCAATAATCGAGGAAATGGATTCATGTCCGCAAGCAATGGAAATCGGCTGACCCCCGAAGAGATCAATCGCTACAGCCGGCACGTCACTCTTCCCGAAGTGGGCGTTTCCGGGCAGGAAAAACTTAAAGCCGCCAGCGTTCTCAGCATTGGGGCGGGTGGCCTGGGATCGCCCATCGGGATTTACCTGGCCGCGACGGGTGTGGGCCGCATCGGGGTGGTGGACGACGACGTGGTGGATATCAGCAACCTGAACCGCCAAATCGCGCACTCCACCGAAAGCGCCGGCCAGCCGAAGGTGGAAACCATCCGCAAGCGAATGCTCGAGATCAATCCGCTGATTCGGGTGGACATCTACAATACCCGCCTCACCCGGGAAAACGCGTTGGAACTCTTTTCCCAATACGACATCATCGTGGACGGTTCGGACAATTTCCAGACCCGCTACCTGGTCAACGACGCGGCCTACCTGACCGGAAAACCGCTGATCTATGGCTCCATCTTCCGCTTTGAAGGGCAGATGTCGGTGTTCCATCCCCATCGGGAAGGCCCTTGCTACCGCTGCCTGTATTCCAACCCCCCGCCGGCCAGCCTCGTGCCCAGTTGAGCCGAGGCCGGTGTCCTGGGCGTGCTCCCGGGAACGGTGGGATTGATCATGGCCACCGAGACGATCAAGTTGATCCTCGGTCAGGGCGAACCGCTGATCGGACGGTTGATGTTGTACGATTCCCTGCGCATGCAATTCCGTGACGTCCGCATCCGCAAGGATCCCAATTGCGAGCTGTGCGGGGAGAACCCATCGATCACCGAACTGATCGATTACGAGGCGTTCTGCGCGGTGGAGCTTCCCGCCCCCAGCGGCCAGTCCCCGGAAGAACTGGATGCCGCGGCGGTGGAAATCTCGGCCGCCGATCTCAAGTCGATCATCGAATCGGGCCAGTCAATGACCCTGCTCGACGTACGGGAACCGCACGAGTGGGAAATCAACCGAATCGATCCCGCGAGGTTGACCCCGCTCAGCAAATTCGAGCAGTTCATCTCCGAATTGAACCGGGAGGATGAGATCTATCTATACTGCTACAAGGGCAAACGATCCCTCACCGCCCTCAAGCAATTGCAGGAGCACGGGTTCAAGAACCTGCACAGCCTTGCCGGAGGCATCGACAAATGGGCGGAAGAAGTGGACCCGTCCATGCCCAGGTATTAAAGGCCCGGATTAATTTTCTGAAATCATGAAGGTATCGATTGCCCTGGCTTGACGGTTTGAAGCCAGGGTTTTTTTTTGCCGTTTTATGCGTGGTGTGATTGGGCCGCGCGCCGGACAGGCGGGTTGGATGCAGGAATTTCCCATGAGGGTGTTCCCACCCTCGCACCGGGACAACTCTCCTGGAATTTCTCCAAACAGGGTCAAGGACGCGAAGCAGGCCGCCCGGCGGGCGCCTGGACAGCGCCGCCTTCCGGGGAGGCATCGATCGCCGGAACCGCGAGCGTCAAGGGAGCAAATTGATTGATCCGCTCCCGCACCATGGCCTCGTCCTCCCCGCTCCAAGGCGCTGGCGAAAAACTCACTCCAAAACTCTCCTCGAAAGCTCCGGTGAAATTTTCCACCAGCTCCCCGAGAGAAAAATCCGGGACGATGCCCAGGGACTCCAGGTCGGTCATTCTCGCCGCCACCTCCGCGGGGGTGGCGCCGCGAAAGAGGCGGCTCAGCAAACCGTGCTGGGGCGCCAGGGGAATCGACCCATGTTGCAGGAAGGTGCCCGGCACCAGGCGTTGCGCACTGCCGATCAGTTTTTTCCCATTCACCAAAATTTCATAGGCCGATGGCGTGGAAAAGCAAATCGGCGAAATCAATTCCTTGCGTTCCCTGCCGGTGTACGCCTTGACCTCGACCCGTTGGCCCAGTTTTTCCAAAAAGGACACCAGGCCTTTGGAAATTTGGCGGTATATATGGAGGATTCCGCCCTGAAACGGGGGCCGGTCGGCCGGGGCGCAAATGGAGTAGGTCAGGTCCGCGCCGTGGAGCACGGCCCTTCCGCCGGTCAGGCGCCGCACCATGGGCACCCCCTCGGCGGAGCAGACGGCCGGGTCCAGGTCACGTTCCGGCCGCTGGGCGCGCCCCAGGGACAAGGCATGCCCCCGCCATTGGTACAACCGGAGCACCGTGCGCCGGGTGCGGGACGCCCGCTCCAGCAGCCAGGCATCCTTCGCCATGTTCCATGACGGATCGCCAAGGGAATCCACCATCAAATCCCATCTGTTGTCGCTTGCGGGCTGGATCATGGCCAGGGGAAAACAATGGGTGGGTTTAACAGCAAGAGTATAATCGTAACGACCATCAAGAAAATCGATTTTTCAATTCCCGTGGTCAGTTTCCACCGGGATGCCTTCAACCAGCTTACCTTTCAAAGGCAGGTTACATCAAACCGGAAAAGACTGGATTCTCCATTTTGAAAGTGCTAGGGATGAATCCTGTTGAACACACTGCCTCGAATCACGTATGGGAATCGCATGAAATTTTGGCGATTCTTAATTTTATTTTGGTTCCTCGCCCCCCAAAAACCCTTTTCAAATTTAAAGGAGTGCGAAGGGATGGAGAGGAGCCGGCCCAAATTCGGAAAAAATCGATCCTTCGAATAATTTCGGTTGGGAAAATTCCTTTTTATTTTCGTTTCGAGATGTTAGCACTGTAAACGTTTGACAATCTTTTGTTTAATTTTTCAAGACTCACGGTTGAATTGGAATCGTGGGTGGATGAACGTATGCTTGAAAAGAGAAGGAGCACCATGAAAAGAAATTTTCTTTCGGCTTCTCTCATCGCCTTCGCGTTGGTATTCCTGGTGGGCTGTCCCGCCGCGGAAAAACCCAAAACGCAAAAGATACTCCAAATCGATGAGGGCAACCACCCTAAGCGCCTTGAGGCCTTGGAACTCAAGCCGAGCTTGAGCAATGGCAGGTTGGTGATCAATGAGGCAACACTTGCCAAAATGGAAGCAGCCGGGGTTTCCGGGAGTGTTTTGGAAGCCTTGCGGAACATGGAGACCAAGTCTTTCAACAGCGTGGACGAGTTCAAGAAGGCCGTGAATGCCGCTTCCCCGGAAGCCGAAAATTTCATGGACAGCATCCTTGGCAACGCGCTGGTGACCGAGTTGGATGAAGAACCAAAAGCACCGCCATCGAGAATGACGGCCAAGGCCGAGGAGAAAGCGGATGCACCGCCAACGCCTCCATCAGCCCCGCCGGAAATACAGCCACCACCATCGGAAGAAAAACCGACGGAAGAAAAACCGCCGGAAGAAAAACCGCTGGAACCGGGAGAAAAACCGCCGGAACCGGGAGAGTTGGTAAAGGAGCCAGCGCCGCCAACGGGGCCGGTACCGGTGCCGCCAATACCTCCAGCGCCCGCATGGGGGCCGGAAGAGCCATCGAAAGCGTTGTCGTTCGATACGGTGTTGTTCGCCTTTGACAAATGGGAGATACTCCCCGATTACAAGGCGGTCATTGAGAAGAATGCCACCAAACTCCTTGACAACCCTTCCATGGTTGCAACCATTGAGGGTCATGCTGACGAACGAGGCACGAATGAATACAACCTGGCCCTTGGTCAACGCCGCGCGGAAGCCATCCGTGATGCATTGGTCGGATTCGGCGTGCCGCCCAGTCAATTGCAGACCATCACCTTCGGTGAGGAAAGTCCGGCGGACCTGGGTCATAATGAAGAGGCCTGGAGTTTGAATCGGCGGGGCGAAATGGTGGTAAGCCCATAAAAAGCGCTACCCAAGGGGAGGAACTTCCTCCCCTCCTTTTTTCTTGCATATGGTTCCGCGCCCGGCCCTTTGCCTTCACCGGCAAAAGACCGGGCGCACCTTTTTCCCCTGGGACTCCTGCTGGAAATCGCCAGGAGTCCTCAGGTTTTTTATCCCTTTCCGATTTCCTTCCCCAAGTAGTAGGCAAAAGCGAGAACGCGGCGTGTTGGAACTTGCATTAAGCGGAAATTTTCTGGCGGTGGCGATCCTGGCGATTTTGGCCATGATGAGCATCTTCAGTTGGACCATCATCATCGTCAAATGGTGGCAAATCCGTAGCACCGTTGCGCAGAACCGGCATTTCCACAGCGTGTATCTGCGCGATCAACCCCTGGCGAATCTTTACAGCATGGCGCAGAAATTCAATGCTTCCCCGACGGCAAAAATGTTCGAGATCAGCTACAGGGAAATCAACGCGTTTCGCCGGCAAATGGAAAAAGGGGATGCCACCGGGGACGTCAGGGAGCGATTGATGTTGAACCTTTCCCGCTCCATGGAAAGGGTTTATAATCAGCAAAATCTGCTGCTGGAGAGCCGATTGCCGTTTTTGGCGATGGTTTCCAGTTCAGCGCCCTACATTGGCCTGTTCGGCACGGTGCTGGGGATCATCGATGCCTTTTCGGAAATTGGCACCACCGGCGTCACCTCTCTGGCGGTGGTCGCCCCTGGCATCTCCGAAGCTTTGGTGGCCACTGCCGCGGGACTGATGGCGGCCATTCCGGCCCTGATCGCCTACAATCTGTTCCGCAGCCAGTTGCGTGATCTGAACACCCAAATGAAAAACTTCGCACTGGATGTATCCAACCGGATGGAAAGACTCCTTTAGGAGGTAGAACCCGAATGACTTCCCCCTTCAGCTTTGAATGGACCGAATCGGAGGATTTGGCGGACATCAATATTGTTCCCCTGGTGGACGTGCTGCTGGTGCTGCTGGTGATTTTCATGATCACCGCTCCCATTATAGCCCACTCCCTGGATGTGCAATTGCCCCAGGCCACTCTTGCCGCCGGCACTCGCACCGATCGCACGCTGGTGATCTCCGTGGACCGAAGGGGCGTCCTGGCGGTGAACGAAAAGGTGATGGGATCGATCAAAGACAAAAACGCCATCAAACGGATGGAAGCCCGCGTCGCCCAATGGAAGGCGACCAACCCGCAGTCTCCGGCGTTTTTGAGGGCGGATCGCCGAATCCGGTATGGCGCCGTGATCCGGGTGATGGCGCTCCTGCGGAGAATGGGCATCGTCAATGTGGGATTAATGATCGAACGGGAATGAGTATGACACGGGAAGAACGTGCTTTTGCGGTAGCCCTGCTGGTTTCCCTCGGCGCGCATGCTTTTTTTACCGGCGTATTGTTCTCTCTTCCCGAAAAAGCCCCTGAAGAAAAGGTGGTGGTGTACACCGTGCGTATCGTGGAGATTCCACCCCGCCCGAAAGTGCGTCAACTATCCCTATCCACCAGCGCCATTAGCGCCTTGAAACTGCAAAGCCCGTCTTTGAGGGTCAATCCCCGGCCCGGCAGCGAGCCCGCGCCTCCTGGATTGGCCGAAGCGGACCTTATTCCCAAGACCGGGCCATCCTTCAAAGCGTTGCCGGCGCCAAAAGCCAAGCCGTTCTTCAAGGCGTCGCCGGTTCCCAAGGCGGGGCCATCCTTATTGCCACCCCCCCCCAAATCCAGCAAATCGGTGCGGCGGGATTTCCGCGAACCGGCCCCTCAAGGCGTAAAGGCAAGGCCCAAAGACGCCTTGCCGGGGAGCAAGTCGGTTTTTCCAAAACTCCCTGAACCGCCGGCCCGGCTGTCTCCAAAGTGGCGTTCGGGGCCACCGCGGCCCACGCCGCCCCGGGCCGCGGTGGACCCGCCCAAGGTTCCCAGGTTGTCTCAGGCGCTTATTCCGGCCAAGAGACCCCCTCCGAAAAGCCTGATGGATCAGGCCCGGGAAAGGGTTCGGACCCTTAAGCTGGACATACAAGCGACACCCCCCGCGGCAAAAAGATCGCCGATTTCGCCTTCGGCGGGGGAACGGAATCTGGTATCGCTGCGGCGGTATTCCCGCTCCGTGGCCAGGGCGGTAAAAAAAGATTACACCTTCCCCGGCAGCGGCGGATTTAAAAGCAGCCTGCGGGCCAGGATGCGCCTTTCCGTCAATCGCGATGGAAGCATCCGCAGCATCGACATTCTCGAATCCAGCGGAAATCGCACCTTCGACCAAGTGGTGTGCCGCTCGAAAATCTTCAGGACCAAGATGCCGCCAGTGCCGGATGAAATTCCCGACGATCCAGTGATTCTCATGATCACGTGCAAGCCCTGACCACCCTATCGCCAAACACCAAATCGCTGAACCCCATGATCGATTTCAAATCCAATGCTCCGCCCCCCGTCCGGTTTCGGACCGCGGGGGGGGTGGGGAAATCCCCACCCGCCACTGGACGCCGTGGGTGGCGGGTGTGTTTCCGCCTGCTGGCGGCGGCCTTGATCTGCATGGCGCCCTGGTTTATGGCCGGCGCACAGGAAAACCGGCCGGTGGCTTTGGGAGAGGCAACCACCGACCCATCCCAGGACATCATTATCGAGGGGCTGGGGTTCTCCAAATTGATCCTGGCGATTCGTGCCGGGGAGAAAATTGCAAAAACCGGCGGATACGGCCGCATTCAGCGCCTGCTGGAAAAAAACCTTTGCTGGAGCGGGGTGTTCAACCTCAGCGGCGGCGTCTCCGAATTCTGCCGGCTGCGGGGAAAGCCAGAGCGGGTTGACATGCGGCTCACTCTGTCCCTGGAAAAACGCAGGGGCGTCCTTCGCCTTTACGATACCGGACCGGAAAAGCTGAAACTCTTTGAGGAGGCCTTCGCGCTGGGCAAGACCGTGGGGGAATGGCGGATCATGATGATGATCAACCGCCTCACTAAGCGCATCACGGGCCAGCCGGGCCTGCTGGGCAGCACCATCGGGTTCGTGCTGCGCCAACCGGGCTATGCCAAGGTGATCGTCCACACCAACACCCATGGCCGGGTGCTGCGGCTTCTCTCCCAACACGATGACATCAATATCCTCCCCCGGTTCGCGCCCCATGGCCGGGGAATGGTGTATACGGTGCTTGGCCGCCGAGGCAGCCATGTGTTCTACAAGAACCTGAGGCCCAAGGCGAAAAACATCCCCCAAAGCCATTTTTTGACGCCGCCGGGGACCCTCAATTCGGGCGGGGCTTTTTCTCCCGATGGACGCCGGATCGTCGTCACCATGAGCGTCAACCAGAACGCGGATTTGTTCCTGTTCGACCTGATGAGAAAACGCCACTACCAACTGACCACCCGGAGCGGAATTGAAACCCAGGCCCATTGGTCTCCGGACGGCAAAAAGCTGATCTTTGTCTCCGACCGCTCGGGCACCCCCCAGATTTATCTGATGGACATGAAAAAACGCGAAGACGTGCGGCTGACCTTCGAGGCGAAATACAACGCCGACCCCAAATGGAGCCCGGACGGAAAGTCGATCCTGTTCACCCGGCGCTATCGGGGAATCGACCAGATTCACATCATGGACCAATTCGGGGCGGAGGCGCGCATGGTTTCCCGGGGCCGCTTTTACTCCGAGCAGGCGGAATGGTCTCCGGACGGCCGCCAAATCGTATTTGCTTCCAATCGCACGGGGGAATTCAAGTTGTACATCGTATCCGCCGACGGCTCCAACCTGCGCCGCCTCACCAATACCAAAAGGGGGTTCGAGGAAAACAGCCCCACCTGGACATCCCGTAAACAATTTCGATAAAGTAAAGGGATTTGGCGATCACCGCAGGCAAGACCACCTGCCGGCCCGCGGGGAGCAAGGATAGATTCAGGCATCGGAAAAAGGTCTTTTTTTTCAATCCCTTCCCGGTTTTCCGGGCATGATGCGGCGGGATCATCCGTCCCGCCGGCCAGGAGGGCGGCCGTCATGTCTCCGCGGGATGGCGGGCTTTCCCTGGCGGCGGCCGACCCGTCCATTCCTTGTTTCGCGGTGAAAGACGATCCGGAATGCCATTGGCCTCCACCGCCAGCACTCCGGCCTTCGGACACGGTATCATTCCTGGAGCCTTCACCATGTTTCCCGTCATGACTCCCGATCGGTTCCCAAAAGGGCTCCGCAATGTTGGGGCGGCCGTGCTGGCCGTTCTTATTCTGAGCGCCGCTGCCGGGTGCGCGAAAACTTCGGATTTGAAAAAGGAACAGGAAGCCAACCGCATCCAGGAAGTGCGGATCGGCGCCCTGGAACGGGACACCCAAACTTTCATTTCCAGACATGAGAGCCGCCTTGATATCCTTGAACGCCAGTTGAAGAACCTACAGGGAATACAACTCAAGCAACTGGAAAACAAATTGCGGATTCTTCAGGAAAAGCAACTGGAGAAGTTCGAAAGCCAATTGCAGAACCTGCGGGGGGGGCAACTGAAGAAGGTTGAAACCCAACTTAAGAATCTGCAAGGCGCACAACTCAAGAACATCGACACCCGGTTGAAAATTTTGCGGGGCGGCCTCCTGCTGGTCAAAAGGAGCAACAAGGAAATTATCAAGGAGCAGACCGCCATCCGCGAAGCGCAGGAACGGACCTTGTTCGGTCAGCGAAAGATGGAACGAATGATAACCGGGGAACTGGCCAAGTTCGCCCGGTTCCGTCTGGAAGCGGAAAACGACCTGGACAAAATGCGCACACGGATGGGGCAGATGGAAAACCTGATGCGCTCAAGCATCGCCAGGCTGCCGGCCAAAACCCGAGCCGACAAGGCCTTCCGGCAATCCCATGCGCTGATCGTGAATGGGGAATTGGACCTGGCCGCGGATAGTTTCGAGGCGTTCGGGAAGAAATATCCAAAGGACAAACGGAGGGCCGAAGCCTTGTTCCGGCGAGGGCAGGCTTTGTTCCTGCTCGGAAAATACGATCACGCCCTGATCCCATTTTTTGGGGTGGTGGAAAAATTCCCAAAACACAAGCTGGCCCCGCCTGCCCGCTGGATGTTGGCACGTTCCTTGGAAGAAACGGGGGACCTGCGCCTGGCACGGGATTTCTATGCGCAATTGATCACCGGCAAAACGCCCTATGCCAATGACGCCACCCGCCGTGTGGCCTTCATCAACAAGCTGTATCCCGGATCGGCGAAAAGCGCCGTGGAAAAACCCGGCCGCCGTGGAAAAAAGAAATAAAAGCGATCGGCCCGGGCCGCCCGCCACCAACCAACACAGCCAAAAAACGCAGGCAAAAATCGCAGCCAAGAAAACGCCGTTGAAAACCCAGCCGAAATCGCGGCCAGGAAACAATCGATGATCGAAATTTTCGCAAGCCCCGATGATTATTTGCAGAAGCTGGCCGGGCTGGAGAATACCGCCGGCGCAGTGGAAACCGTGGTGTCTTCAATCATCGCGGATGTGCGCGAACGCGGCGACGCGGCCTTGCGCGATTATTCCCAGCGTTTCGACGCCGTCAGCCCCGAGGAATTCCGTGTTTCTCAGGAGGCCCTGGAAAAGGCGGTCGCCTATATGGACCCCGCCCTGAAGGACGTGTGGATTCAGGCCATCGACAACGTCGAACGCTTTCATCAGCCTCAGCGCGAAGAAAGCCGGTTGGAATTTTTTGAGGATGGCAGCATATTGGGCTGGAAGGCCTCCCCCATCGATATGGTGGGCGTATACATTCCGGGCGGTACGGCGGTTTATCCCTCATCGTTGATCATGAACGCGGTGCCGGCGCAGATCGCAGGTGTGCCCCGCATCGCCGTGGCCTCCCCTCCCGGAGAAAACGGGCGGCCTCATGACGACATCCTGGCCTGCTGCGCCTTGCTCAATCTGGAGGAGGTTTATGCGGTGGGAGGGGCGCAGGCCATCGCCGCGCTGGCCTATGGCACCGAATCCATCCCCCGGGTCTACAAGATCACCGGCCCCGGCAATCAATACGTGGCCGAAGCCAAGCGGCAGGTCACCGGGGACGTGGGCATCGATTCGGTGGCCGGGCCTTCGGAAATCCTGATATTGTGCGCCCAACCGGTGGAAACCGAATACCTGGTGCGCGATCTGCTCTCCCAGGCGGAGCACGATATCGAGGCCCGCGCGGTTTTGATCACCACCGACCCCGATCAGGCCAAGGCCGTCGCCAAACGCCTGGAGGCGCTTATTCCCGGCCTGCCCCGCTCGGAGATCATCTCCGGTTCGTTCGCCCGGGGTTCAGGCATCGTGTTGGTGCAGGATCTGGATGCGGGCGTGGCGCTGGTCAACCAGATCGGCCCGGAACACCTGGAGTTGCTCACCCCCGATCCGTTTTTGGACCTCAACCGCATCCGCAACGCGGGGGCCATCTTCCTTGGCCCGGACACGCCGGAGCCGGTGGGAGATTATTTCGCCGGACCCAACCATGTCATCCCTACTGGCGGGCGGGCCAGGTTTTCATCGCCGCTGGGCGTAGCGGATTTCACCAAACGCTCTTCGGTGATCCGTTATTCACCGCAAAGGCTGGCCAGGGAAGCCAAGGCGATCTGCATGTTCGCCGAGCGGGAGCAACTCCCAGCCCATGCCGAAGCGGTACGGGTGCGCATCGATGGCGCCCCGCCCATGGACCCTGGCAACACCTGATAAGGAGGCAAACGGTTTGGAGAACGCAATGCTGCGCCGCACGGAACTGGAATACACGACCCGGGAAACCTCCACCCGCCTTGTGCTGGAATTGGACGGAACCGGGGAGGCCCGCGTCAAGACCGGCATCGGCTACCTGGATCACATGCTGGAACAGTTGACCTTCCACGGGTTGCTCAACCTGGAACTGAACTGTACGGGAGATCTGGAGGTGGACAGCCACCATACCGTCGAGGATACCGCCATCGCGCTGGGCCGGGGGTTGGACCAAGCCCTGGGAGAGCGCACCGGAATCGTGCGCTATGGACAGTGCCACCTGCCCATGGATGAAACTTTGGTGCGGGTGGCGCTGGACTTTTCCGGACGGCCGGAGTTTCATTTTCAAGGCGCATTTACCCGCGAGCGGCTGGGGGGGCTGGAAACCCAGATGATCCCCCACTTTTTCAAGTCCGTCGCGGTGGCCGCACGGCTCACGCTGCACATGGCGATTCTCTACGGGGAGAACGAGCATCATAAATGCGAAGGGTTGTTCAAGGCTTTCGGCCGCGCGCTGGCCGAGGCGACGGCCCTGGATCCCCGCCGCGGCGGGGTGGCCTCCACCAAGGGGGTGCTGTAGACCAATACCGCCGAGTGGCGCCCCCACGCCCTTCCATGGCGCGCCAATCGACGGCAAACCAAACCACATCGCCATCGATTCCGTTCCCGGCTTTTTTCCATGATCGTGATTATCGATTACAACGTTGGCAACCTGGCCAATCTCAAGAACGCGTTGGACTACCAGGGTCTCTCCAACCGGATCGTTACGCGCCCCGAGGAGTTGAACGGCGCGGACCATATCCTGCTGCCCGGTGTGGGCGCCTTCCGTCCGGCCATGGACCAGCTTCGCGAGGCCGAAATGGAAGCGGTGGTGCGGGAACAGGTCGCGGCGGGCGTGCCCTTCCTGGGTGTGTGCGTGGGGTTGCAGCTTTTGTTCGACGAATCCGAGGAGGACGGACGGCATCAGGGGCTGGGGTTGCTCTCCGGACGCATCGTGCGCTTCGCGGGCGAAGGGCTCAAGGTGCCCCAGATTGGATGGAACCAGGTGGCCTGGCAGCGGGAAGACCCCCTCATCGAAGGCATCGCCGACCACAGTTACTTCTACTTTGTGCATTCCTATCGCGCCGCCGTGGCCAATCCGCAAGACGCCCTTGGCATCGCGGAATACGGAGAGGATTTTCCCGCGGTGGTGCGGCACGGAAATGTGTGGGGCGTTCAGTTTCACCCGGAGAAAAGCCAGGACGCGGGCCTGCGCCTGCTGAAAAATTTCGCGGGAATCCGGCCCGCCTGACCCCGAGGGGCGCGTTCCCGCCTTCTCTCCGCGTCCAGGCCGCGCCGTCTGTGTATAATGGAGCCACCGAACCGAGCCCGGCAGTCCAGATGGACCGCAGTGCGATTGGACCCGGCGCATACGGCACGGAACCGCGTTTTCCCGGTTTCACAACCCGTGCGATGAAATCAGCACCGAGAAAACAGCACCGCGAAAACAGCACCGCGAAAACAACACGATGAAATCCGCCACTCCCACTTTGCAGGACAGATTGCGCACCCTGCCCTCCGTGACCGAGGCGGACCGCCACCTGGAATCCCTGGGCCTGCCCCATGGCAAGGCCGTGCGGGAGCGGGTGGTGGCCGTGATCGAAGGCCATCGCGAACGGATGCGCGGCGCGGGCGAGAGCGTTCCCCTGCCCGCCAAGGCCGATGTACTTTCCGAGATCGAGGCGGCGGTAGCCCGCCCGGCGGCCAACCAGTTGCGGCGGGTGATCAACGCCACCGGCGTCGTGGTGCACACCAACCTGGGCCGGGCACTGCTCTCTCCGGAACTGACCCGGCCCGTGGAACCGTTGCTGCATACCTACATCAACCTGGAGTTCGACCTGAAAACCGGCAAGCGGGGCGAGCGCGGAGGACAGGTGCCCGAACTGCTGGCAAGGCTTTCCGGATCGGAACGGGCCCTGGTGGTCAACAACAATGCCGCCGCCGTGCTGCTGATGCTGACGGCCCTGGCGGCCGGCAAGGAGGTGATCGTTTCCCGGGGCGAACTGGTGGAAATCGGCGGGGCCTTCCGGGTGCCGGACATCATGCGCCAATCGGGCGCACGGCTGGTGGAAGTGGGCACCACCAACCGCACCCGCCTGTCGGACTACGCCGAGGCCATCACCGCGGACACGGCGGCATTGCTCAAGGTGCACCGCTCCAACTTCGCGCTGGTGGGATTCACCGAAGAGGCCGGAATCGCCGAAATGGCGGCCTTGGCCGCCGAGCGGGGCATCGCGGTCTGGCACGATCTGGGCAGCGGAAATTTCTATCGCTTTGAGCAGCCCGCCCTGCGCGGGATTCCCACCATCGCCCAGGAAATACAGGCCGGGGCGGAACTGGTGACCTTCAGCGGGGACAAACTGTTGGGATCGGTGCAGGCGGGCATCGTGGTGGGCGCGGCGGAGGCTGTGGGGCGAATGCGGAAACATCCCCTCTACCGCAGCCTGCGCGTGGACCGGGTGCGCATGGCGTTGTTGGAAGCATCCCTGCGGGCTTATCTGGACATCGGCACCCTGCGCCGCCGCAACCTGGTGATCGATATGCTGGAACGCACCCGGGAAGAGATGGAGCCCATGGCGCGCCAACTGCTGGAAGCCCTGGGGCCGCTGGAGGGCGGGGGCCTCACCTGGGAGTTGGTTCCCGAACTCTCCCTTCCCGGCGGGGGGGCGTTGCCCGAAGCGCGGATCGAAACCCTCTGCCTGGCCCTGAGCCGCCCGGGCGAGGACGGAGAGGCCCTGGCCGCCGCCCTGCGCGCCGGTGAGCCGCCCGTGGTGGGCCGATTGTCCGAAGGCCGGGTGCTGCTGGACTTTCGTACGTTGCTACCCGGCGACATCCCGGCGCTGGCCGAAGCGATCGGCGGACTGTGAGTGGCAAGCGGAAACCTTCCGCACTTTCCCTTGCATTGTCTAAGCTGTCTTCAACCGATACCATGATTGGCATGATCGAACGCCCGAACGGTTTTTCGCCGCGGCTCCCCCACTCTTTCGCGGCCCGATGATACCCCCGGGATTCCGCCGCTCCTTTCCGGAATACACTACATGACCCTTCCCTCTTCCTGGCGCACCCCAATTTTCATCCTGATCGCCGGAACCTTGATTACCGCCCTCTGCGTGGGCATGCGCAACACGTTCGGCCTTTTCCTGACCCCCATGACGGAAGCCTATGGCTGGAGCATCGAAGGCTTCGCCCTGGCCATTGCCGTGCAAAACATCATTTGGGGAATCACCGCGCCGATCACGGGCGGGCTGGCGGACCGATTTGGAACCGCGCGGGTGATCGCGTTCGGGGGCCTGGCCTACGCCCTGGGATTGTACCTGATGTCGCTGGCGGAAACCCCCGCCGAATTTATGTTCTCCACCGGCCTTTTGATCGGCCTGGGAACCAGCGCCACCGGCTTCGGCGTAGTGCTGGGCGCGGTGGGGCGTGTCACATCGGACAAAAACCGTTCATTGTATCTGGGCATCGCCTCGGCCGGCGGTTCCATGGGCCAATTCGTGCTGGTGCCCCTGGGGCAGGTGTTCATTTCCAGTTTCGGGTGGGCCGGCGCCCTGATGGCCCTGGGGATGGTGGCGTTGATCACCATTCCGTTGAGCACCCTGCTGGCCGGGAAGGCCGGAACGGCCCTTTCGGCGGGACAGGCCACCGGCCCCATCCATGCCTTGAGCATCGCCGCCCGCCAGCCACGTTTCTGGTTGCTGTTCTGGGGGTTTGCCGTCTGCGGCTTCCACATCACCTTCATCGCCACCCATCTGCCGAGGTTCCTGAGCGACAATAATTTCGATCCGATCCTCGGCGCCTGGGCGCTGTCCACCATCGGGTTGTTCAATGTCATCGGGTCGTTGTTCTGGGGGAAAATGGGAGTGCGCCACAGCAAACGAAAACTGCTGGCCATTCTTTATGCCGTCCGCTCGGTGATCATCGCCGTGTTCATGATGCTGCCTTTTTCCACCCCCTCGGTACTGATTTTCTCGGCGGGGATAGGATTCACCTGGCTGGGCACCGTGCCCCTCACCAGCGCCCTGGTGGGACAGATGTACGGGGTGCGGTACATGAATACGCTCTTCAGCGGCGTTTTCCTGGGCCACCAGATCGGCGCCTTCCTGGGCGTGTGGGGCGGAGGCTTCGTCCACGACCTGACGGGATCGTACGATCTGATCTGGTACGCGGGCATCGCGTTGGGGGTGATCTCCTCCCTGCTCCACCTGCCCATTGACGAGCGGGGCAATGAGGCCTATCTCAACGGCGTTTCGGAAAGGCCCCTGGCCGGGGATTCCACCTGAGAAGGATCGGTACGGGCGGTATTTCCGCCCCTCCGGGCAAGGCGCGGCGGGTCATCTCCCCTGCTCAGGACTCCGCCTCCAACCACTCCAGGTCGCCGGAAATCTGCACGAATCGCTCCCCGTTGTCCCCCTCCACCAGCAGGTAGCCCTCAGCGGTCAGTCCCAGGGGCGAGCACTCGCGCATGCCCTCCTCGGTGTCCACCCGCACCCGTTGTCCCCGCAGGAGGCCGCGGGCGGTCCAGGCTTCGATCAGCGCGCGGGTATCTCCGGCCGTCACCTGGCCGTGCCAATATTCCAGGGTGTTGAGAATGTGCTCGAAGAGGGGCTCCATTTCCACCGGCTTGCCGGCGGCGTTGGACAGGGTGTTGACCAGGGGGCGGATTTCTTCCGGAAAGTCCCCCGGCGAGCCCAGGCAATTGAGGCCGATTCCCATCGCCAGGCGTGGCGCGCCGGCCGGGCCGGGCCGGGATTCCAACAAAATTCCGCAGACCTTGCCCCCGTCCACCATGACGTCGTTGGGCCATTTGAGCCGGGGGCTTAACCCCACCCGCTCCTCCACCGCCTGGGCCACGGCGACAGCGCCCAGCAGGGAGTAAATGGAGAATTCCTCCGGCGGAAGGATGGGGTGCAACGCCACGGTGAACTGCAATTGCTTGCCGGGCAGGGAGGCCCATCGGCGCCCCATCCGCCCCCGTCCGCCGGTCTGGTGCCGGGCCAGCACGACCAGTCCGTGGTGTTCCAGGTAATCGGGATTTTGCAGCACCAGCGTATTGGTGGATTCCACCTCCTCCAGCCGCACCACATGGTGGCCGATCGGCCGCGACTCCACGCTCATTGGAGGGTCACCCAATGCACGGTGGGGGAGCTTCCGATTCGGCTATCGGCGTTCCGGGCCACCTGATACAACGCCTCCAGACGCCCCTGCACGCCGCCCACCTCCGTCACCAGCGAAATGCGGTAGTAATAATTGACGGTGGAGAACAGGAGATTCGATCCATAATTGTCACCGAATCCCAACTCCTTCAACGCCACCGCCAACCCCTGAATCGTGAGGGGCTCGCGTTGCCCGGAATCTTCGGGAGCAAATTTTTCGGCGATCTCGGCGGCATTCTTTGCATATTCGTTGATTCCTTCCTGCTGTTTATCCAATTCACCAACCGGTTGAATTTCAATGGAAGTCAGAAATTGGACGATTTCTTCCCGGGAGGCGATGTTGATGTTGATTTTTTCGGGAAAATAAAACCTTGTATCGTCTTTTCTGGGCAATGCGGTGAACCGTTTCCGCCATTCGGGCCAGGGAATGCGGCTTTCGCGCACGCCCTTCACCAAGCGGATTTCATCCAACCGGTCCAGTGCGCCGTTTTTGACGGAATACTCCGGTTTGGTGGTGAAATAGGCGCTTTCCTCGGCCCCCAGCACTCCGGGAAACTGAATGTATTCCTCGTTGTCCTTATCCATCCAATCCGCCAATGCCGCGTACAATCCTTGCAGGGTTTCCTCGGAGAGGGGTTCCAGCGGCGAGTCGGGCAATTCGCCGGGGACTTCCAGATCGCGCAACACGTTATTGAAAAAAAGCCAGCGGGCTATGTCTCTGCGAGATTCTTTTCGGTTGTTTCTCTCTTGATTGAGGTTGTAGAGATGGTCCTGGGGCTCGATTTTGAGGGAAATCAACAGTCCGTCGTCCCAGGGCAGGGAAACGCCATTTTCCAGCAATGCGGCGACTTTCCGGTATCCATCGAAAAAAATCGTCTCGTCCATCAGCAAGCCGATTTGCACCACCCGGAACACCGAGCGGGCCATCCTCCGCGCCTGCTGGCCCTGGCGGTAGTTGGCCATGCTCCGCAGTTCCAGGCCGGTGGAGAAAAACAACTCGCTCATGAACATGGAGAGCAGCATCAGCACCACCAGGGACATCAGGATGGCGACCCCCCGGGGCCGGGCCGGGCCGCGGCGGATCACGGGGCCGCCGGAAGCCGGGCCGCCGGAAATTGAGCGGCGGTTCATGGCTTGATGTCCTGCAACCGGTTGAAGGACAACTGCTCGCGCAACACGACGCCCTTTTTGGTTTTCAGGGCCAGGGTCACCCGGATGGCGATGGGCATCTCCGAGCCTTTGGCGCGGGTGTTGGCGTCCCAGCGCTTTTCCCATTGCTCCTCGAAGGCGTTGGGATCGGCATCGGGCGGCAGGAATTCCACCAGGAATTCCTCTATTTCCTCGGCGATCACCACCTCGTTTCCGCCGTCCTCCATGTCGTTGTCCAGGTAGAAATCCTCGCGGCGCACCAAACGCAAGGCCTCCCCCCGCTCGTCGCGGCGCACCCGGTAGCCCACCTCATGCAGACCGGGATCGAGGCCTTCGGGGAGCCTGCGGAAGAACCGGGAAGGACGGGCCGTATGGAAATGAATGGCTGTGAAATCGCGGCCGTTCTGAAATTCGGTGTCGGAAATGATCCCCGTCCTGAATCCCGGCCCTATTTGGTTGAAGCGGGGCAGCCACTGGGCGGCCTCCAGATCGCCGGCCACGAGATGCAGCAACAGGCGCAATTCCTGCCGCTGGGTTAATTCCTCGGTGCGGGCCGCGGCGTGGGTGGAAATTTGCAGGAACGACCCGTAAACCATGGTCATCACGATGGTGAGCAGGGTCAGGGAGACCAGCAGGTCGATCAGCGTGAACCCACGGTACGGAATGCTATTTTGGGATCGGGACATAGGTTTGAGAGCGATAGGTGTTTCTGCCAGTGGCCGTGACCCAGGACAATTTGAAAATCACCTTGCGAACCCGTACCCCTGGGAAGGGTTCCTCGTCGGCAACCTCCCTCAACCACCGGAACCCCGCCATGGGATGGGACTCGGGATATTCTCCCTGCCGCACCTCGACCTGGAGCGCCGGGCCGCGTTCCAGCCTGGCCAACTCCCCGTCGGTGAACACCATGGCCTTCCAGAGACGCTGGGTGGCCTGCTGGATGAAAACCGTGTTGGCGAAGCTCTGGTAAATGCTCATCAGAGTCAGGGAAAGCACTGTCAACGCCACCAGGATTTCCATCAGGGTGAATCCCGGCCTGCCGCGGAGTCCTTTCAGGCAGCCCTGCGAAGGGCCGTTCCGGGCGCCGGTTCGATGGCGAAACTGTTTAAACACGTTATCGTAGCGCTTCATCGCTCAACAGGTCCACCTTTCCGGTGAATCCTCCGACCCGGAAGGCATAGTCCCGATCCTGGTATTTGAAGTACAGGGTGAAGGGATCGATGGCCCCCGAGGTGTCTATGAAAATGGGCACCGGTTTGAGGTTCCGCTCGGGCCGGATGGTGTCCCCCATCAACTCCAGCGCCTTCAACTCCATCGACTCCGGCAAACGGTGGCGGCGCAAATACTCCTGATCGGATTGGATGAACCAACCGCTCTGGGACATCCTCTCGACGAAGTACGATTGCCCCCGCAGATCCACCATCAGCCGGAAGCGGGAGCCACTCAACACCGCCTCGTTGCGCAACGCGCGGATCAACCCCGCCAGCCGCTTGGTCTCGGCTTCCAGGGGCGATTCCAGCAGCCCCTGGAAATTGGGCACGACCACCAGCAGCAAAACGCCGATCAGGGCGAGCACCACCATCAGCTCCACCAGAATCACACCCCGCGGGGGATGCGGCTCAGAGGTCCTTGCTGGAAATGTCCGCATTCAACTCGCTCCCGCCTTCGCGGCCATCCGCGCCCAACGACTTGATTTCGAAAACCCGGCCGTCAGAGGTGTATTGAAATTTGTTTTCCCATCCATCGAGGGGCAGCCTGTTGGCGTCCATATACGGGCCTTCCCAATTTTTGGGAATATTGCCCACATCCGGTTTTTGCATCAACGCCTGCAAGCCTTGTTCGGTGGACGGAAAAGTGGAACTTCTCGCATGGTAGAACTTCAAACCAAGCACCAGGGAATTGATATTACTCCTGGTGACGGTTGCCTTGGCCTTTTCACCCAGCCCCAGATAATTGGGCGCCACCAGCGTGATCAGAAGGGCCAGGATAATCATCACCACCAGGATTTCCAGAATAATCACCCCCCTGCGGCGGTCCTGATCGCTTCTTCGTTCAGGCCCGATTTTTTTCGATTCGATCATAATCATCCCAAAAGTTGATTTTGGTTAAGAATGGGCAGTAGGACGGAAATCACGATAAATCCAATGATGATGCCCAACAGCAGGATCATCAGCGGTTCGAGCAACGCCAGGGCGGAATCCATCGCGGCCCCCACCTCCACCGAGAGGCGCTCGGACATGTTGATCAGCATCGCGTCCAGGGTGGCGGTTTCCTCGCCAATGGCGATCATCTGGCAGATTTCCTCCGGAAACAATCCGGTGCGCCGAAGGGCCATCGAGAACTGCATGCCTTTGTTCTGAATATCAAAGATCACATCCCGCAGGCCATTCTGGTAAATTCTGTTCTCCACCACTTCGGAGGAAACGGCCAGCGCATGGTTCAACTCAACCCCGCTTTTGAGCATGGTGGCCAGGGTTTCCGTGAAACGCTGCAAGAGCACCTTTTGGCGGAAGATCCGCCACACCGGCACCGCCAACTCCATGCGGTCCTTCAGGTGCCGGCCCTGCTCCGTGCGAGACATCCACATGAGGCCATAGAAGGCCCCACAGGCCAGCAGGAGACAGGCCCACCAATAGCCCACCAACACATCGCTGATCCCGATCATGAACCGGGTGGACCACGGCAGTTCCTTGTTGAAGTTTTCATAGATCGAAGTGATCTTGGGGATGATCTGGATGAAAAGGAACACCACCACCCCCATACTGAAAACGAGCATGAAGATAGGATACACCAGCGCCGCGGCAATCCGGTTGCGGATTTTGCTCATGTTTTCATAGTAGAGGGCCAATCGCTCCAACACCAACCCCAGGGCGCCGCTGGTTTCGCCGGTGCGCACCATGTTCACCACCATGGGGGGAAAAATTCGCGGATGCGGCGCCATGGCGTCGGAAAGAAAGGACCCTTCAACCACCCGGGCCTGCACTTCGCCAAGGGCGCTCTGGAGCGAGGGATTGGAGGTTTGGTCGAGAATCAGGCGCAGAGCCGCGTCGTAGGGGAGGGTGGCCTGGATCAGGGTGCCCAATTGACGCAGGAATGCGCCCAACTCCCGGCTGGATAAGCTTTTACCCTGCCCAATGCGAAGCTGGGAGCGGATGGTATCCCCGATACTACGCACAGGCTTGACCCGGAGTGGAAAAAAGGAACGCTCGCGAAGCACTGAGAGGACTTCCCGTTCCGAAGCGGCGCTGAGGGTTCCCTTGGCGGGTTTTCCAGCGGCATCAAGTGCCCGGTAGGCGTAAAGCGGCATATGGCATCCTGTCCGGTCATGTCTGGGCGGCGCGCCTCTTCTCCCTGGATCCATCCGATGAGCCGCCCGGAGGGGCGTGGGGAAAACACCGTCCCGCTCCCCCCGCGGGGTGGCTGGACCCTGGGTAATTCAGGATTTTCGTTTCCTGCGGTGTCTGAGAATCTGGTATTTATACACCGCTCGATTATGTGTTTTGAAATCCTTGGAGAAAAAATGGGTGCCGTCGCCCTTGGATACAAAGTAGAGGTATTTTACATTCGCCGGGGAAACCGCCGCCTTGATGCTTTCCAATCCCGGGTTGGCGATCGGCGTGGGCGGAAGTCCCCGGATTTTATAGGTATTGTACGGCGTTTTGGCGCGCAGGTGTATCCGTTTTATATTGCCGTCGAAATCGCTGATCCCATAAATCACGGTGGGATCGCTGGCCAGGCGCATTTTCAGTTTCAACCGGTTATGAAATACCGCGGAAATCAGAGGGCGTTCATGGCCCGCGCCGGTCTCCTTTTCGATTATTGAGGCGAGCACCAGGATTTCATATGGGGAGAGGGGGCCCGAATTCCCCCCGGTTTTCAACGTGGCGCTGGCCTTCTTCTTGAACTGCTTGACCATGGTACGAATCAGGTGGGCCTCGCTGGCGCCGCGGTAAAAGAAATAGGTTTCCGGATAGATGAATCCTTCCAGGGAACTGGGACCGGTATCGATGTCCAAATCCAGCGTCGCGATGAATTTTTTATCCTTGCAAAGACGCAGGAATTCCGCGGCGCTTCCCAAGGAATTTTTTTCCAGCCGCCTGGCGATTTCCCGCAACGAGAACCCCTCGGGAATGGTGATGGAAACCAATCGCGCCCGGCCGGTGACGATATTGTCCAGGAATTGGTTGGCAGAGATGCTTCCTTCCAGGAGATATTCGCCCGCCTTGATACGCGAGGAATCGCCCCGCACCACGCCCAGGAAAGTGACCAGCCCCGGATAGCTCAGCAGGCCATCCTTGGACAAATTGCGCACCACCTGTTTCAGGGAATCCCCATGCCGGATCACCAGGGCCACTGGCCGTTCCGTTTCGATCACCGCCATGTATTCCCCCAGGGCGAATACGCCGCCGGCCAACAGCGCCATCAGGAGTAAACAGACGCCAACGGCGATGATTCCGGCTTTTTTTCCGAATCGTTTCATCATTTTCTCGCCCTTAAACGGGGGCTCCCAATGGTTCCATCGAGGGTAAGGATCAGCCGGCCTTTTTTCAGGTAGCTTTCGGCAACAGGACGCAACTGGCCCAGACCG
Organism: SAR324 cluster bacterium; assembly: GCA_022573975.1. GTDB lineage: Bacteria > SAR324 > SAR324 > SAR324 > JACQKK01 > JACZSY01. Next base: position 2,976 of record JACZSY010000017.1, on the reverse strand, counting down.
GCCAGCCAGGCATTCCTGAAAGACGCATTGATTTGCAGACCCAACAGCGTTTGACGCGGGTTGCGCAGGTTGGGCGTCATGCGGCCCGTTATGTTGCCCTGGATGTCTCCCTCCACCAACACTTTTTCCATCCTCACCTCCTTGCCGGTATGGATCCGGATTTCCATATTGGACAATCGGGTGATCTTCAGAATTTTGCCTCCAACCGTTACGCCTGTGATGGTCAGGTTCGTGCCCTTCCCCTCCAGCGTCCCTGAAGGCAACTCGGTGCCTGCCCGGGCCGCGGCATTCATGGTGAACTCGCCGGAAAAAGTAAAATGGCCCTTCAAGGCGATGGGACGCATCACGGCCGGCAGGGCCACCTCTTCCAGCAGCAGTTCCCCCTTCAACATCGCTTTTCCACCTTCCTTCCAGGGCAGAAAGGCTTCAACCCGGCCCTTCTTTCCGAGCACGGCCCGCACCGGCAGCCCCCACGCCAACCGCCAGGTTATCGGAACGGTAAAATCGGTGAGGATGAACAACGGCGGCGATTTCGGCTTGTCGCGTCTCCGGATTTCGGCTCGGGGAATATAGAGCCGGTTCCATCGCATTTCGGCGGGGTGTAATGCCAGAATAAAGCCCTGGGAACGGTTGACCCGGCTCTCCACATACCGTGAAACCGCATCACCGGGAAATTTCCAAATCACACCGGCCCATACCCCCCCCAGGGTCACCAGAAAGGCCAATAGAAAGATTCCCAAGCGTCGCATGGCAAAACGAGGAGAAAATTACCCTCTGGATAAAATCCGCATCGAAAGCCGCAGCCTTTTTTTTGTTCGAAAAGATGGACTGACTTCGAACCGGTCAATGATCAACGGCCTCTTGGCATCTTCCAATGTGTACACCAATTCCACCATTTCGTCCAAGGTCAGGTTGTCGACCTTTAATTGGATGCCCTGCATGCCGGTGGATTTTTCCTGTGGGATCAAATTGAGTTGCACCCGGCCTTTCAACTGAAGGCGGTTGGTCAATTGCTCGACAAAACCGATCAATGGCCGGCGGCGAGAGGTTGCCTTTGGCGCCAGCCTTTCCTGTTCCCGGATTTGCTCCGCCAGCAACACAGCCCTCCGCGAAAACACCTCCCGCACTTCCAGTTGCGCTTGGATATCCCGCTCGTAGGTCTCCAATCCCCTGACGCCATAATACCCTCCGGTGATGAGAAACAGCACCACCATCACTGCGATCAGAAATTTTTCACGGGTCGATAACAACATGCCATCACCTCCCCACCGAAATCCGGTACCGGATCGCCTGAGTGGACCCGGAGGTGGTGATTTTCACTGAACGGCCCCGGAAACGCTTCATTGCCGCGATCTGGTTCTTCAATTTTTCCGGAGCATTGAAATTCTCCGCGGAACCGGCGATGGAAAACCGGTTGCGATTGAACGAGAGGGAATCCACCGATAGTTTTCCGTCCACCAGGATCAACGCCGACAACTCCTTGAACAAAAACAGTGTGCTGTAATGATATTGCTCGAAAAAGGCCGCTGTTTCCCTCTTCTTTTTCAGGGCCTTCAAACGCCCCTCAAGCCGCAAGAGGGCGTTTCGGATGAGGAAGGAACTGATCGGTTGGGTGATTTTCAACTGCCGCTTCAGTTGCGCATCCATCCCGTCCAACCGGCCCTGGAGCGATGAGGTGCGCAGAAAAAACCCACCGGCAACCATTCCCGCCATCAGCAGCAGGAGCGTCAGGGTGACCGCGAAAGACCCTTTCAATTCCGAGACCGCGGGCAACCAAACGCCGACCCGTTTGAATAAATTGATGCCCTTGGTCGAAACCGGATTCCCGTTGTGTTGGAACACCTGATGAAGAATTCCGAGAAACGGGCGCTCTCCAATGGAGGCCGAGTCATCCGGTTTTGGGCGGAGGCGCAGTTCTCCCGTTTCGGGGAGCACCTCGAAGCACCGGTCGAACAGGCCATGAACCGTGATCTCCGGCGCCTCGCCACCGCTTTTGATCCGGATGAACCGGTTGGCCTCCTCCCGGGCGCTTTCCAATTCGCCTGTCAAATCTTTCAACAGGGCCTCCCGGTTCACCCCGTCCTCCCCGCCATTGAACAAGACGTTCAGCATTTCCTGGGGACGGCCCTGGTGCAGATGCTCAATTTCCGCCAGCACCTTGCCGGGCCGGGCATTGAACCTGTTGACCTCGACCAAGCGCCCGGAATAGGTCTCGGCGATGTAGGCCTCGTCGCTTCCCACGTAAACCAGACATTGCCGGATGCCCTCGCGGCCCATCAACTGGGCCAGCACATGGGCCGAAAAGGTGACCCGCTCGAGATGAATCTTCCGGCGTTCGGCAATTTCCACCACTCTGTCCAGAAACTGCCGCTCGGCCAAATAGACCATCACCTCCCCCCGGTCTTCTTCGCTGACCAACACCTCAAAATCGTAGTTGTACAGGCTTAGGCTATCGAGCAGTTCATTCTCCAGTTGCATGGGAATGACCTGGCGAATTTTTTTGGCGTCGCCAAATTTGAACTCCAGGCGCCGGACACTGACAGCGCTGGTGGGCAGAATCAAGATGGCGGGTATCCGGTTTTCCGCGAAGCCATCGGTGAACGCCTCCAGGGATTGGAGGATATGCTCCTCCACATGCGCCTCCCCTGGCGGTGAAAACAACCGCAATGGGCGATCCGGGTGGCTGCTGCCCTTTGTCAGGCGGCCACCTTCAACCGCATTGGAGGCCAGGGAAATCAAATAAACGGAGCGGGCCATGGAGTTTCAATTCAAAGCGGCATGGCGGATTGGGGGACGGTTCCTCTTCCGAGAGGTTGGTATATCACCGGGGTGCGGCGGGGGCATGAGGAGACAGGACATGGAATCCGTCCTGGTGATGCGGGATGGGATCTGGAGGGTCCGCCGGCCATGCGGCCGACCCTCCACGCCGGGAACTGTCTATTCCATGGTTTCCGTTTCCGTTTCCGTTTCCATGCT
>JACZSY010000212.1 GCA_022573975.1 SAR324 cluster bacterium | reverse complement strand
ATAACCCTCTGTAAAAACAAGATTAAAACAAAAAAATGAAGAAAATAATGAATGACCCCACCCCAAGGGGCGGGGTATCAGCTGAGGAATAGGCTTCCTTTTTTCGCCCCAAGCGGCGGGGAATTAAACCCGTAGAGATTAAATTTTTCCGGGAACGAACACTCGTAAAACAGGCGGGAGCCAACGACATGGAGGCTGTCTGGCAATTGCTGGTTAATTTAAGTAAAATCCACCCGCAACGGCCCGCCGTTTGATGTAAAGGCGGGATGGGACAACCGAATAATTATCGCGAGGAGTTGAAAACAAACGATGGAATCCATTTTATTTTCCGGAGGCAAGGTCTTCGACGGACTGGGCGCCATGGCCGATGGGCTGGGCGTGCTGGTGGAGGAGGGAAAAATCGCCACGGTTGCCCCGGCGGGCCAGTTCGAGGGGTTTTCCGGTGAACGCTTCGACACCGCCGGCCTGACCCTGCTGCCCGGGCTGATCGACTGCCACGTGCACCTTTGTTCGGGTGGAGAGGCCAACCCCCGGGGGGCGATGCGGGAGCTGCTGGACAGCCAGATCACGCTGCGGGCGCTGAAGCACGCGCAAAATACGCTGCGGGGCGGATTCACCGCCGTCCGCGATTGCGGGGGCAAGGACTTTCTCGAATTCGCCGTCCGGGACGCCATCAAGGACGGAACCTTCGAGGGGCCCACCATCCGCGCCGTGGGCAAGATGATTTGCATGACGGGAGGCCACGGAAATTACATCGGACGGGTCGCCGACGGGGTGGAGGACGTGATAAAGGCCGTGCGCGAACAGATTCACGCGGGCTGCGACCAGGTCAAGATCATGGCCACCGGCGGGGTGATGACGCCCGGCGTCAATCCCGAGGACGCGCATTTCAGCGCGGAGGAGATGGCCGCGGGCATCGCCGAAGGCCACCGGTTTAATAAAAAATCGGCCAGCCACGCCCAAGGCACCGCGGGCATTCTCAATGCGGTGTTGGGCGGCGTGGACTCCATCGAGCATGGCATCTTCCTGGACGACCGGACTTGCGAGGAAATGCTCAAACGGGGCACCTACCTGGTGGCCACCATGGCGGCCATCAACCGCATCCTGGCCAATGCCGGCAACGGCATCCCCGATTACGTGATCGAAAAATCCAACCGCGTCGCCGAGCGGCACCGTGCCTCGGTGCGCATGTTCTACCAGGCCGGCGGCAAGCTGGCCATGGGCACCGATGCCGGCACCCCGTTCAATATTCATGGGGAGAACAGCGAGGAACTGGAATACCTGGTGGAATTGGGAATAAAACCCGTGGATGCGCTGATCGCCGCCACTTCCCACGCCGCGGAGCTGCTTGAACTGGAGGCGGGGCGCATCGCCGAGGGCGCGCCGGCGGACCTGCTGGTGGTGGCGGGCGATCCCACCCAGGACATCACCGCGGCTTCCAGGCGCGAGAACCACCGCGCGGTGTTCAAAAACGGCGTGCGGGTGGTGTAGGAAGGGTTGAGACGGAAACATGGCGGAAATTTCAGCGGCAGGACGGCGGCGGTTGCGGGGGAGGCCGCGGAAAATGTTTGCTCAACCCTCCCGCGCCACCACCTGGCGCAGATAGGCCAGCAAATCCTCGCGGAACTCGGGGCGGTGCAGCCCATAGCTCACCATGGCTTCCAGGTAACCCAGGGGCGTTCCCACGTCGAGCACTTTTCCTTCGAACCGGCGCACGGCGACCCTGCCCTGCCCGGCCAGCCGGTTGATGGCGGCAGTCTGGGTGAATTCCCCCGGCCCCGCCTGTTCGCGGCTGGTTTTCAGCGCGGCGAAGATTTCCGCCGTGTAGAGATAGCGGCCATATGCCACCAACCGGCTGGGCTCGGTTCCCGGCGCGGGTTTTTCCACCATGGCGCGCACCATTTCCACGCCCTGGCGCATCTCGGTGTCCATCACCCCGTATCTGGAGACGTCCCCATCGGTCAATTCCTGACCGGCCAGCACGGTCAGCCCGGTTTTTCGATGGGTTTCGATCAATTGCCCGGACAGCGAGGGTCCGTCCAGCATCACGTCGTCCGGATAGGCCACCACGAAGGGATCCCCGCCGCTGAAGGTCTCCACCAGCAACAGGGCGTCCCCCGTCCCCCCCATGCGTTGCTGGCGGACAAACGAAACGTTGACCGCGGGCGGTTCGATGGCCCGCAATTTTTCCGTGGCGCCTTCGTCGCGGAACACCGATTCGAGTTCCACTTCCCGGTCGAAATAATCTTCCAGGGCTTTTTTGCGGCGCGAGGTAATGATGAGAATGTCACCGATGCCGGCCGCGGCCATTTCCCCGACGATCAGGTCGATGGCCGGCGTATCGATCAGCGGGAACATTTCCTTGGGAACGGTCTTCGTGGCGGGCAAAAACCGCGTACCATAACCCGCCGCGAGAATTACGCCTTTCATGTCATGCACCTTAATTGAACGGGGACGATAAGATTTACCAGCGAAGCCCCAGATAGAACAGGAAGAAATAGGCCAACAGCAGGTACACCGCGATCCCGATCACGTCGTTGAGCGTGGTCAGGAACGGGCCGGTGGCCAGGGCGGGGTCCTTCCCCAGGCGGCGCAGCACCATGGGAATCACCATTCCCCCCGTCGAGGCGACGGTGATGGTGACCAGGGTGGCCAGGCCCACCACCAGACCCAGGGCCCACCACCCGGTCAGCACGAAGCCGCCCCCGATCAAAATGACGGCGAACACGCTCCCGATGGACAAGGCCACCAGGAATTCGCGCTTCAACCTGCGCCGGAAGTGAGAAAGACGCACCTCTCCGGTGGCCAGACCCCGGATCACCAGGGAGGCCGATTGCACGCCGGTGTTTCCGCCCATGGCCATTACGGCCGGGATGAAGAAAGCCAGTTGGGGGATTTCCACCAGGTATGCCTGTTTGCTGCGCATGATCATCGCCGCCAGGAACTGTCCCCCCAGCGCGATGAAAAGCCACGGCGCCCGGTCCCTCAAGGTTTGGGCGATGGACACTTCCCGCACGTCTTCGGCCCCCGTTCCGGTCAGACGGGCCAGGTCCTCGGTATGCTCTTCCTGGATCACGTCGACGATGTCGTCAACGGTGATGCGTCCGATCAGGCGATGGCTCCCATCGACGACCGGAATGGTCACCAGGTCGTGGTCGCGCACCAGCATGGAGACTTCTTCCTGGTCCAGCTCCGCCTCGACGCTGACCGGATCGGGAATCATGATCTCCCGCACCTTCCGGGCAGGATCGGCCAGCAGCATTTTCCAATTGGGAACCACACCCACCAGGCGGCGGTCTTGATCCACCACGAACACCGAGAAAAAATCGTCGAGCCCGACTCGTTTCACATACTCCCGGATATCCTCGATGGCCTGGGCCACCGTTTTCGTGTGGAGCACCTGCACCACGTCGGGATCCATGATTCCGCCGGCGGTCTCCGGGCCATGGGTCAGCAGCAGTCCGATCTCGGCCCGCCGGTCTCCGGGCAAGGCCTCCATGATGGCCTGGGCCGGAGCCTTGCCAAGGGCGCCCAACACATCGGCCGCGTCGTCCGGCTCCATCAGGGACACATAATGGGCCATCCGCTCCGCGGGCACATCATCCACCAGCCGCTCCAGGCCCAAAGGGTCCAACTCGGCCAGCACGGCCGCGGCCCGGTGAGAATCCATCACGCCCAACACCCGTTGCTGCTCGTCCACCGCCAGATGGAAAAACGCCGCGGCGAGGTCCACCGTCTCGGACCGTTCCAGCAATTGGCGCAATGGAGCGCCAGGCTCTTCCCCCAGCAGGGAGCGGATGCGATTTTCCAGTTCGGAAAATTTTGCGGGCATGATGCGTTCCGGATAGGTTCGGTTGCAGGGGAGCCGAGACCGTTGGCCTGGATTTTCCCCTCGAGGGCGGCGGAATGGGAAATGCCTGATCGCGGAGACACGGGTTCAGGCCCGGGCCGGTGCGGGCCATTGGGAAACCTCAACACCGTAACGTCCGGGGCGGTGCAAATGGAAAACCCTCGCCGCAAGAGGCGAGGGGGAACTATCGGGCTTCCCTGTCGCCCCAGGCGGAGGGAAATGGACCGGTAAAGAAAAGATTCACCTTTTTCTTAGATAGAGATTGCGGTAGAAGACCTCCGCCGAGGTTTCCGTGGAATCGGAATCGATCAACAGGACGATCAACCCCTTTTTCTTCGGTGGCTTCCCAAATGCTTTCCGGTAATCCTGGTAAATATTCCTCCGCTCCTTGTACCACCGTTGCCCCCCATCCGCCTCGCGGGTGCGTGGGAAATAAAACCGGGTGTTTTTGTTTTTGCGGTGAATGAGGAGCTTGTTCTTGGGACCCGTGTTTTCATAAAGATAACACAGGGCCGAATCGTAGCCGAAGGTTCCATATCCGATGATGAAACAAATGGCCCCCGCCTGGTCGTCCTTGTCGGCCTTGCGTACATCCCCTCCCTTGGGAAACTTGCCGACCTTCCATTCCCACTCGAGCACAGGCCAATCCTTGGCCCGGAAGGCAACATCCATCCCCAGCGACAACCAGTTGTCCTTCCCGGTTTCCAGGTGAATAAAATGTTGGCCGGGGCCGTCATGAACAAAATGAATATGTGCGCGGTCGCCCCTCCCAAAATAGGGAAGCAGGTACCTGGCCTTCCATTTTCCGGGAATTTTCCCCGGAGGATAGGTCTCATTGAAATCGTCCAATCGAAGGAAATCACCCGGCGATGCGTGTTGCGAACCCATCGCCGGGGCGCCACCGGAAAAAGCGAACAACACCGCCGCAACGGCAACCGCCGCCACCCGCCGGGCCGGCCTGGTGAAGAACCGGGCGCGTGAAAGCACTGGCCTGGCACGCATAATCATAATTTTTTCTCCACAATGATTAATCGGCTCTGGAGTGTTGAAGCAGCGCCCGGATCATAAAAAACAATCCGGCCCCCGCGGCCAAAGCGCCCACGATCCATAGCAGGGCCGCCAGTACGCCGCTGAAAATGTAGAAAGCCACCGCCACCGCCAGGGCCACCAGGCCTTCGCCGAATTCCTTCAGAAAGAGGCGGTAGACCCCATAGGCGGCAACCGCCAGGAAGGCGATCGAGGGAAGAATCCACGTCAGCAAAACCATCACGGCGCCACACGCCAGCAGGGCGGCCCCACGGCCCAAATCACGTTCTTTTTGGGGAATCAGATCATATTCCATGACAGGGTCGCTCCCATGAATCTTTTTATAGGGTCCATTCCCCGCCGCTTGCGGGGAAAAAGAAGCCGGTGTTTTTAAACCTCGCTCTTTGCCGCGAAGCCGTTTATTTTTATCGCCCCATCCACCCCGGCCGCCTTGGCCGAAAAATGGAAGGTGGGCTTCCGTTGAAACGAAGGCCGGCCGAAGGGGATCGGGAAAACACGGAAACCGGCATCCTCATGACAAGCCCCGTCCCTTTGGTTAACCTGTGTTTTCGAAACAATTATAACATCGAATGATATCATAACACCCATTTGTTCCATAGAGGCCTCTTCATGTCCAATTCCGGCAATACCGATCCTCAAAATTTTTCCCCCGCGGAACGGTCATTGCTGTCGCGCTACGTCACCAACACCGAAGGATCGGTGTTTGCCCTCACCAATCTGCCCGAAGTGGTCAAGGGCGCCCTGTTTTCCCGCTATTCCCGATCCGCCAAGGGGTTGCGGGAATTGCTGTTGACCGATTTTATCCAGGCGCCCGAATCGGAATTCGCCGGCATTGGAGGATTTTCCGGGGAGGCCCTTCGTTCGGGCGAAACGGCGGCGAAGGAATCGGAAGCGGCCGTGAAAAGAGCGGAGGGTTTTTACAGCCGCATCCTCGACAGCTATGGGGACGATTCCATCGCCGAACTGGGCGGCGCCCATCTGGCGATCGAAAACGTCTCCATGATCGCCACCAAGGTGCTCGAAGACGCGCGCATCGGCGGGTCACCCCTGGAAAAATCCACCCGCTATGTTTTTTTCGGGGACAAAGTGGATGGTGAATACCTGTTTTACCAGGAACCGGCGCTGATGGACTCCGCGCACCGGGAGCTGTACCTGAACACCAACCGTGCGCTGTTCGAAACCTACCGGGAAATGATCGGCCCGCTTACCGCTTATGTGGAACAGGCCGCCCAACGCGATCCCGGCGTGAGCGAGGCGGCTTGGCGGCGCTCCGTGCGGGCCAGGGTTTTCGATGGCTTGCGCGGTTTGCTGCCGGCCTCGACGCTGACCAACATGGGAATCTATGGCAACGGCCGTTTTTTTGAAACGCTGTTGATCCGGCTGCAAATCTCCCCCCTGGCCGAGATGCAAACCCTGGGCGGGGCCATGCTGGCCGAATTGAGCAAGGTGATTCCCTCTTTTGTGCGGCGGGCCGATCCCGCCCACCGGCATTTCTCCGGTTTTCAACAATACCATCAATCCCTCACTGCTTTCACGGAGCGGGCGCCCATACCTTCCGCGGAGGGCCCCATCGCTCCCGGAGGAGACCCCCCGGAGGAACCCTCCCCGGTGAAGTTGGTGGATTGGGACCCGGCGGCTCCGCGGAAGGTGCTGGCCTCCCTTTATTTTTCCGGCAGCGGCGGCGATTCGGCCCCGCTGCTGGCCTGGGCCGGTTCCCTCTCCGAAGCGGAACGCACCGCGAGGTTTCAAGAGCTGGCCGATTTGCGGGAAAACCGGCGCCACAAACCGCCCCGCGCCCTGGAACTGGCCTTCTATACCTTCGACCTGACCGGGGATTTCGGCATGTACCGGGACCTCCACCGCCACCGGATGCTCACCCAGCAACGGCAACCCCTGTCTGCCCGGCTGGGTTATGAGATGCCCGAGGAGATCGCCGGGGCGGGACTGCAATCGCCCTTTGCCGCCGCCATGGAGCGCGCGGGGGAAGCCTACGAGCGGATCGCGGCGGATTTCCCCGAAGCGGCTCAATATGTCGTGCCCATGGCCTACCGCATCCGCTGGCAGATACACATCAACCTGCGGGCCCTGATCTGGCTGGTGGAATTGCGGTCGTCTCCCCAGGGACATCCCGCTTACCGGCGGATGGCCCAGCAACTGTTCCGCAAAGCCGCCGAGGTGCATCCATCGTTCGCTCCCCTGTTCAAATTCGTCGACCTGACCGAGTATCCCCTGGGCCGCATCGGGGCGGAACAACGCGCGGAAAATAGCACCTAAAAAAGTACAGAAAATAGCACCTTAAAAAACACCGGAAAAGGCACCGAAAACATCCCTCAGGACAAAAAGCGCCCCTGACCCCACGACACAGCCCGGCCCTGCCAATCAGGGGTTTTCAACATCCTGTTGCGGGATAACCGGCCGGTTTAAAAAACGACAGAAAATAGTTTCCATCCCTGCCTGGATGTGTCTATAAAAAGAACAGGGGGTACAAAATTATTCTGATTACCGAATCCAAGGAGGGAAACGGTCTATGGGATGCCATATGTTGTCGATTTTTCCCGGTAACGCCATCCGTGGCGGCTTCGCCAAATCCGCACCGCGAAATTCCGTTTCTTCCGCTATCGATCATGGGCGCCGCGCTGCCCGCCGGCGCTTCCGGAGATGGGTTCCGGCAATCTGGATGGTGGCCCTGTTCCTGTTCACGGCCGGGTGCGGGGTCGATCTGATCACTCCCTCCGTCGCCTCTTCCGACCCCGCGGACCTCACCGGCACCTGGGTGGGAACCATCGAGGAAAACGACGGCGTGGTTTACGAGACCACCGCCGTTTTCAGTGCAAATGGCGATATCTCCTTCACCATTCACAGGGAACCTGACGCTCCCGATACCGTGTCAACCGGTACGGTAGGGTCCCTGGATGGCAACGATAAAATATTTTCCTT
>JACZSY010000211.1 GCA_022573975.1 SAR324 cluster bacterium | reverse complement strand
TAAAACTTTCAATAAGGTATTGGAATGAGGGTTGAAAATACTTGTTTTTGCTATCAAAAAGTTTGTTGAAACTTTTCAAAGTTTCCCCCCGGTGGGCCGCCGGAGGCGTCCCCTTCTGCTTTTTTTGAGTTGGTCACAGGCCTTTTAAAACAGCGGATGGAGAAAGGGGGTGTTTATTTGCGTTATATTATTGTAAATACAACGATTTTTCCCTCTCCAGGCCAATGGAGAGGGGAGGGAGCCCAAAGGGCGGAAGGGGTGAGGCTTCGGGCACCGGGCTGCGGGCCGGAAGGGTGAGGCTCGTTTTGAAACCTTCAACCCTCATTTTGACCATTTATGAAAAAGTCACCTTCCGGGATGGAACGGCAAATCGCCCAGTTGGAATCCCTGCTCACCGAGGCGCGTGTGCGGCGCATGCGCCAGGTGCTCTCCACCCGCAGCGACCACGTGGCCTTCGTCTTCGAGCGGATGATCGATCCACACAACTTTAGCGCCGCCCTGCGCTCGCTGGACGCGCTTTCGTTTCAGGAAGTGCATCTGGTGCAACCCGGCGAGCGGCTGGGATTCTCCCGGGGCATCACCATCGGCACCGAGCGGTGGCTCTCCCTGCACGAGGCCCCCACCACGGAAGCCTGCCTGAAGGAACTCAAGGCCGGCGGTTATCGGGTGCTGGCCAGCCACCTGGAGGACGAATCGTCCATGGCCCTGGAAGAAATCGATTTTTCCCAACGCACCGCCCTGGTTTTCGGCAACGAACATCAGGGAGTGGGGGAAGCGGTGCTGCAACTGGCCGATGCCCGCTTCCGCATCCCCATGCTGGGATTCGCCCAGAGCTTCAACCTGTCGGTCTCGGTGGCCCTCAGCGCCTTTCACGCCCGCCGGGAAATCCAGCGCCTCGCTGGGAGCAGCCCCCATCCCGAGCGATTCCTCCTCGCTCCGCAACGGCGGCGGGAACTGTATCTCCACTGGCTGCGCGGCTCGGTGAAAAACGTGGACCAGGTGCTGGCGGGGCTGGAGTCCGCAGGTTCGGAACCCAACGCCCCGGAGCCGGAGGGATGACCCACGGGCGCTATTCAACCACGGATGGACACGGATGGAACTGCAACAGCGGGCCGGAGGGGTGAGGCCCCGCCGGAAAAACCACAATCTCCCCCAATCCGCACCCATCCCATGAAAAAGAAAGCTCCCCTCTCTGCGTGGGTCAACGGGGAAATCCCCATCCCCTGCCCTTCCCCATTTGGCTGTAAAAAATCACCGGGGGAAGGGTGTCTCACCAACCAATATCATTGTAAAAACAACGCTATTCCCCTCTCCATGCCAATGGAGAGGGGGGGAGGCCGCAGGCTGGAGGGGGTGAGGCTTCGCACGTCGAAACCCCCACCCCCAATATACCCTTCCCTGGGCACTGTTCAGGCACGAAGAGGGGATTTACCCGCCGAAGGCATCGAAAAAGTGCAGAAAGAAAGCTTCCTCCCTTGGGCTGTGCAATATCAACATACGGGGAGGGGCCGAGGTTGGGGTCCCGCCGAACTGCCCGCCCCCTTCCATATTCTCCCGGCTCCCCACTATAATCCATCCCAACTCATTTATTTTACGGAGATTACAACAATGGATTTTAGTGGGGAGGCATTCCCCTGTCTTGCCAACGGCGGGTGAACATGATCGGATGGGCAACCGGAATTTGGGGAATCAAAAGCCTTACCCGTCAACGAAAACAGGATGTTCGAGGGGGAAATCGCAGGCGTTGCTGAAAAACCCTGCCCCCATCGCATCCGATGAAGGAGGGACACCATGGACATTCGAACCGATGAACTGTTGTTGGCCAAGGCCTATCATTGGGAGGCCACCACGCCCGACCGGATTTTCCTGACCCAACCCACCGGTGGGGGTGAGGCGGTGGATTATACCTGGCGCGAGACCATGACCGAGGCGCGAAAGGTCGCGGCGCATCTGCGTTCCTTGAACTTCCCCCCCAAAAGCCAGATCGCGCTGATGGGCAAGAACAGCGCCCACTGGATCATCACCGACCTGGGCATCTGGATGGCCGGTCATGTCACGGTGCCGCTCTATCCGACCCTGGCCGCCAACACGGTGCGGCAAATCCTGGAGCACAGCGAGTCCAAGATTTTGTTCGTGGGCAAGCTGGACGATTGGGAGCAGATGAAAGCCGGGGTTCCCGATGGGATGGCCATGATTTCGCTGCCCCTGGCGCCGCCGGAGAGCGGCATCGAATGGGAAAAAATATCCGGGGAGACCGAACCGATCGCCGACAACCCGCACCGGGAACCCGATGAAATGGCGACCATCGTCTACACCTCGGGCACCACCGGCGAGCCCAAGGGCGTGATGCTCACCTTCGGCGCCATGGGCACGGCCTGCCGGGAGTTCGCAACCATCCTCGATTTTTCCCGCAATGGCGATGGTTCGGCGAAGGACCGCGTGATTTCCTACCTGCCCCTCGCTCACGTGTATGAGCGGGTGGCGATCGAATCCAACTCCATCTACAATGCGATCCACATATTTTTCGCCGAGTCCCTGCAAACCTTCGTGCAGGATCTGCAACGGGCGCGGCCCACCATCTTCCAGTCCGTGCCCAGGTTGTACCTGAAGTTCCAGGCCGGCGTGTTCGCCAAGATGCCCAAGGAAAAACTGGAGCGGTTGTTGAAAATCCCCCTCCTGGGGTGGCTGGTGCGCCGCAAGGTGCTCAAGGGCCTGGGGCTGGATCAATGCCGCATGGCCATCTGCGGAGCGGCGCCGGTGCCGGTGGAAGTGCTGGAATGGTACCGGGGGCTGGGGCTGGAACTGCTGGAGGCCTACGGCATGACCGAGAACTGCGCCTATTCCCACCTCCCCCCTCCGGGCAAGGTGCGGGTGGGCTACGTGGGCGTCTCCAACCCGGGGGTGGAAACCCGGATCAGCGAGGAAGGCGAGGTGCAGGTGAAAAGCCCGGGCACCATGAAAGGGTATTTCAAGCTACCGGAGCTGACCGCCGAGAGCTTCACCGAGGACGGGTTCCTCAAGACCGGAGACATGGGCGAGATCGACCAGGACGGCTACCTGCGCATCACCGGGCGGATCAAGGAACTGTTCAAGACCAGCAAGGGCAAATACGTGGCCCCGGCGCCCATCGAGAACCAACTGATCTCCAACCCGTATATCGAGCAGGCCTGCGTCACCGGCCCGGAATTTCCGCAGCCCTTCGCGCTGGTCATGTTGAGCGAGGAGGTGCGCGGCCTGGCCGCGGACGGAGAGGGACGCGGAACCATCCAGAGCGAGTTGGAGACGCTGATCGAACAGGTCAATCAAGACCTGGACCCCCATGAGCGGCTGGCTTTCCTGGCGGTGGTCAAGGACCAATGGGAGATCGAAAACGGCATGATCACCCCCACCATGAAGATCAAGCGCCATGTCATCGAAAAGACCTATTCCCCCAACTTCCAGGGCTGGGCCGATGCCAAGGCGCCGGTGGTTTGGCAGTGATCTCCGCCGACCGTGATCTCCGCCGACCGTGATCTCCGCCGGCCGTGATCTCAATCGGCGGTGGTCTCCCAATACGGCGCCATCATCCCGCCAGCCCCCTGGCCGGCGGGATGCGGAAGGGTTTGGCCCCGCCGCCGCGGATTGAATGACCCCGCCGCAAGCCGGGGGGAATGGCCCCGCGGATAATATTCCAGCAAAATATTCAATCCTGGGAACGGGGCGGCCCTTCGGGATGGTCCAGGGATTGCCGCACGCTCCGCCAAAGGTCCTCCATCTCCACGGGTTTTTGCAGGTATTGACGCACGCCGATCTTCTTCGCCTCCTCGGGTGTGACCTGCTCGCTGAAGCCCGTGCAAAGGATGATGGGAATGCCAGGCCGGATGCGCTTCACTTTTGCGACCAATAGATCGCCGGTCAGGCCGGGCATGGATTGATCGGTGATGATCAGGTCGAACGCTTCGGGATCCTGTTCGAACAGCTTGAAAGCCCGGTTGCTGTCGTTTTGAGTGGTGACCCTGTACCCCTGTTTTTCCAGGGAAACCTTGGCCATATCGGAAATGATCTTCTCGTCGTCCACGAATAGGATGGACTCGCTTCCCGTCGGAATTTCGGTTGTTTTTGGCTGGTCGTCATCCAGTGTCAGGTCAATCGCGGGCAGGTATATCTCAAAGCGCGTTCCGTGCCCCAGCCTGCTGTTGACGACGATCCCCCCTTCATGGTTCCTCACGATTCCGAAAACGGTGGACAACCCCAGCCCGGTTCCTTCCCCCTTTTCCTTGGTGGTGAAAAAGGGTTCGAAGATGCGCCCCAGGGTTTCCGGAGTCATGCCGGTTCCGGTATCCGTGCAGGCCAGCATGACGTAGTCGCCTCTCAGGGTATCCCCCACGTAGCTGCGCAGTCCGTTCAAGTTTACGTTTTTCAGTTCCAGATGAAGATCGCCGCCCTTGGGCATGGCTTGGCCCGCATTGATGCACAGGTTCATCAGCACTTGGTGGATTTGCGATGGGTCGGCGGTGACCGGCGCGGTGGAAGAGGCGATGTCCGCATGAATGGTGACCGTGGAAGAAAAGGATGAGCGAATCAACTTGGCGACTTCCTTGACGATGGGCGAAAGCAGGCAAATATCGCGCCGGCCCTCGGTGGAGCGGGTGAACAACAGGATTTGGGAGACCAGATCCTTGGCCCGCAGGGACGAGCCGGCAATAATTTCCAGGAAAGAATTGGCCTCCGAGCCCAGGTCGTACTGCCTGATCAGCACCTGGGCATACCCCATGATGGGCACCAGGATATTGTTCAGGTCGTGCGCGATGCCACCGGCCAGCGTCCCCAGCGCTTCGAGGCGTTGGGCCTGCATCAGCATGCGCTCGGCCTGCCGCAGCGCGGAAATATCGGTGTTGAAGGTGCCGATGCCGGTCATCTTCCCATCCGGGCCGATGACGGGAAATTTCGTGATCAACATCCTATGGACGGTGCCGTCGGCAAAGCGGCGGTCCATTTCCCGCTCCTGAACCTCCCCGGTGTCCATCACGGCCTGCTCCATTTCCAGGTAAGGGCGGGAGGTTTCCTCGGGATACAAATCCTCGGTTTTTTTTCCGATGGCGTCCTCGGGCTTCATCCCGTACCAGCTCTGGAATTGTTTGTTCATCAGCAGGTACCGGCCCTCAAAATCCTTGAGCAGGATGGCCGAAGGCGAATGATCCACGATGCTGCGGAAGCGCTCCTCGCTTTCGCGCAGCGCGGTTTCGGCCGCCATGCGTTCGGTAATGTCGATGTTCACCGATTGGGATGCGGGCTCACCCTCCCATTCGACCCGGGTGGCGAGGGAGTCAAGCCAAATCATCGACCCATCCCGGCGGAAGGCCCGGAAGGTATAATGGGTTGGCGCGTCCTCACCGCGCATTCGTTTTTGATAATAGGAATCCAGGCGAATTTTGTCCTCGGGATGCAAAATCTCGTTGATGGAGTTCATTTCCATCACCTGTTCGGGCGAATCGAAACCGAACATATCGGCATAGGCCTGATTGACGAACAGGGGTTTGCCACGGCGATGGATCAAAATGCCCTGAATGGACCCTTCGATCAGATCCCGGAAGCGTTGTTCGGATTCACGCAGCTCCAACTCGGCCTGTTTTTTTTCCGTGATATCCTGCACGGTGCCGAACATCAGCAAGGGTTTCCCGGTATCGTCCCAGGTGATTTCCCCCTGGGCGGATATGTGGCGCACCGTCCCGTCCGAACGCACCACCCGGCACTCGGTGTTGTAGGCCCTGTGTTCCTGAATGGCGTTGGCGATGTCCACAAGGACACGTTTCTTGTCTTCGGGGTGCAACGCGTTGGCGAAATGTTGGTCGCCGGGGATGTAGGACTGGGGTTGATGGCCGAGGATGCGGAACACCTCGTCGGACCAATACTGCCGGTGGTTGACCAGGTCCCAATGCATGGAGCCCACATGCATCACCGATTCGGCCCTGGCCATGATCTGCTCACTGCGGCGGAGCGCCTCATCGCCCTGAATCCGTTCGGTGATGTCCTCCACAATCCCCGCCAATCCCACCGGTTTGTTGCCGGAACCCATCAAGGGCATGCGGATGATCCGGTTGATCACCTCCCGGCCGTCCTGATAGCGCACCCGCACCACGGGATATTCCCGCCGTTCGCCGGTGGAAAGCACTTCCTGATCCTGATCGCGGTAGATTCGCCGGGAAGGTTCATCCAGGATGGTGAGCGCATCGGCCGTTTGGCCCCGGGCCATCTCTTCGGTCAATCCGGTGCGTTCGGTGAACGCCGCATTGACCATCAGATATCGCCCCTCCAGGTCTTTGACGAATATCTGATGGGGGATCAGGTCGAACAGCGCGGTGAGCATGTTGCGATTTTCTTCCGGCTCGCCCTCGACCCGTTGATGGCCGGAGAGAACCCCAGGGCTGGCCTTTGCCCTGCCGCTGTTTTCCCCCTTCCGCGCTTGCGCGTCCTCCCCCCCCATGCCTTGGGCCTCCATTTCCTTGATGCTGGCTTCCAGGCCCTCCACTTTTTCAATCAACTGGGATTTGGTCAGATTGTTTAAATTCATTGGGAGCACCCTGGAAAAGGCATGTCTTTTTGGCCTCCATGATCGCAAAGGTTCCGCCAGAATTGCTGCCATGGAGGCCTATTGGCAAAGCGGCAAAAAATGCGCCTGCCCGAGGAAAATTTACCCTCAACAATGAAACGATAGATCCCTCAAAATCGCTTCATCGGAAATTGAGGGAAAAAGCCGGCGCGCAAGACAGCGCGGAACACGCCGCCGAAACGGGGGGTTTTTCCAAATGGAAGGGCGTTGGTGTGAAAATTCACCCCCTTCACCATTTTGGCCGGCGCCGCTGGGATAAAAAAAGGGGGGAGCCAATGGTCGTCTTGGTCTCCCCCCCGAATTTTCATGGGCGGCCGGGCTCAGGCGTCCTGACGCCCGATGATGGCGATGCTGGAAACGTTCTGATGCGGGAAGCCTCCCAGATTATGGGTCAGCCCATAGGCCGGATCGTTCAACTGCCGGTCTCCGGCCCGTCCCAGCAATTGCAGGTACATTTCATAGAGCATGCGCAGGCCCGAAGCCCCGATGGGGTGCCCGAAGCATTTCAATCCGCCGTCGATCTGGCAGGGCACCTCGCCCCCGGCGTCGTAAAAGCCGTCCAGGATGTCCTTGATGGCCCCGCCCTCCGGCGAGATGAACAGGTCTTCCATGGTCACCAGTTCGGTGATGGAAAAGCAGTCGTGCACCTCGAACATGCTGATCTGCTCGCGGGGATTGGAGATGCCGCCCTCCTCATAGGCCCGCTTGGCGGCGATGCGGGTGGTGTGGAAGTAACTGCCGTCCCAGGAGTTGTGGGAGGCTTCCAGCCCGTTGCTCAAGGCCAGTTGCAGCGACTTGACGGTGATCACGTCGCGCTTGCCCATGGCGCGCGCGATCTCCGGCGTGGTGACGATGGCCGCGGCCGCTCCGTCGCTGACGCCGCAACAATCGAACAGCCCCAGGGGTTCGGCGATCATCGGCGCTTCCATCACTTTTTCCACCGAGATTTCCTTGCGCAGGTGGGCCTTGGGGTTCTTGGCGCCGTTGGCGTGTGACTTGGAAGACACATGGGCCATGGCCCGTTTGAGGTCCCCGGCCTCCACCCCGTGCTTGGCCTGATAGGCCGTGGCCAGTTGGGCGAAGCTGCCCGGCGCGGTGACGTTGGCCCAGAACATGTCGTTGTTGACGCCCCGGGTGCGGCTGGGCAATCCGCCGTAGCCGGTGTCTTTCAGCTTCTCCGCGCCCACGGCCAGGGCCACGTCGCAGGCGCCCGCCGCCACGGCATAGACCGCCCCCCGGAAGGCTTCGGTGC
>JACZSY010000210.1 GCA_022573975.1 SAR324 cluster bacterium | reverse complement strand
AGTTCGGTGAGACCTTGCTCGATGACCTGGCTGACCTGCACGATCAGTGAGGCCTGCTCTGAGGTGGGTTGCAAACCGACCTGCATTTGCCATTTCAGATATTGCGAAATTCCGAAATGAGTGAAACGAGAAATCACCAATCGCCTTCACACGCCGATTGAAGTGGTTGCCAAACCCCTTGCCATACTTGGTCACGCCATTTCCATCGGTGTAGGTGCCGACCTGCTCAAACAACGGCCCTTCACTCCGCCCGCCCACCAAACGATCCAATTCCTTTTCCAACTTGGAATGGATCGGAACCAAATGGTCACGATGGGATTTTGTGGTCTTGCCTAACAAGGCATCTTCAACGATCCGAAAGCATTTGATCCCATCCACAACCACCAAATCCTCCACGCGAAGTTGGCATATCTCACCCAACCGCAAACCGCTGAAACGGCCAATCAAAGGAATCAGCCGCCAAGCGGTTTCATCCACCAATTTCTGATTTTTCGGAAACGAAAGATTACAGGCTTCATCCGCTTCCCCACGAGAAAATGCCTTGCGTTGTTTAATTCTAACATAAGGCAGGGTGATATTGGAAACAGGATTTTCAATAATTTCTGTATAACCTTCATTTATGATCCAGGCAAAAAACCTTTTCAGCACCATCAAGGATTGCTGAATATGCGACACCGAAACGGTCCTTGTGGTCTTGCCGCCCACCTTGCGTTTCATCCAATTAGACGGCAGGGCCGCCAAAGCATCCCGATAATTTACAATTTCCTGTTTGCCGATTTCTTCAACGAATTTTTCACCGCCCACGATTGCCAAAAATCCATCAATAATGGCTCGGTATTTGTGGGTGCTTCCAATCGTCAAATCGCTTGACTGATTGAAGGCCAAATATTTTTCGGCAATCTCGGCAAGTGTTAATCGTTGATTCTCGGTGGGGGGCGGCGGCAACGGAAAGGATGGATCGGCAAGGTTTCGGAATGCCTTGTATTGGGCCGATTGGCCTTGATGGGTGATCCGCAACAAAGAGGCCGCCGTATCAATCAGACTTTCCCGCGAAAGAAAAGGCATCACAAGCAAATCACGCAACGCCCTTGCTTGAGGAAGATTGGTGGTTTTGAGTGACTTAAAGAAATATCCGCCGCCATACTTTTTGGGCAAGCGGAACCTTGCGTAATAGACTTGGTTGCGTTTGTAGAGATACTTTTGGTCAGGCATCTTTTGTCACGGAAATCCACGAGGTTGAGGATCAAATCTGTGACAAATGGGCGGGAAATGGTTAATTCATCTATGAAAACAATTTCATATGCCGACGGGGAGATTCGAACTCCCACGAGATTGCTCCCACCAGCCCCTCAAGCTGGCGTGTCTGCCAATTCCACCACGTCGGCGGGTACGGAACCGCGAGGGATGTCACTCAAGACAGTACCGGGAATGAACGGGGGGTTCAAGGCCGAAGGATTGAAGCGTCACTTCTTCTCCGCCTTGCCTCTTTGTTGGTGGGCCATCAGTTCCTGCTTCAGTTCGCTCAGGCGTTGGCGGTATTCCTCGGCCAGATCCATCTTTATTTTCAGGTTCTTATCCTTGGTCCAGCTTTTGGCCCCCTCGGCCGAGAGGTCGCAAACGATTTTTCCGATTTGCGGATAAAGCCGGTTGAGGTGATGCTCGATTTCAAGAATCGCCATCCGCATTTGGACGGATTTGCGGGTTCCCTCGGCTTTCTCCAGCATTTGGTCCGAGGTGCTGTAAAACACTTCCTTGAGCTGACTCCTGGTGCTATCGGTCTTCGACCGAATGACGGAAAACAGCTTCATGCCCTGATATACAGCCTCCTCAAGCCGTTTTTTCAAGGTGGCGCTCAGGGTGCCGCTCCATTGCCTGTCCTTTTTTTCCTTCTCGTCCATCGCTGGTTCGTGCACGGTATATGGTTTTACATCAAAGACTTGCGGCAAAACGGCGCATTGAAGGCGAACCAAGAGATGGTTCCCGCGGTAACAGGCGCATTATTGCATTTCCAAGTTCCAAAAAGCCATAGCGGTGAAATTAGGGGGAGAATATTGCCAGGGCGGACGATTCCCCGAAACCCAGCGGCGAATCACCCAAATCCCGGCGGTTCGGGCGCTGTCCCATGATGGCGGGAAACCCCACTCCCGGCGCTTACAGGCCTCGTAAAATCTCCTCCGGGAAGAACAGCAGGGGGAGCATGGCGGCCAGGTTGAACCCGAAATGGAAGAGAATGGGCGGCCAAAGGGAATCGGCGGCCTCGCGCAGCAGGGAGAGGATGCCTCCGCAGACGAATATCAGCACCAGGGCCGGCGGGTAGTTTATGTACTGGGATGCGTGGGTGGCGGTGAAGGCCGCGGTGACGGCCAGGGCGGCCAGCGGGAATCCCATCCGCCGTTTCAGGGCCGGCTGCAAAATCCCCCGGAACAGCGCTTCCTCCAGCGGCGGCGCCATCACCACCGCCATCGCCGCCAGCAAAAAGATGGCCCACCCGCCCAGCGCCAGGTAGCGCGAGGTCAGGTTTTCCAGGCCCTGGGAGGAATGGATCAGCTCGCCGATGAGGCGCCCCCCCCATTGCAGCGCCATACCCCCGCCAATCGGCAAAATGCCTCTTTGGAACAGCCCTGGCCGGAATCCTCCCATGCCGCGGAGCCTCAACCCCTCGGAGAAGGAGAAACGGTGGCGGGCGGCAATCAGGTAGAAAATGGCGCCCCAGCCCATGAGGTGCGAGATCACCACCACCAGGGGCAGCATTGTGGGCAGCACTATGCGCAGCACTTCGCGCCTGGCGGCCGCGGCGGGTATTTCGGACGGGAGGAAACCCCGCGCGATTTCCACTCCCAACAGGGCCAACAGGGGTTGGCTGCCAAGGAACAACGCGAGCACCAGCAAGGCTTCCCAGATGGCCCAGGGAGGATAGGCGGCCTGTGGATCTTGGCCGGGGGAAAGAGCGCCCCCGGCGGGGGGGGGCGCTTCACTCACCCTGGACGTCTCCGCTATCCAGCAGCGCGGCGATTTCCGCCTCGGGATATCCCATTCCGGCCAGCAGTTCCCGTGTGTGCTCGCCCAGGCGTGGCGCCCGCTGGCGCACCTGCCCCCGCTGGCCGTCCAGGAAGAAGGGCAGATTCACCAGCCGCAGCTCGCCCTCCTCGGGGTCCTCCAGCCGCGCGATGGCGCCGATGGCCTCGGCCTGCCCGTCGGCCATCACCTGGTCCAGGTCGTTGACCGGCGCGCAGGGCACTCCGGCGGCATGGAGCGGCCCCAGCAACTCCGCCTTGGTCATCCTGGCGAAGATTTCCGACAACAGGGCCAGCAGCGGCTCGCGGTGTTCCACCCGGCTGGGGTTGTCCGCGAAGCGGGGGTCCGCCAGCAGGTCTTCGCGGCCCAGGGCGCGGCACATGCGCTCCCACAGGTTCTGGTTGGCCGCCGCGATGAAGATATCCCCATCCGAGGCGCGGAAGGACTGATAAGGCACCACCGAGGGATGGGCCGTGCCGATGCGCCCGGGAACCACCCCATGCTGGAACAGGTTGGACACCTGATGGCTCATCAATCCCAGCGCCGTTTGCAGCAGGGAGGCCTCCACCTTGCCTCCCCGGCCCGTTCGCTCGCGCCGGAACAGGACGCTGACGGTGGCCAGGGCCGAGGACACGCCGGTGCTCATGTCGAGGAAGGACACGCCGCAGCGCGCCGGGTCCGCCTCGGGGAATCCGGTCATGCTCATCACGCCCGAATAGGCCTGCACCAGGGCCTCGTAGCCCGGGTCGGCGGCCTTGGCGCCGCTGCGCCCAAAGGCTGAGATGGAGGTGTAGACCAGCCGGGGATTGATGGCCGCCAACGTTTCGTAGTCCAGGCCGAATTTCTCCATGGCGCCGGTCTTGAAATTCTCCACCAGCACGTCGCTTTGGGCCACCAAATCCTTGACCAGCTTTACGCCTCCGGCCGTTTTCAGATCGGCCACGATGCCCTTCTTGTTCAGATTGAGCCCCAAAAAGGCCCCGCTCAACGCCCCCCGCAAGGGGGGCCAGGTGCGTGACTCGTCGCCCGCGCGATCCTCGATCTTGATCACTTCCGCGCCCATCATGGACAGCAGCATGGTGCAGTAGGGGCCGGCCAGCACGCGGGACAGGTCCAGCACCCGGATGCCTTCCAGGGGAAGGGCATTGGTTTCCATATGGTTTCGCTCGTGGGGAAGTGGTTTCTGGATGGGATGAGAAGGCGGAAACTCCGGCCGCGCCGGCTCGCGCCGGTTTGGGCCAGGAAAACTCACACCGCCGTTACAGGAATCGCAGGGAAGCGCAACCGGGAGGAAGGTGGACCCAGGGAAACTTGCCCGGAAGCCTCCCCGATGCTGTCTCGCGGGCCAGTGACCCTCCCGGAATGGGTTGACCACGGGACTTTGACCGCGGGACTTTGACCGCGGGACTTTGATCACGGGACTTCGATCACGGGGTTTTAAACACAGGGTCTTGCAGTACGGAGCGCCGTGATTGGATCCGGTGTATCTTATTGTGATTTGTCCTTGTAGTTGGTGTCCATGTAATCCTTGGATACCCGATCGGCTGGGAGGTCGAGCATCCGGGCCATCAACACTATAAATCCTTTTACGTAAATCTCCGCCGGGAGAAAGGTGAGTTCCTCCTCTTCCAAATATTTCAGATAAGTTCTGCGAATTTTTGTCTGTTCGGCGATGTTCTCAAGGGTGAGTCCATGCAATTCCCGGATTTTTTTCAACACTGGCCCATTGAAAACGGTGACCGATTCCAGATATTTATCCAGGGCCTCCCTGTTTTTGGGTATCTCGGCGGAATCCGGTGACAATGGGAGGGGAGCGGGCTCCGGGCCTGGCGCCTCCGCGCGCAATTGCTCTGGCGCGTTCTCGCGCAAATGCTCTGGCGCCTCCGCGCGCAATTGCTCTGGCGCGTTCTCGCGCAATGGCCCCGCTTCCGGTGGCCGCGTGCGCAATTGCTCCGGACGGGATTGCCTGGCCGGTTGAATGGAGACTTGCCGCGATGAGGACTGCTGAGAGGGGGGCTGTGAAAAGGATGGACCGGATAGAGGGTCGCGGGGTTGAAAAATTTTTGTCTGGAGGGGTTGCCGGGCCTGTTTGGGTTGGAAATCATTGACCCTGTCCCCTTCATATCCTCCCTCCATCTTTAGACCTTCCAGGAAATCATCGTATTCACGGCGCAACTGGGGGTTGAAAAGGGTCTCGTAGGCCCGGGAGATCAGTCCCAGAATTTCCTGATTTTCCTCGTCGGTGAACAAGGAGTAGGTGGCCAGGGAGTTTTCCTGGAAGGTGACTTTGGAAAGCTCGAAGGCCCGGCGGATTTCTTCCGATGACGCGCTGGAGGCGACCCCGAGGATATCGTAATAGTTCTGGGTACGGAGGGACTTCATTTCTCTCAATTTCCTCCGCCGAAACACCGCATTGGAGCAAAGGGCCGATCAGGGTTCAATCCAGCACAAAGGATACATCGTCCAGGAAGGGCGGCCGCATCCAAACCCTTCATGGCCGGTCTCCGCTCGAACGGGGTTCCTTACACCTGTTGTATGTACGCAATGGCCAAAGGCCAATACTCGACAACGGTATTTGGGAGAATATCTGCCTGGAGCGCCGTTTCCCCGCCAAACCCATGGGTTGTCCATCACCCTTCGGCCATGGACGTGCTATTCCATCTTCAACTGAAGATTGTGCAACAAATTGTAACTGATGGATCGGAGGTTGCGCACGCTCTTGCCATGATCCCCATTCAATGTGATCGGCTGACGTTTACGTATTGATTGCCAGACCTGGTCGTCATTTTCAATGTACCCCAGGTAATCGACCTGCAGGCCGAAGAATTTTTTGCAGGCGCTTTGCATGGAAAAACCGATCCGCACGTCGGCCATGGATCGCACCTGATTGAGCACGATGGCGGGCCGGAAGCTGTTCAGGGCCTCCTCCAATTGCAGTCCCAGCCTCGGGTTCAAGTTGCTTATGTGGTCGATCAGGTCGATGGGGGATTGGATGCCCAGGTCGTTTTTCTTGTCCATCGCCTTTTCGATCACCGCCCGCACCTGGGGCTCCCGGGTCAGCATCCTCAGCTTGCGATAGAGCGCGCTCTTGATGAACCGGTAGGCGTTTTCAATGGAGGTTGGCTCGGGAAGCACCATCAGGACGCCCCGGTCGGCGAGGAGGAAAAAATCCAGCGTATTGTTCGACGTGCCGGCCCCCAGGTCGAGGATGATGTACCTCACGTTGAGATTTTCGATGGCCCGCACCAGGCGAAGCTTCTGACTGTATTTCGGGTTCGCGATCCCCAGAAAATCCTGGGCGCCGCTGATCAGCATCAGGTTGTCCAGCGAGGTGCGCAGCACCACATCCTCAATGCGGACATTGGTATTGTTGACGAAATCGGAAAGCGTGACCTCGGGGGCCTGAATCCCCAGGCAGGTGTGGAGGTTGGCCCCCCCCAGGTCCGCGTCCACCAGCACGGTTTTTATTTGGTTTTTGGCCAGGATAATCCCCAGGTTGCTGGCCAGAAAACTCTTTCCAACGCCCCCTTTTCCACCGCCAATGGCGATGATTTCTTTTTCCTTGAGGATTTTTCCCACGATGCGAATCCTGATGGTTTTGCAAATCGGTGATTAAATTCCCGCCCAAACCCCGGCGCTTCGTCTCTGAGCGCTGTTGTCGCGCGTCCTTGTCAACCAGCCGGAATAGGGATCCGGCCGGGTTTCATTAAACCGGCCCCATCGGCCCGGCCTGGAAACAATTCATTTCATCTTGGCGCCGGAGCCGGCGTTTCCGCCTGCTTTCATCAATCAAAGCAATTTGTTTACCATTGTGGGGTTCAGGCAATCCAGCCGCTTCGATTTCCTCGGCCCGCCAGCATCATCTCACACGCATCAGCAGGACTCCACCAATAAGAAGGTAAATGATATTGGTGGTCCACGCCGCCAGCAGCGGAGGAAGGAAGCCACCTTGCCCCAGAGTAAAAAATATCTCGGTCGCCACCAGAAACAGCAAGCCACCCAAGAGCCCGATGATGATTTCGCCAGAGGCCTGCCCTTTCCGGAAAAAAGCCTGGGACAACGGCATCCCAAACCAAACCAGCACGAATGGAGCAAACATTGCCGCAGTCTTTTGATACCATTCTAAAACATAAAGCTCAACGGCCGCGCCCTGACTTTCAAGTTGACGAATTTTTCGGTTAAGGGCAAAAATCGGCATGTGGTGGGCTTCGGGAATATCCTCTTGGAACCAGCGGAGAAAATTTTTATCCTCACGTTTTTCCCGAGGGCGTTGGGAAAACCGCCAACCGTTTCCGCCGGCTTGGCGATCCACCAGGTTTTCGAACAAAAGCCGGTCGTCATCGGTCAGGGAAATTTTTGCCACGTGCTCGATTTTTAAAAGCCGGTAAGGGTGCCTCGCCCATTGGAAAATGCGGACTTCCAAAAGCCGGCCATCCTCCGCGCCAACGGTTGGCACGTAATAGAACCGGTCGTCCAAGGCGACCCAGTTGCGCTGCCTGCTTTTCACGCTCTGGAGTTTGTCCTGGTCGGCCAAATAAAGGTAGAGGTAGTTCTGGTTGTAATAATCGAGCGCGGAAATGAACACCAGCACCATCAGGATGGGCCGCATTTGATGAAAAATGCCCATTCCCGCCGCGCGCATGGCCACCAGTTCGGATGTCCGGCCCAGGCTGTTGAACGTGAGCAGGGTGGCCAGAACCACGGTCAGCGGCAGGGCGATGTCCAGGGTGATGGGCAGGGAGGCCAGTATGTCATTGATGAAGGCCAGAAAATTGGACACACTGGAGAAGGCCCGGTCGATGCCGCCAAACAGGTTGGCCACGATCACAAGCAAGAT
>JACZSY010000415.1 GCA_022573975.1 SAR324 cluster bacterium | reverse complement strand
GGGCCGAAGAATCGGTTCATATCCTTCATCGTTCCGACCAGCGCGGCGGCCGCTGCGGCCAGCTCATCGGCGATGCGTTCGGCAGATTCCAGCGCCGCGCGTTTCGTCACCGGACCGGTCGAGCATCTGCGTCAGGTCGTCGCCGCTGGGGTTGCGACCGCCGAGATTCGATTGACGCCTATGGCCGAGCATCCCGCTGGCGCGTACAACACCGGAGGTTACTACGACAGTAGCAATATCTCCGGACAAACGCTTTCCGTTCCGTCCGGCGGTGGCCGAACCTACTGGAACTATCAGCTGACCAATTGGGGCCCGTCGGGCTCGAAGCTACGTGGTTGGCAGGGGCGTGTCGATTTGCAAGGATTTCTCGGTGTCAATGCCGACTGCGGCGGTGGTCCCGGATCGTGTCCCGGCGTATGGATGCACCGCAACCGCCACCCGGGGTCGGCGCCGCTTAGCAGGATTTCGCCGTCGCGCACCACCACCCGCACCGGTTCCCCGCAGTCCAGGCAGGGCGCGTCAATGGTGACTTCCTTGCCCGGAAACAGCCAGCAGACCGCCAGCGCCTCGAAGCCTCATTGGGCCCACCATTGCTGGACGCCGCCCACCGTGATGCGGATGTGGGTGGGCAGGTTGTTGAACGGGGCGAAGGAGGCCAGGAGATCGGTGTCCGGGTAGAGCCAGGCAGGGATGCCCGTGGCCACCAGGTCGCGCAGCACCGTTTTGGCCGCCTCGGGGCCGAGGCCCAGGGCGGCGCCCAGTTCCGTGAAATGCAACGCGCTGCCCTGTTCCACGAATGCGCCCATCATCAGCTGGTGGGCCTGGTCCAGAATTTTCATGCCGGTCATGGTTTCCTCTTCTTGCAAGGTTGCGCCGCCAAATCTTCCGGCTTTATCATCGACTTGGCGCCCTGCGTTTTTAATACAAAATTCGAGACGTTTGAGATAGGGTTTTTCCGGGTTCCGAACCGGGCCGCCAGAACCGCGAGGGTCCAGCAAACAATTCCGATGCACCCACGGCGGCCGTGGCGGGCCAGGCTGGCATCGGGGGATCACAACCAACCGGAGGGATAAGGATGGACAAGGACAAGATGAAGAAGGTGGGGGTTCACCTGGCCACCTATGCCGGCGGGGCGATGATCGCCGGGCTGGTCTACATCGGCGACAAGCTGGGAATTTTCAAGGCCATGGCCGGGGAGGGTGAGATGACCCTGGCCGAGGTGACCGCCAAAACCGGCCTCAACGAGCGTTATGTGCTGGAATGGCTGAAAGCGATGCTGGCGGCGGAGCTGGTGGAACAGGAGCCGGGGACGCAAACCTACCGCCTCTGCGAAGAAGCCGCCGCTTACCTGGCGGACGAGGAGGGGCGGTTCTTCCTGGCGGGAATGTTTCAGCTTGCCGTGCCCTCGATAATGCTCATCGATCGCCTGATGGAATCGTTCCGCCATGGGGGCGGCATCCGCTACGACGAGTTGGGGGATGAAATCGTCCAGTCCATGGACCGCCTGCACAAGGGGCCTTTCGTTCACCTGCTGGCCCAGAGCTGGCTGCCCCAGGTGCCCGGCCTGAAAGAACGGCTGGAAGCCGGGATGCGAATCCTGGACGTGGGCTGCGGCCTGGGGCGCTCCACCCTGACCGTGGCCACCCACTTCCCCAATTCCACCGTGGTGGGCCTCGAGCCCGACGCGTTCAGTTGCGAGGGCGCCCGCAAGCTGTCCGCCGATGCGGGAATCGGCAACACCGAATATCTGGAGTTGCCGATCCAGGAGTTGCCCGAGGGGGAAACATTCGACCTGGTGCTGGCCCTGGACTGCATCCACGACATGGTGGATCCCATCGGTGGATTGAAGGCCATCCGCGGAGCCTTGAGCGAGGACGGCATCTTCTTCTGGCAGGAGCCCATCGGCTCCCACGATCCTCTCGAAAACCAAAATCCGTCGGGGAAAATGCGCCAGGCCATCAGCATCTATCACTGCATGACCGTCTCGCTGGCCCATGGCGGCGCCGGGCTGGGCACCCTGATCGGGGAAAAAGGCGCCCGCGAACTGGCGGACCAGGCGGGCTTCTCGCACTTCGAGAAACTGCCCATCAAGGACCCGGGCCAGCAGTTCTTCCGCCTGCACAGGTAACCGCTTGCCCCCCACGCCATTTCCCGGGGGGCGGCGATTCCGGTGCCGTTTCCGGTGGCGCTCCCTCCCAAACGCGGATCCTCCGTCTACGGCCCCTCATATCCCTCCACCGAAGGATTCTGGGTGTATGTGCCGGTCCAACTGGCTTCGGCCAGGGTGTGAC
>JACZSY010000209.1 GCA_022573975.1 SAR324 cluster bacterium | reverse complement strand
GAGCCGTCGCCATCAGCATCTCGATTTGAACCATGGCTTCCTGGTGATCTTCATGGGTTCGAATAGGCTTCATTTCAATTCCCATTTTCAGTCCGTCACGAATTTAAATCATGGCTCGGGAACCTATTGTACTCCCTGCAAATTGCGCCCGTCCATGCCGCCGAGGGGCAGGCCCAGGTGGGCCAGGATGGTGGGGGCCAGGTCGATGCAGGAGGTGGGGCGCGCGATGGCCGTGCCGCTGGGAAAACCGCCCCCCCGGATGAAGAGGAACGGGCTTTGCTCGTAGGCCCCCAGGCCGCCGTGCTGGCCCCGGCCCGGATTGTTGATGCCGCCCTCCTCGAACATGATATCGCTCAACCCGGCGATTCCGTACTCGTTTTTCGCATCGGACTTGGCCATGGACACCGCGGCGGCCAGCACGCTCCCGTTGCCCGCACCGCCGTCGTCCAGGCCACCGCTTTCCAGACCACCGCTTTCCAGACCACCGCTGTCCAGGCCCACATCGCGCAGCGTGGCTCCACCGTAGACGGCCTCGGCCCAGTCCTGGCCCTGCAGGAATTCCAGCAGCGCGGGAATGCGCTCCCGGGCGCCGGCGGCGGCGTAGAACACCGCCGCGGTGCCCTGGGAGGTAGGGACGATGTCCGTGGAATCCGGCGCGGCCTTCAGCCCGGCCTCCACCAGCAGGGCGTTGACGTCGATCACCCGGCGGGTGGTTTCCTGGCCGTGGTCGGAAGTGACGATCAGCATGACCCGCTCCCCGCCCGGGTCCAGCCGTTCCACCGCCTCGGCCACCCGGCCCGCGCAGGCATCGGCGGCGGCCATCGCCAGGCGATGTTCCGGCCCCCCCAGGGGCTGGGCGTGACCGGTGAAATCGGGTTCCGAGAGCCACAGCACGCACAACGCCGCCTCTCCGCCCAGCACCGCTTCTTCCACGAAGCGGTCCGTCACGGCGGCGTCGCCCTCGATTCCCTTGAGGGTGTCCAGGTGCTGGGCGGGGGGCAGGGGGCGCAGTCCCGGGCCATGGGAGCCCGCCCGGTGATAGAGAGTCCCGTGGCCGTCGGGATCCTGCACATGGGCCGCCCCGGGCGTGGCGTTGGAAAATATCACCGCGCCGCCGCTCCCGGAAAGGGGGGATTCGGCCAGGCGTTGCGCCAGGGTGGGGCGGGTCAACACCCGGCCGGTCAAGGCGCGAATCCGGTCGCGGTAATCGGCCCGGCCGGTGGAGACCGGCGCCAGCCCGCGCCCCTCGTCCAGGGCCACCACGTTGCCCAGCAGCCCGTGATTGCGGGGCAGGCATCCCGTGGCGATGGAGGCCGAGGCGGTGCGGGTGGTGGAAGGAAAGACGCTGCGATGATTCTCGCAGCGGCAGCTTTCCGCGCCCAGCTGGAACAGGCGTGGCGTGGCCTCCGGGCCGATCAGGTCGGCGCGCAGGCTGTCGCAGACCACCAGCACGGCCCGGCGGTGGATGGGTTTGGATGCCGGACGGCCCATGCCGATTCCCGGTGCGGGGTTTAACTGTCGCGGTTTGATCGACGCGGTTTCAAATTCGCGCTCCGCCGTGATGCCGGCCGAAACTATCATGGGGCGGGGAAAGGGAGCAATCGGGCCGCCGGGCAGTCTGAAAGGCGGGGCCGCGCCGGCGGGGCTTTCATTCCGCTCCGTGGCCCAACAGCGCGCGCGAGGTCTGGGTCAGCCGTGTCAGCCCGAGGTAGACCAGGGGCACCACGAACAGCGTGAGCGCGGTGGATGCGAGCAGGCCCCCGGCCACCACCCGCCCCAGGGCGGAGAAGGAAAAACCCGCCACGTTGGTATACCCGAAGGCCATCGGCAGCAGGCCGAAGACCGTGGTGAGCGCCGTCATCAGGATCGGCCGGAAGCGCTCCTCCCCGGCGCGGACGATGGCCTCGTTCAATTCCTGCCCCGCCAGGCGGTTGCGGTTGATGCGGTCCACCAGCACGATGCCGTTGTTGACCACCACGCCCACCAGGATCACGATTCCGATCATGCCCGGGGTATCCAGCGCGGTGCCGGTGAGGTAGACCACCCAGGCCGACCCGAAGAGCGCCAGCGGAACGGTGGTCAACACGGCCAGGGGCAGCAGGTAGGACTCGAACAGCACCCCCATCACCAACAGAATCGCCGCCAGGGCCAGCACCAGCCCCACCCCGAGGGAGCGGCGGTCCTCGCGGACGCCCCGCACCGCCTCGCCCAAATTCCACT
Organism: SAR324 cluster bacterium; assembly: GCA_022573975.1. Lineage (GTDB taxonomy): Bacteria > SAR324 > SAR324 > SAR324 > JACQKK01 > JACZSY01. Next base: position 5,652 of record JACZSY010000209.1, on the reverse strand, counting down.
TGACGCCCTGGGGCAGGGACATGGCGGACAGGCGCCCGCGCAAATCGGCCTCGATGGCGGACAGGTTATCGCCTTCGATGGGCGCCTCGATGGTCAACGAAACGACGCCGTTGTAGCGGACGATGCGCGCCGGGGACTCCCTGATCTTCAAGTCGGCCACCTCCGACAGCGTCAGCTGCGCCCCGCCGCGGCTCCAGATGCGCAGGTTGGCCAGCAGTTCCAGCCCCCGGCTTTCCTGTTGTTGCTGCTGCACCACGATCTCCCGCTGGCCCTCTTTCATCAGCACCTGGGGCAGGTTGGTCATGCCCCTCAGGGCGGCGGAGATGCGGTTGGCGATTTCGCGGGCGCCCACGCCGTGCCGCTCGGCGGCTTCGCGCCGGATGGAGACCACCAGCAGGTCCGGCGTGCGGGTATCCTCGTAGACGAACGGCCCCAGGCCGGGCGCGTCTTCCAACTGCCGCGAAACCCGCCGCACAAGCTGCTCCAGGCGTTGCGGGTCCTGCCCGGAGAGGGTGACGGACAGGGTGGGCGTTTCCTCTCCCCCCCCGCTTGCCGCCAGGGAATAGCTGACCCCCGGATGCTCGCCGATCAGCTCGCGCAGGGCGCGGGTCAGCTGTTTGCCCTTCAGCGCGCGGGTGTCCTCCGGGCGCATGAACAGGCTCATGCTCCCGCCCTCCCGGTTGAAGCGCACCAGGTCGTAGGCAATGCCCAGCCTTTCGCGGTGCGGGCGCATTTTTTCTTGCAGCCGGGTAAAGAAGGCCTCCACGTCCGTCAGGTTGTAGACCGGGTCATGCTGGAACCAGACGCGGACGCGCCTTTGGGAACGGCTGCCGAACAGGTTCCATTGCAGGTTGGAAAGAGGAATCGCCACCGTCATCAGCACAACCATCAGCAACACGGCGGCATCCAGCGGGCGGGAGATCACCCGGGCCAGCACCCGGCGGTACCCGGCGCGCAGGGCCACCAGCCAACGCGGCGGCGGGGGCATGGCCGATGCGGACAACAACCGCGTGGCCAGCGGCATCACCAGCAGCGCCACCGCCAGGGAAACCAGCAGGGAGAGCGTGATCGGCCAGCCGATGTGCCGGAAGAGAAAGGAGAGGAAGGCCCGCCCGCCCAAAAAAGGCAGGGGCAGAAAAACGATGATGGTGGTCAGGGTGCCGGTGAGGACGGCCAACCCCACCTCCCCCGCCCCGGCCACCGAGGCCTGCGCGGCCGGCACGCCGGCGGCGCGCAGCCTGCCGGTGTTCTCCACCACCACCACCGCGTTGTCCACCAGCATGCCCAGGGCCAGCATCAGGCCCGTAATGGTGATCAGGTTGAGGGTCAGTCCGAGGAAGTACATCGCCACCAGGGTGCCCAGGATGGACAGCGGTATGGCCGAAATCACCAACAGCGTCAGCCGCCAGCCCCGCAGGAAAAGCCATAACACCGCGAAGGCGAATATACCGCCCCAGAGGGCCGTTTGCTGGAGGTTGTTCAGGCTGTCGCGGATGATGGCCGCCTGGGAAAAAATGGGCAGCACTTCCAGGCGGCGCAATTGGGGATGGGCCGGCAGCGTCTCGGCGAAGGTTGTTTGCAGGGCTTCGCCCACCGTCACGGTATTGGCGGAATCCTGTTTATAGACCGCGAGCAGGATCGCCGGTTTTCCGTCCACCCGGGTGTGGTAACGCATGGGCATGTCGCGCAGGCCGACCCTGGCCACGTCCCTCACCCGCAAAACAGGTTTTTTCGCATTGGCGGCGGTGTTCGTGGATGGCCGGGCAGGGACGTCCGCCCGGCTTCCCGCCGGCTCCGCCACGATGATACTGACCGGAGCCAGAGGCAGGCTGCGCACCGCATCGAGTCCTCGCAGCCTGGCCAGCGCCCGCACCGGCAGCGCGCCGTCCTTGTTTTCCAGCAGCCCCAGGGGAAGCGCGAAATTCTCGCCGCGAATCGCCCGGCTCAGGCGCGAAGGCCGCACCTTGAGGGCGCTCATCGCCTCCGGGTCCACCAGCACGGCCACCTCCTGGCTGGCCCAGCCGAAGGTGTCCACCCTGGCCACGCCGGGAATCCGGGCCAGCATCCGTTCCAGGGCCGGCAGCAACACCGCCAGATCGGTCATGGCCTGGGGGTCGGGAATGATCCGCCCCCACAGAATGGGCCAGTTGCCGGAACCCCAGCGGCGGATGGAAAACCGTTTGAAGTCGTCCGGGAGCCGGCCGCGGATGCGTTCCAGCTTTTCCCGCAGGGAGAGATAGGCGGCGTTCATGTCCGTGCCGCGATGGAAGACCAGCCGGATGTTCCCCCGCTCGAATCCCGCCGTGGTGATGATCTCCTTCAGCCCGGACAGCGAGCGCAGGGCTTCCTCCGCGGGATCGAGCACCTGGTCCAACAGGTCCTGCGGAGCCGCCCCCCGGTAAAACGCCTCCACCCGCATCACCGAGTGCGTGCGGCCGGAGGGCATCAGTTCCAGGGGCAGCTTGAAGTAGGTGATCCCTCCCAGCACCAGCAACCCCGCCAGCGCCATGGCCACGGTGACCGGATGGGTCACGGCGAAGCGGGGCAGCCAGGAAAAGCGGGAATTCAAATCCCCGGAAACATCCGGCCCCGGGCCTTTGGCGGCTCCGCTTTTTCCAGCATCGCCGTTGCCAGTCCCGCCGTTTTCAACTTCACTGTTTTCAGCATCGGGGTCCATGCCGGTTCAACCCTCCTTGCGGGAAACCATTGCGGGGATGGCCTCCCCCCCATCGCCCATGGTTGCCACTATAGGCCCACCCGCCTTCCCGCGCCAGGGAGACCCAACCCCATCCGGATGGGGTTCAACCGGAGAAGGGGTTGACAAAGCGCCATAACATTGATATTTGAACATGTATTCATATAATAATTTATTCCTGGGTATGAGATGACGGCGCTACCGGCGGACAAGGCGGCACAACTGGCCGAAGTATTCCATTTGATCGGCGACCCGAGCCGGCTGCGGATCGTGTTCGCCTGCCTGGATGAACCGGTTTGCGTCAGCGACATCGCGGCCCAGCTGGCGCTTTCGCAATCGCTGGTGAGCCACCATTTGCGCCTGCTCAAGGCGGCCCGCCTGTTGGACTCGGAAAGGCGAGGCCAGAAAATATTTTATTGGGCGGCGGACCACCACATCCGTCATGTTCTCAATGATATGGCCATCCATATCAGTGAACCCGACGATTTCCAGGAGTAAATCCGATGCGCGCTGCCTGCGGCACTCCCTGCGAACAGGAGGCTCCCGCCACCGGTTCGTACCGCGGGGTGCTTTGGATGGTGCTCATCTTGAACGCCATCATGTTCCTGGTTGAACTCGGGGCGGGGTTGGCCGCGGGATCGGTCTCCCTGCAAGCCGATGCGCTCGATTTCCTTGGCGATTCCGCCAATTATGGCATCAGCCTGTTCGTGCTGGGAATGTCCCTTCGCCGGCGCGCCTCGGCCTCGCTGATAAAGGGTGGCTCCATGGGGATGTTCGGGATTTGGGTCTTTGGCCACACCGGTTATCGGCTGCTCAACGGAGGCGTGCCCAGCGCGGTCATCATGGGCGGCGTGGGAATGCTGGCCCTGGCGGTAAACGTGCTTTGCGCCGTTCTCCTTTTCGCGTATCGCGGGGGAGACAGCAATATGCGGTCGGTCTGGCTGTGCAGCCGCAACGACGCACTGGGAAACCTGGCGGTGATCCTGGCCGCCAGCAGCGTTTTCGCCACCGGCGCGGGATGGCCCGATCTGTTGGTGGGATCGATTATCGCCGCCCTGGCGCTCTCGGCTTCATTTCAAATTCTCAGGCAGGCCATCGGGGAACTGCGGGCGCCGGCGATCCAGCATGGGGCGGCCGAGGGTTGAACCCGCCATGGCTTCAGCTTTCGTTTCGCCCGGGAACCCCTCGCCCGCTCGATCCGCCGCCGGGAACGGTTGCCCATACCCCCGCATCGCGGAAGCGGTGATCCTCCCCAACAGCACCTCACCCCCTGGCCCCCTCTCCCGCGGGAGAGGGGGAAAATCGTTGTGTTAACAATAATATATGATAAGAACGCCCCTCCGGGCCGTTCAAAATCACCGCGGAGAGGGGCAGTCCCGGACACGGTGTTCGTGGCCGGGGCGGGGTGAGGTGCCGCGTGGAAGAACACATTTCCGTCTTTCAATTGAGAACGAATTGGCTGAGTCAAGGGAGGAGGTATTTTCCCTAAAATTTCATCCCGTCAGCCGGAAATGTGTTGTTCGGCGCTTCGCTTTCACGATCTGGAAAAAAGGCCCCGCCACCAGGCGGCCCCCAGCGCCCCCAGCAGGAGCAGTAGATAGCCTGCATGAATCCAATCGCCATGGGCGCTATAGAAAGAGCCGGATTCGGGCACGCCCACCGTGTGCACGATGGACCCCGCGACGAACTGCCCCAGCCGGGGGATCACGTCGCGCCCCGTTGCGTCGATCAGGAAGGATTTCCCATTTTGGGAAAGGAAGAGGATGGGCATTCGGTTCTCGATCGCCCGGAACCGCACCATCCAGGAAATCTGGTCGCTGACCGTGGAGCGGCCGAACCAGGCCATGTTGGCCATCACGAGGCCCAGCCGGGCTCCGTTGCGGGCCATGCCCCTGGCCACAAAATGATCGATCACATCGTAGCAGATCATGGGCGCCACCTTGACCCCGTTGGCGAGGGTGAACACGGTGTATTCCTCTCCCGGGGTGAACTCGGAAAAATTGGGCAGCAGGTTCAGCAAGAAGCGGCGGAAGAACGGGAACCAATCCCCCAGGGGGACGCTCTCGCCAAAAGGGATGAGGGCAATTTTGCGGTACATCCCGGCGGGCTTTCCGCCCGGCCCCAGATGAATCGAAACGCCGTAGAGTTTTCTGTCCCTTCGGGCCCTCTTTCCGGTTCCCATGCGGTAGTGCTGGCTGACCAGGATCAGCTCGACGCCGGAGCGCCTGGCCCAGCTTTCCGCTGCATCGCGCATGGGTTGGTTGAAATAGTAGGCCCGTGGATACACCGATTCGGGCCATACCACCACCACCGGCACGCCGGGGCGGCGCCGCGCCCGGGCCAGCGCCTTGTTGGAATCGCCGATCAAGGCCGAGAAGCTCTGCCTGCGATCCGAAGGAGAGCGGTCCGGATTGGAAGCCAGATGTTTCAAGGAGAAATTGGGCTGGATGGCCACCAGTTCCACCTGTTTCCCGGCGGCCTGCAGCTGGCTCCAGCGGGCCATTTGCCAAGTCCCATAGCCATAGGCCGCCGCGAAGGACACCACCAGCGCCCCGCTGACCCAGGCCAGCGATTTGATGGCGAAGGTTCCCGGGGCGTAGAGGGAACGTATCCAGTAGAACAGCGCCAGTTGCAGCACCAGGTAGAGCAGATTCGGACCGCCCGATCCCAACAGGTCGGCAAACTGGGGCAGGGGCAGCACCGAATCCATCAACTGCCCATAGGTGAAGAACAGGAACCGGGGCACGTAGAGCTGGAGCACGGTCACCCACAGCGGAATCACGGCCAAGGCCAGCCAGGGCCTGTGCCGGGTCAGCACGAAGGGCACCCCGAGAAAGAAAAAAAACTCCGCCATGAAAAAAGCGCCGTATCCCAGCCAATTGGCCAGGAAGGCCAGGGATGTGGGGAAGCCCCCGAAGACATGGGCCGTATTGGTGATCCACCCTCCGATCACCGCG
>JACZSY010000414.1 GCA_022573975.1 SAR324 cluster bacterium | reverse complement strand
AGGAATTGTCATCGACGCAGAGAATCAGGATTTTTCGCTGGTTCATCTCGATGCTCCGTCAGGATGGACGCTGCTTCAAGCACCCGCTCGCGCAACGTCTCAAAGTCTTCGGGATCGTCCACGACCACGGCTCCGAGCCGGGCCCACTGGTCCGGTGCGGACCCCAGGACAAGTATGCGGCGCCGAAGGCCCAGGTCAAGAAACGCACGGGCGCGTTCCAGTGCCGCCGGTGAGGCATCGGTCAGCCAGAAGATGGCGGAGCCCGGATCGCCGCAAGAGTCCCGCGGGACCGTGAAGCCGGCCGCTTCCAGCCGCGTGGGGAGCGGCAGCGGGGTGAAACCGGAACCGTCCTCGGGGAATTTGAGCGGAATCAACCGGTCCCCCAATTTCACCCCCAGCAATTTGGCCAGCCTGGGGCTCAGCAGCACCGGGGCGATCCCGTCCCCGCGGGGCGTTTTCAGCCCCAGCAACACCTTGCGGGCCCGTTCCTGGCGATCCTCCCAGGGGAGCTCCGCCCATCCGGGGCTGCCGTCCCGGACGAAGGCCAGCAAATCGGGCACCTTGCTTTCCACGGCGGGATCGATGCCTCTGATCAAGACCCCCCGCACTTCGCCCTTGCCCAGGTGCGGTCCCCTGATCAGGGTTTGATGCCGCACATACGATGAAATCGACACCGGTTGCACGCTCCCGGTGAACAGCGTTTTAAGGGTCTCCACCGGGGGAAGACTGCCAAGCACGCTGGGATACAGCCTGAGGTGGGGCAGGGCGCCGGACATGGCACGGGTCAGGTTGGCCCGGTAGCCGTTCATCACGGCCATGGCCACCACCAGCGCGGCGACTCCCAGGGTCACCCCTAACGCGGCGACCCAACTGATGAAGGTCATCGCGCCATCGGAACGGCGGGAGCGGAAATACCGCAACGATATGGCCAGCTCGTATCGCATCGAAACCCTCTTTCGGGCCAAGTTTGATGGAACCCCCGTGGGGCGGAGCGCCAGCGGCGCCGGCCGGTTTGCGATCACGGCCGATTCCGTTGCGCCGGGAACACCCATCTCAACGCGAAAGGCTGGGGAAGGCAAGCGATTCTCCCCCGCGCCTTCACGGGAAACGATTTTCACTGGAAATAGCAACAGGAATTCCGCTACCCTGAGCGGGGCAGGCGGCCAGGGTGTATGCTGGACACCTTCCAAAGGCCTCTTTCGCGGAAACCGAGGCGGGACCAGGTGGAGCCGGCCCGAGGGTCTCAATCGCGGAAGCGGAAGATTTGCCGTGGAAAATGCGCGGAAGGCGAAACAGCGGATCGGGCCCGATCGCCCGGATTTTACATTAAAAAAAAGGAGGCGGCGTTCACTGTCCCGCCTCCTTTCAGACCAACATCATGGGTGAGGAGCCCAGGGAGACAAAATAACAGGGGTGTTAGCTGAGCAGTTGGCCCCGCACGTCGGCGATGCTCAATTTGACCTGCTCGCGATCCATTCCCATCAAACTGGCGATTTCGGCATAGCGGAGTTCCGAGGTTTCCTTGAGCAGCCAACACACCACATTTTCATGGGGCACGCCGTCGAGGAATTGGGTTTTGTGGGGGATGCGGCGGATTTGCTTGACTATGGTGCGGTAAACCGCTTTATAGGTCAGGTCGTTTTCCAGGTCCATGGTGCGAAAAACACCTTCGGTAAAATTCAAACAGTTGCGAGGGTCTTCCACGAACACGTTCAAAATCGTGTAAACCGAATTGAAGTGGGACGTAACCAAATCTTCCAGGGTCGTGTGTTGAATATGATTGAAACTTTCTTCGGTTTGAACATGCATCAGGTTCATGAATCCTCCTTTTTCATAAAATTTAAAAGAATTGTTTCTCTTTTCTTCACATGGCGTGCCATTCTAAAAAGGTGTTCAGTATCAAATAATTATAAATTGGAAAGGGATTTGCTGATTTAAATTGTTTCAAAATGAGACATATTTCTGAGACAGTTGTCTCAATATTGTATCTGTATGATACACCCGAATGACCTTGCATTTTACAGTAGTGGGTCAGTTTGAATCCCGTCGTACTGAGCGAAGCGAAGTACCTTCTTCCAAAACACCCCAAATCATAAAAAAACAAGAAGATGCTTCGCTTCGCTCAGCATGACGTGGTGTTGGTTTAATTATCTTTTCAAACTGACCCACTACCCAACACCGCATCCCCTCCGCAAACGCTCCCCAATTGTGCTATAGGGACCCTTTGGTTTCCGGCAACTCCCATTGCATATTTCGGCCCCGGAGCGCGAGATGTCCGACCTGCCAGGGCCGAAATAT
>JACZSY010000208.1 GCA_022573975.1 SAR324 cluster bacterium | reverse complement strand
TGTTGGTTTAATTATCTTTTCAAACGGACCCACTACCCTCCCGCCGCCCTGTTGGGGCCCGCGGGCGGTGATGAACAAGCCGCGAAGTTCTCTCTTCCTATCTGGCGCTTCCTTCGTTTCCGGCTCCCCGGCGGGGGTCCATTCCTTGCATTTTTCAGCACTACAAGGATGTGTCACCCCCACAAGGACGGACTGGCCATTTCACCCTTACTCACTGGTGAAGCAATGACCGTGTTGGAAGCCTATCTCGAAAGACGCCGGCGGGCCACGATTCGCATGTGGACCGGCTATGCCCTCGCCAATGGTTTTTGCATCGGGGCCATGGTGCTGTTGCTGTACATCTGACCTGCATTCGCAATAATTCTCGCGAAACCCCGCTCCCGGTCCGTCTTCCCTTTCGGGCCGGGATTTTTTCCTTCCCTCAATTTCCAGTATTATTCGCCCTTGTCACTCCCTCCAAGGCTGGCGGGAAGGCGCCCTATTCCCCCCTGGGTCCCCGGTTGATCATCGCCGCGGCGTATCCGGCGCCGAAGCCGTTGTCGATGTTGGTGACGGTCACTCCGGGCGCGCAGGAGTTGAGCATGGACATCAGCGCCGCCACGCCGCCCAGCCCGGTGCCATAGCCGATGGAGGTGGGCACGGCGATGATCGGGCAGGCGGCCAGCCCGCCCACCACCGAAGGCAGCGCGCCTTCCATTCCCGCCACCACCACCAGCACACGGGCCGTCTCGATGCGCGCCTTGTGCTCCATCAGGCGGTGAATGCCGGCCACCCCCACGTCCGCGGTCAGCTCCACCCGGGCGCCCATGATGCGCGCGGTTTCGAGGGCCTCGCCGGCCACGGGCAGGTCGGAGGTGCCGGCGCAGAACACCTGGACGTTCCCCACCGGCTGGATGCCGGCCAGGCCATAGGACAGGGTGCGGGCCGTGGGGGCGTAATGACCATCGGGAAGGGCTGCGGTCAAAAGCGAAGCCTGCCCGGCGTCCAGGCGGGTCACCAGCAGCCGCTCGTGCGCCGAGAGGTGGGCGCGGCAGATCTCCAGCAGATGGCCGTCCTCCTTGCCCTCGGCGAAAACGACCTCCGGGAAGCCCAGCCTTTCGGCGCGTTGATGATCAGGCTTGGCGAAGCCCAAATCCTGGAAGGTTTTGCGCTCCACCTGGCCGATGGCCTCTTCCGGGGTGAGTTCTCCATCCCGGATACGCGCCAGCAAATCCACCAATTCGGTTCGGGTCATGGCGTCCGGTGGTTGATGAGGGCGTCTCCGGCACGGCGCCGGAAAAACCCAGGGCGCCCATTGCGGGCAAACGCAGTATTGGGGAAAGACCGGTCCATTTTTCCATGGCCGCCTCTCCACCCGGTTGATAAAATATCCCATTGCCGGCTTTCCCACAAATTTTCCCATCTCCCTTCCCTGGGTTCACGGCGTTTTCCCCCGCGTTTTCCCCCGCGTTTTCCCCCGCGATCGGCCCAGGTCCGGATCGTCGGCGGTTGTTTCGCTCAGGGACATACGGTAGTAGTACGTACTTTTCCGGAGGGGAAATCCTGGGAGCGCGGTTGCTCCGGGGCGGCCGAGCCGGGCCGTGATACACAATCTCATGAAGATTTTCCTTGGGGATGACCAATCGCCATGACAACAGCCGCGGCGAAAATCGAAGAGAGAATGCCATGTCACGAACCCTTCATGGCCGGATGAAAAACCCGATCTGGTTATTCATCCGCGCACTGCTTGCTTTCCTCATTTTCCTGCCTGGGACGATGCCGTCCGCGCTGGCGGCCAAAAAGGTCAAGCTCACCTGGTACGGTCACGCCGCCTTCAAGGTGGAAACCCCCTCGGGTGGCGTGATCCTGATCGATCCCTGGCTGGGCAACCCCAGCAATCCGCACACGGATACGCTGGAAAAGCTGGGACGGGTGGACTATATCCTGCTGACCCATGGGCATTCCGATCACGTGGGGGAGACGGCCGCCATCCTCGCCAAAACCGGGGCGAAGCTGGTCACCACTTTCGACCTGGGCGCCAATCTGGCAGCCATCCACGGCATTCCGGAAAGCCAGGCCGGCGTGGATACGCTAGGCAACATCGGCGGCATGATTCCCCTGCCCAAAGCCGGGGCGAAAGTGACCCTGGTGTCAGCCGTTCATGGTTCGACCTTGAGGCTGCCGAACCCGAAACCCGGAGAGCCCCCATTGATCCATGGGGGACCCCCAGTGGGATTCGTGTTGGAAATCGACGATGGGCCGGTGATCTACCACACCGGGGATACCGATGTTCATACCGGCATGATTTTAATCCGCGGGTTCAAGGTGGACGTGATGCTGGCCGCCATCGGCGATCATTCCACCATGGGACCCAAACGGGCCGCCACCGCGGCGGGCATGGTGCGGCCCAAAAAACTCGTGCCGATGCATTACGGCACTTCCCCGCTGTTGACGGGCACGCCGGAGGAATTGAAAAAGGCCCTCAGAAAAATGAGGAAAGGAATGGAAAAAATCGTGGTGGTGATGAAACCGGGGGAAACCAGGTCGTTCTAGGCGGCCCGTGATGTGATGGCGCCCGGCGCCCAATACCAGCGCCGGGCGCCGGAATTCCCAAGCGCCGCGGTGATTACCAGGCGAATATTCGTTTGGCCTCGATGAACAAACGGGCCACGTCGCTCCGCGGGATCCATTGCACTTCGGGCACCGTATCGCCGGGGGAAATGCCGCGCTCCTCGGCATCTTCCCGGACGGCATAGACCGGCACGCCCTTGTCGATCATCTTTTTCAGATCATCGTCGATGCTGGGGGGATGGCCCATCTCGATGCCGCCGATGTGCAGCTGCTCCACGGTTTGCCCGGATACGGCATATCCAGCAACCAGTCCAGGGCTTCAGCCTTGGCCGCCTCGAACGCTTGTTGCAGCAACCCGAGCAGCCAGTGTTGAAAGCAGAGGAATCAATGTTGTTTTCATCCTATGAACGCTACTTGCCCCGAACGCGGAAGGTCAATGAAATCAAAGCGGACGAGGTTTTTAGTAGCGACACCCGGTTATGGCCAAAGCGATGCTAACTTGGGTCGGGTACGAACCGCAGATAGGGTTTCGGTGCTTTCCAGCCGTTTGGGTATTTGGCCTTTGCATCCTCGTCAGAAATGGCTGGAACGATGATCACATCCTCGCCCTTCTTCCAGTTGACCGGCGTGGCGACCTGGTGCTGAGCGGTCAATTGACAGGAATCCAGGACACGGAGCACTTCATCGAAATTCCGTCCCGTGCTCATCGGATAGGTCATGGACAACTTGATCTTTTTATCTGGGCCGATCAGGAACACGGTTCGCACCGTGGCGTTGTTTACCGCCGTGCGCCCCTCGGACCCGCCGGTTTCGTCCGCGGGCAGCATTTCATACAGTTTGGCCACCGCCAGATCGGTATCGCCGATCATGGGGTAGGTGACGGCGTGGCCCTGAACATCCTCGATATCCTTGGCCCAGGCGGCATGGTTGTCCACCGGGTCAACCGAAAGCCCGATGATCTTGCAATTGCGTTTGTCGAATTCCGGTTTCAAACCGGCCATGTAGCCCAATTCTGTGGTGCAGACTGGGGTGAAATCCTTGGGATGGGAGAACAGCATGGCCCAGCCGTCGCCGATCCATTCATGAAAGTCGATGGCACCATCGGTGGTTTCCGCCGTGAAATTGGGTGCTTCGTCATTAATTCTCAGTGACATATTTTGTCTCCATGCGGTTTGATTTCGGCACCCGTTAAGTGCGGCACCTTTGTTTACGCAGTACAAACTCAGGAAATTAGAGCGGCCTGATTAAACCGACTTTAAAGCATCGCGGAGGGGCACCTGTGCCCCTTGCCGGGCGGCGTTGGCCCCGTTTTCGACGAAGAACACGGTCACCTGCTGATTTTGACGGCACAAATCCAGAGCCGTCGTAAGATAGGCATCCACGCCCTTGTCCTCCAGGGGGTCCAGCGACTCGATAAACAGAAAATGACTCATGGCGTGCTCCTCCAGGTCTGCTAGATGGGCAATCATGTTTCCTCTTTGATGCGGAAGAGTCAACCTGTTTTTGCAGCGAACCTTACCGCCCCATCAACTGCTTCAGCCAGCGCAGCTTGTGGGGCTGGATCAGCACCTCGCCGTCCATGATGCGCCGGGCCGTGCGCCCCAAACCCACCGAGGCGATCCGCGGCGCCCCCTCGGCGTCCGTGCCCTCGCCGTACCGGCCCCGCGCGCGCACCACGCCGGAGGGGTGGCCGATGCGGAATTCCCCCCCGCCGGAGACTTCCACCGCCCGTCCGCCGCTCAAACGATGGGCCAGCGTGCCGGGAATCATCGCCGCGGAGGTGAGGGCCACCGTGACCGTGACGTTGATGGCCTTGTGCGCCATGTCCAGCGAAATCACCCGCGCGCAAATGTCCATCTCATCGGGTTCGAGGGGCGGTCCATCGTGGTTGAAGCGGCTGTAGGAGGACGGGGGGAACAGCAACACCGGATAGGGGATCATCGGGCTGTACTCCCAGGCCTCCCCGGGGTGCTCGACCAGCCCCATCGCCACCGAGGCGGCCGAACGCATGGCCTGAATTTTGGCCCGCGTGTTCCATTCCGCGTTGAGATGATTGGGCATGGTTTCGGCCGTGAGGTCGAAGTCCTCGCCTTTGACGCAGACGATCGGATTGCCGGAATCCACCAGGCTCACCTCCAATTCGCCGATTCCGGGCACGTCGAGCCGGGTGATGGGCTGGCCGGTGGGCAGCAGTTTTCCGGTGGTGGTGCCTTCCGGATTGGGGAAAACCATTTCGATGCGCGGCCCAGGACCGGGTACGCCGTCGATGGTGAAATCGCCGTCTTCGGCGGCCCGCCCATCGGCCACCGGCACCAGCAGCTCGACGATCTTGCCGTTGTTGAGGCTGCGCACCCGCACCCGGGTTTCCGGCTCGACGGGTTCCACCCACCCCTGGTCCACCGCGTACAGCCCCAGGGCGGCGATGATGTTGCCCGAGTTGGCGGCGTAGTCCACCCGGGCCTCGGTGATGGCCACCTCGCCGAAGAGAAACTCCATGTCGGCCTCCCCGTCATCGGGGCAGGGGTTGACGATGGCCACCTTGCTGGTGTGGGAGTCCCCCGCGCCCACGCCGTCCAGTTGCCGGGGGTCCGGGCTGCCCAGCGCCGCCAGGAAGATGGCGTCCCACTCGGCCCGGCGGGCAGGCAGGTGTTCGCGCCGGAAGACCAGCCCGCGGCTGGTGCCGCCGCGCATCAGGGTGCAGGGAATGCGGAGCGTGGTCATGGCGGGTTTGCTCCAGAGGGGGTGGGGCTTTCGGGGGATGGACCCTTTTCTTTGGCTGGGACGATCACTTCACCAAATTGCGCAGAAAGCGCAAGCTTTCCCTGTGGGCCAAAGCCGCCGCCAGGGGGTGGCCCAATAGGGCCGCCAGGTTTTCGGGAGTGTCGGCGTCGGGCAGCGGGTCGATCAACGCGGTGGTTTTGCCCAGCCGCCTGGCCTGGGCCAGGGAGTCTTGCAGCACGGCGCCACCGCCCCAGCCGGGCAGGTCGAACAGCGCGCCGGGCGGCCCTTTGAGAGCCACCAGGTAGTATCCGCCATCCGCGGAGGGGCCGAACACCACATCTGCCCCGGCGGGCGTGCCGGTTTCGGCCAGAGCATCGGTGGCGGCGTCCAGATGCGCGGCGGTGAGCAGGGGCAGGTCCGTGCCCACCAGCAAAACCCGGCGGGGGCCGTGCTTCCCCCGCTGAACCCTCGTAAAGGCATCGGCCATGCGCGCTCCCAGGGATTCGCCCCGCTGGCCGTGGAGGGAGAAATCGCCGGGCCAGTTTACCCCGGCCTGGTGGAAAGCGGCCTGCGCCCCCGGTGGCGTGATGAACAGATGCACGGCCGCCTCTTCGCCCATGGTCCTTCGCGTGGCCTTCCAGGCTTGCGCGGTTTTCCAGGCTTTCGCGGTTTTCCAGGCTTTGGCCTCCGCGATCAGGTCGTTGAGGCAGGCCGCGTGAAAGTCCCTGGCGCCCTCCGGGCCAAGGGCCGGGATGAGGCGGGTCTTGGTCTTTCCGGCCACCGGGGCGCGGCTGAACAGGATCAACGCCACGGAAGATGGCCGGGGCTGCCGGGCGCGGGCGGGCGGTGCGCCGGAGGCTTGCCATCCGCCCGGCTCACCGCACGTCCTCATATCCCCCGCCGGCCCGATCGCCGGAGCGGGACAGCTCCCCGCCCTGGCGGAAGCGCCAATATATCATCCGGAATTGCCACCAGGTGCGCCAGAATCCCCCTTGGTCCCAACGCCGTCCGGAGGTGGTCACGGCGGAGCGGGCCAGGTAAAGCGGAATCCCCGCCTGTTTGAGGCCCAGGGTGAACAGGTAATCCTCCAGTATCGAAACGGGCGGGAAGCCCCCCTGTCCGATGAAGAGGCGGCGGGTGCAGAACAGCGCCTGATCCCCCAGGGCGATGCCCCGCCAGCGGGTGCGCTGGTTCGCCCCCCAGGCCAGCAGGGGCAACAGCCGGTGCCGCCCCGCGATGCGCAGCCGGAAGGCCCCCGCCTCGAAACCCCGCCCGGCGGCCCTGGCCATCTCGTCCAGGAACCCGTCGGGCAGCGCCGTGTCCGCGTGGAGGAAGAGCAGCCAATCCCCCCGGCTCTCCCTGGCTCCCAGATTCAACTGGACGGCCCGTCCCCTGGCGGACTGGATCACTTTGGCCAGTGGCCGGGCAAGCTCCACGGTGCCGTCGCTGGAACCACCGTCCACCACGATCCGCTCGGCCTGGGGGGCCTGGCTGGCCACCCGCCGCAAGGCGCCGGCCACCACCCCGGCCTCGTTGAAGGCCGGGACGACAATGGACAGCGCCGCTGGGGAAAAGGGGATCATGCGTTATATCGATGGGTTGGGGTCTGCCGGCGTCTATTTTCCCCTCTGCCTCGTCATGCGCAGCAGTTTTTTCCGCATGGCCTGGATCGGGTCGAAGGCCTTGGCCTCGCGGCCGATGCGGAGGATGCGCACCGTGCGCAGACGGTCGCCCTTGCGGATGCGGTTGACCACGTCCATTCCCTGCTTGCCTGGCAACGCCTGGCCGAACACCGAATGCTTGCCGTCCAGCCAAGGGGTGGGTTTGTGAATGATGAAGAACTGGCTGCCGTTGGTGTTGGGTCCGGCATTGGCCATGGAAAGCACGCCGGGTTTGTCATGACGCAGGCCCGGGTCGAACTCGTCCAGCACGTAATACCCCGGCCCGCCCATGCCGGTTCCCAGGGGATCGCCACCCTGGATCATGAAATTGGGGATTACCCGGTGAAAAATCAGGCCGTCGTAAAAACGGGTGCGCTTGATCTTGCCGTCCTTGGGATCGCGCCATTTTTGCTTGGCTTCGGCCAGGGCCACGAAATTCCCCACGGTCAACGGCGCCCGCTTGTGGAACAGCCGCACCAGAATCACCCCTTTGACCGTGTCGAAGCGCGCGTATACTCCATCGGAAAGCTGCTGGGCCGCCGCCGGAAGGGACAAAACCAAGGCCAATACCATCGCCGCCAGCAAGGAGGCGGGGAAGGGTAACAGGAACAGCAGTTCTTTTCGGCGGGTCATGGGAAAGGTCCTTTCATATTTTCGAAAAATGGAAGCGGAGATGCAGGTGAAATTGGTTTGCCGCACTGTATTGCACGTTAAAGGATGATAGGCCTTTTTCCGGGGGACCCCCATTTCATTCACGGTTTCATATTTTCCGTCCGTGCGCCATCCCTTGGCTCCGAAGTTCATTCCCCGCCGCTCGCGGCAAAAAAAGAAAACTGTAAAGAAACCGGAGTTTTGCTCCCTCGCTGTTCGCGGCCAGCTCCTTCATTTTGTTTAATGCCTATTCCCTCAACTCCGCTAAAAAGGGCGTATTGGAAAATATTTCAATGATTAACCGGTCAAAAGTCCT
>JACZSY010000016.1 GCA_022573975.1 SAR324 cluster bacterium | reverse complement strand
CCGTGGAGAAGGGGGACCGGGGGTTGAGGCTTCTCCGCAATACCCGAAACCGCCCGGATCGCACCGGGGGAAAAGCCCTCGCCGGCCTTGCGATAGACCTGTTCCAGGGCGGCGGTCATCTTGACGCAATCGGGCGGGCGGCCTATGTTGGTTTCAAGGAAAACCGATCCATTCATATATTTATAACCCCAGAGGAGACGTTTGAGAGGCAACCCTTTGAGAGGCGGATCTTTGAAAGGCGGCGCCGCGTCCCCCGAACGGGCATTCCTGCTCGCACTGCAAGCCCCCGATCACTCCGATGCGCAGCAATCGGAGACGCTGGAGGAGTTGGCCGATCTGGCCGTCAGTGTCGGATACACCTGCGCCGGGCAGCTTGTTCAGCAACGGGGGCATATGCACCCGGGCACCGTTTTCGGTTCGGGAAAGCTGGTTGAAATCCAGGAGGAAATCGCGGCGGCGGAGGCCGGGGTGGCCATTTTCGATGGCAACCTTTCCCCGGGACAGGGCCAGAACCTGGAAAAAAAGCTCAAGGTGATGGTGCTGGACCGCACCCAGCTGATCCTGTCCATTTTCGGGCGCAACGCCCGCACCCGGGAAGCCCGCTTGCAGGTGGAACTGGCCCAGTTGGAGTACATGCTGCCCCGGTTGGTGGGCCTCTGGGCGCACCTGGACCGGGAACGGGGCGGAATCGCCGGCACCAAGGGCATGGGGGAAAAGCAGGTCAACATCGACCGCACCCTGATCCGCAACCGCATCGCCAAACTGAAGGGCGACCTGCGCCAGTTGAGCCGTGAGCGCACCACACAGAAAAGCCGGCGCGCCAACTGCTTTCGGGTGAGCCTGGTGGGGTACACCAACGCCGGCAAGTCCACCCTGATGAACCGGCTCACCGATACCCGGCTCGCCGCGGAAAACAGGCTGTTCGCCACCTTGGACTCCACCACCCGTGTGCTGGTCGAAGACAACCGCCCGCGCATCCTGCTCTCCGACACCGTCGGTTTCATCAAGCGTCTGCCCCACGAATTGGTGGCGTCCTTCCGTTCCACCCTGGAAGTGGCGCGAGACGCGGACCTCTTGTTGATGCTGGTGGACCTGGGCCATGAGAACTGGCGGGGCCACATCGAGACCACGGAGCAGGTGCTACGGGAAATCGGAGCCGATTCGGTGCCCCGGCTGGTGGTGTTCAACCAGGTGGACCGGGTCGACGATCGGGTGCGCCTCTTGATGGCCAAGCGTCAATTTCCCGAAGCGCTTTTCATCTCCGCCCTTACGGAAGATTGCGCCCCGGTCAAGGAACGGATCGTGGCTTTCTTCGAACTGTCCATGGTCACCACGCCGCTGCTGCTGGAATACCGGGATTATGGGGAACTGGACAAGGTCTACCAATGGAGCCGGGTGGACGAGGTGCGCTATGAGGAGGACGGAATTCATCTCACCATTACCTCCACCCCGGCCAACCTGGAACGAATCCGGGCCAAGGTGCCGGTGGAAACCCAATCCACGGCGGCGGGAACCCCATGAGCGGCCCCATGCCCAAATCGCGAATCGCCCTGGCCCAGATGACCTCCACCAGCGACTTCGAGGCCAACCTGGCGGAGGCCTTTGCGTTGATCGATCAGGCAGCCGCGGGCGGGGCTAACATGGTGGCCTTCCCGGAGGTTTTCCTGTATCTGGGGGGGCACCGGGGAAAGCTGGAACACGCCACCGAAGTGGACGGTCCGCTGGTGAGCCGCTTCCGCGATGCCGCCCGCGGGCATGGCATGATGATTTTGCTGGGGAGCATCCATGAACGGATACCCGGCCGCGAGGACGACGGTCAAAACACCAAAGTCCACAACACCTCGGTGTTGATCGGCGGCGCGGGCGAAATCCTGGCCACCTACCGCAAACTCAAGCTGTTCGACGTAGAACTGCCGAACCTGACGATCAAGGAAAGCGATTCCATCGAACCTGGCGACGCCCTGCCGCCAGTGGTGGACACGCCCATCGGCAGGGTGGGACTGACCATCTGCTTCGACCTGCGCTTTCCCGATCTGTATCAACACCTGCGGCGCAAGGGCGCGCAGATCGTGTTCGCCCCTTCCAACTTCACGCACCCCACCGGCGCGGCCCATTGGGAGATCCTGCTGCGCGCCCGGGCCTTGGAATCCCAGGTCTATCTGGCCGCCCCCGCGCAGGTGGGCCAGCACAATGCCAAGTTTCGCTCCTGGGGGCACACCGCCATGGTCGACCCCTGGGGCGCCGTCACCACCCTGGCCCCCGAAAAGCCCGGCCTCATCTTCGCCGAGATCGACCTGGAGTACCTGGAACAGGTGCGCCGGGAACTGCCGATGAAAGTCGTCGAGGGGTAACCGGCGCAGCACCGGCGTCCGGGTCCCACCATGGGATTCCGGGTGGGGAAACATCTGCCGAACCCCCTGGTTCCCTTCATTTCACCCCCCCAAATAAAACTACTCCAGCCACACCAGTACTTCCTTTTCTTCCCCGCCGCTCTCCGTTTTTAGGTGGAACACCTGCTGTGGGCGATACCCGTTCCGGCGCACCCGGGAGGCGATCTGGTTCAGATCGATATTTTGCGCGGCCAATTGTTTTTGCAACTCCTCATCCATCATCTCGTGCAAATTGTCGATGACGTGCATCGGCGAGGTCAGCCGCACCCGGGTTTTTCCATCCCGCTTGACAAGAATGTGAAGGTGATTGGCCACGTTGGCGAAACTCCGCCCCGGATCGGCGGTTTCGTCCAGCTCGAGTTGCTCCATTTCGCTGGCGAACTGCTCCAGGATGGGAGCGGTCAGGTGCTTCCAGTTGACCGCCGCGCCCAGGGTGCTCATGGCGTGGAGCAAGCCATGAAACATGCGCATCAGAAAGATCAACTTCGGCGGCCCGGCCACGCGGAAGTTCCAACGGTGATCCCCCAGCACGTCCGAGACCCGGGGGCCCAACTCCCACCGGCTGGTGGAATAGTGCCCGGCCATGAAAAAAGGTTCGAACAACACACGGCACAGGGCGGGCAACCGGCCGGCGATGGGTTCCAGATAGGCCGGATCGAACCCCAGTTTGAGAAAGAGGGGATAGGGGTCGTCGTCCAGGTTTTCGCCCGTGATGCGGATCAATCGCAACAGCGCCAGCCTGGTATCCAAATCCGCGCGGAAGATACAGCCGAAATCGTAGAGCAGCAGCCGCACCTCCCCCGACGCGGTTTTGCGGAAGCGGAAATTTCCCGGGTGCAGGTCGGCGTGGATGAAGCCCTGCCGGAAGAATCCCAGCACGTGTTCCAGGAATACCCTTCCCGCCTGGTCGCGGTCTTTTTGGCTCCAGTTGTCAGCCACCTGCTCGAGGGTTTCTCCCTCGGCCCATCCGCTGACCAGCACGCGGGGTGTGGTCAGTTTCCCATGGATGGGAGGCACCACCAAGTTGGGCTGGTATTGTGCGAGAAAGTGATACTGGTGCTGGTTTTCGGCCTCTTTGATGTAATCCAGTTCTTCCTCCAGATCCCTCAGCAACTCCTCCTGATACCCTTCCAGGTTGAACTGGCGGCCGAATCCGCCCAGCGGTATGGAAAGCCAGCCCAACAATTTCAGGTCGGCTTCCACGGCTTTGGCGATGCCGGGGTACTGCACCTTGACGGCCACCTCCTCTCCGCTTTCAGCCAAGGTGGCGCGGTGCACCTGGCCCAGGGAGGCCGCCCGGCCCACCGGTTCGATGTGGGACAACACCTCCCGCCAGGGGCGTTTCCATTCATGGGTCAGCACCTGTTCGATCACCTCCAGATCCAGGGGCTCGCTGGATTCGGTCAGAGCCTCGAAAGCCTCGGCCTCGGGAGACTGGTTCATGGAGAGAATCTGGCCGAACTTCTGGGGCAGCCCCTTGAGCTGGCCCATGCTGGCGGCCAGAAAACGGCGCGAGGCCTCGGCCACCTTGGGTTTGTCGGTGCGGGCCAGCCGAATGGCCGAGGCGCCCAGTTTGAGCAAATTCAAACCGCGCCTTCCGGTGGATGTGGGGAGCTTGGGCATGTGTGGCCGAAGTGAACACAGGTTGGGGGTGGTGTGGCAATGAATGACCCCGCCCCAAGGGGCGGGGTATCAGCTGGGGAATAGGTTTCCTTTTTTCGCCCCAAGGGGCGGGGAATTAAACCCCAATTTTGTATTAAAAAAAAGATAGCAAGCAAAAACGTAGCAAGCAAAAATATAGCAAAAAAAAATAGCAAAAAAAACCGAGGGCGCCTCACCGTTGCCGGAGCGGCGCCCCCGAAGCTGAGGGAAATTTCTCGCCCGCCGCCCGGAGGCGGCCGCGATATTATTCCTTGCGCTCGAACATTTTCACCAGGCCGTTGAGCCTATCGGCCAGCTTGCCCAGCCCGCCCGCGGCCTCTTTGGTTTCCACGGACTTCTGGCTGTTTTCATTGGCTGCCTGCGCGACACCGCCGATGTTTTGGACGATCTCGTTGACGCCGCTGGTGGTTTCGGTCATGGAGCGGGTGATCTCGCTGGTGGTGACCGCCTGCTCTTCCACGGCGCTGGACACCGTGGTGGACAGCGTATCCACCTCGGTCATGATTTTGTTGATTTCCTCCACCGCGCTAACCACCTCGATTGCGTTCTTTTGAATGCTATCGATCTTGGAGGAAATCTCGTCGGTGGCCTTGGAGGTTTCCTTGGCCAACTCCTTCACCTCGTTGGCCACCACCGCGAAGCCCTTGCCCGCCTCGCCGGCCCGCGCCGCCTCGATGGTGGCGTTGAGGGCGAGGATATTGGTCTGCTGGGCGATGGAGGTGATCACGTTGGTGATCTTGCCGATCTCCTTGGAGCTTTCGCTGAGTTGCCCGATCACCTCGCCGGCCATTTTGGAGCGTTCCACCGCCGACTGGGTGACGTTGCTGGATTGCAGCACCGTTTTGGCGATTTCCTTGATGGTGGCGGACATTTGTTCCACTGCCGTGGCCACCGATGAAACGTTGCTGCTCACCTGCTCCGCCGCGGTGGATACGTTGCTGGCCTGGGCCGAGTTTTCTTCGGCGTTGGAGGCCATCGTTTCGGCCAAGCCCACCATGTCTTCGGAGGATTGTGTCAGTTCTCCGGCGATTTCCATCACCTGGCTTTGCACCTGCTCGTCCCGCTCGGTGTTGGCCTTATCCTGGGTGATGATCGACCAGCTGACCATGGGCCCGATGTATTCGCCGGATTTGTCCGTGATGGCCACCACGTTCAGGTCCAGCCATTCCGGGCCGACCTGAATTTCAGCCCGGTGGGGCATATTGGCCGGATCGCCCAGCAGGTTTTGCTGGTAGCTGGGGTTCTTGTGGAAAATATCGATGCTCTGGCCGATCAGTTGATCCACGGGCGCCGGCAGATATTGCTGCAATAGCTTTAGGGTGTCACTCGAGGCCTTGTTCATGTAGATCATTTTCAGGTCCCGCCCGGCCATCATGATGTTCAGGTTGGCCGATTCCACCATGTTGGAGATTCTTGCCGAATCATTCTCCAGCCGCATTTTCTCGGTCACCACGGACCAAGTCACCATCGGGCCGATGTATTGGCCTTCCTTGTCCTCGATCGCCGACACCAGCAGATCGAGGGTTTCCGGCCCCACCTGAATCAGCGCCTGGCGCGGCAGGTTGGCCGGATTGTCCAGGATGCCCCGCTGATAGCTGGGATCCTTGTGCAGGATGTCGATGGATCGCCCGACCAATTCTTCGGCCTTGCAGGGCAGATAGGCCTCGAGGGTTTTCAGCGTCTCCAGGGATTTCGGATTGAGATAGGTTATCTCATGATCCCGGTTGGCCATCATCACGTTGACCGGGGAGTTCTCCATCATGTTGGTGACGCGGGTCATTTCATTTTCGATCCGCAGCTTCTCGGTCACCACGGACCAAGTCACCATCGGGCCAATATAAATGCCGTCCTTGTCCTCGATCGCCGTCACCAGCAGGTCCAATGTTTCCGGCCCCACCTGAATCATCGCCTGGCGCGGCAGGTTTTTTGGGTCGTTCAGGATGCCCCGCTGATAGCTGGGATCCTTGTGATAGATATCGATGGAACGTCCGATCATCTCCTCCACCTTGCAGGGCAGGTAGGTCTCGATGGTTTTCAGCGTCTCCAGGGATTTCGGGTTGAGATAGATCAGCTCATGATCCAGGTTGCCCATCATCACGTTGACCGGGGAATTCTCCATCATGTTGGTGACCCGGGTCATCTCATTTTCGACTCGTAGTTTCTCGGTAACGATACCCCAGGTCACCATCGGGCCGGTGTAATTGCCCTGGGCGTCCTTGGTGGCCGATACCAGCAAGTCCAGGGTTTCCGGACCCACCTGAATCAATGCCTGGCGCGGCAGGTTGGCCGGGTTGGCCAGGATGCCCCGCTGGTAGCTGGGGTCCTTATGAAAAACATCAATGCTCCCGCCAAGCATTTTATCCACGGTGACCGGCAGATATTGCTCCAATGTTTTCAGGGTTTCCCGGGACTTCGGGTTCAAATAGGTCAACTTGAGGTCGGTGTCGGCCATCATCACGTTGATGGGGGCGTTTTCCAGCATGCCCTCCATGCGCGATGCCGTGTTTTGGAAGGCTTTCTTTTCGGAGATTTCCTCCCAGTTCACCACGATGCCGATAAACTCCCCGCTGGTGGAGAGCACCGCGTTCACGTCCAAATCCAGCACTTTGTCTCCCAGGGGAATTTCGGCCCGGTGGGGCAAATTGGACGGATCGGATAAAAACTTCGCGATCCGGTTGGTTTCTCCGCCATGAAACCGGTCGATCGATCCACCGATAAACTCATCCACGGACAGGCCCATTTCCTCGCTGATCACATCCTTCAGCCCGGCAAGGGTTTCCTTGGAACGGCGGTTCATATAAATCAGGGTGCGGTCCGTATCGGCCAAAAGAACGTTGGTGCCCAGGTTCTCCAGAACCGCGGTGAGGCGTTCGATTTCACCGGTGTTTTGGGCTGTGTCTGCGGTCATGCTGGTCATGTTAACCTCCAATTGGTTTTTTTCTGCGTGCAGGGCTAGTGAATGGCCGGGGCCACCAATGCCATCAAATGGCTTCGAGCACCTCGGATATTTTTAATACGGTCAAGATTCCGGACGGCATCGAATACACACCCTCAAGGAATTTTCGATCCACTGCATGAACCGATTCGGGAGGCGGGCGGAATTCATCGATGGGAACGGTTATGACGTCCCCAATTTCCCCCACTTCCAGGCAGGCCATGTTCGAAGGCGTCTGGACGACGATGTGATACGGGTTTTCAATCGGCTGACTTTCGTCCATTCTCAACCGCCGGCGCAAGTCCACCAGTGTGACGATTTGTCCACGGAGGCTGATCAATCCCTTGATGTGGGAGGCCGCCCTGGGCACCGCGGTGACCGGTTTGGGCAACTGAATTTCCTGCACTTGAAGAATGTTGATGCCGAAAAATTCGGAATTGAGCTTAAAGGAGGCGAATTGCAACATGCTCCCGCTTAAAGTCGCATTTTGATAATCTTCCAGGGTTGACGTCTGCATGGCGCGGTCACCTATGATCAAAGCCACCCGGTTCGATGTCGCGCTCCGGGCATTTAACAACTATTTTGTTCTTTATGTAACGTCTCAAGAAACGTTGTGTTCCCTGATTGAAAACATTTGTCCTTTTTTTACCGGGGAAGAGCCAGCAGGCGCCTTGCTCTCCCGGCGCGCTCAGATTTACCGGCCTTTTCAAGCCATGGCGCGGCGTTCGGCGAGCAGCCTGTGAACCTCTTTCAACAACGCCCCCCGTTGCAGCTTGATCAAATAGGAGTCCAGCCCCGCGTCCATGCCCTGCTGGCGCTCCTTGTCCTTGGACAGTGAAGTCACCGCGATCACCGGAAGATGGCGCAAATTTTCGTCCCGGCGAATTTCCTCGGTCAGTTGGAACCCGTTCATTTCCGGCATTTCAATATCCGTCACCACCAGGTCCACCGATTCTTTTCTGAGAATATCCAGCGCCTCTTTTCCGTTTTCCGCTTCCAGCACCTTGAATCCCTCTTGGCTCAGGTAGGATTTTTCCATGTTCCTGTAAAAAGAGGAATCCTCGACCAACAAGATCGAGATCTGGTCTTTGTTTTTCAGTGAATCGCGCTGTTTTTGATCCTGTTGGAACCAGTCCGGAAAGGCCTTTTCGATGACTTGATATATATCCACGAAGGCGGTGGGCCGGTTATTGACCATCGCCAAACCCGAAAATCCTTGGGGAGTGATGTTGGACTCATCCAGCTTGACGGCGACTTCCAGGGAGTCGATGATTTCCGTGACCACCAGCCCCACTGGATTTTCGATTTCAAACACCAGAATTTTGACGGTTTCCCTCTCTGGGGGCGGTGGGGAAATATTGGTGTGTTTCTCGAGGTAGATCAGCGGCAGCAGCCGGTCCCGGTAGGGAATCACATCGCCATGAATGGAACTGCGGATGTCTTTCACATTTACGGTCTCCAACCGGGAAATGAGGGTGAGAGGAACCGCCATTTGCTCGGCCGGATTGATGTTGAACACCAGCAACGTCTGGGTTTCCTCCTGGGCTCTGGCCGCCTTGGCCGCTTCGGACTCTTCCCCCATCCCCGCGCCAGGCGCATCGTCGGACACCGTCAATTCGGCGGTTTTCATCAGGCCGGTGATGTCCAGGATCAGGGCCGGTTGTCCATCGCCCATCAAGGTGGCGCCCGCGAAAACTCCCACGTCCTTGAGCAGGTTGCCCAGGGGTTGGACGACGATTTCCTCGGTGTCGAATACGCGCTCCACGATCAGGCCGAACTGCTGTGTGCCGGCCGCCATGACCACGATGGACACGTTTTCCGCAACCTTTTCATCCGGCGAATTTTCCTCGCCGCCCAATTGGAGCACGTGGTTCAATCGCACCAGGGGCAGCATTTCCCCGCGCAGGCGGTAAATTTCCGCTCCCCGCACCTCCAGGATGGCGTCTTTGGCGGCTTCTCCTTCAAGGTAAACCAGTTCCAGCAGGTTGGTTTGGGGGATGGCGAAGCGTTGTCCCCCCGCGCTGACGATCAGGGCCGGCACGATGGCCAGGGTCAGCGGCAGGGCCAACAGAATCGTGGTGCCTTTTCCCACCTCACTTTCGATTTCCACGGTACCCCCCACGCTTTGGATGCTCGAAATCACAACGTCCATCCCTACCCCCCGGCCGGACACGCCGGTCACCTTTTCCACGGTGGAAAATCCGGCCATGAACAAGAGCCGCATGGCTTCCCGGTCGGTCATCTGGGAGGCCTTTTCAGGGGTAATCATTCCTTTCTCAACGGCCTTGGCCTTGATGATTTCAGGGTCGATTCCGGCGCCGTCGTCCTTGATTTTGACGTAGACCCGGCCGCCTTCGTGATAGGCGGAGATCAACAGGTGCCCCATGGGATCTTTTCCCGCGGCCGCCCGGACTTCGGGCGTCTCGATACCATGGTCCGCGCTGTTTCGCACCAGATGCGTCAGGGGATCCGTCAGGGCCTCGATCAAGGTTTTATCCAGTTCGACCGATTCGCCTTCGATGGAAAGATTTATTTTTTTGTTCAGAGAGCGGGCCAGGTCGCGAACCACCCGGTGAAAACGGGAAAACAAAGCGGAAAGGGGCTGCATGCGGGTTTGCATCACCGCTTCCTGCACCTCGCTGGTGATGCGGTCCATTGTGTGCAGCAGGGAATTGAGCCCGTGCACCTCATCGGAAATCCCCTCCAGTTTTTGCAGCAACTGGTTTCTGCCCAAAACCAGTTCCCCCGCCAGGCCCATCAGCTGATCCAGCAGCCGCACCCGCACCCGGATCGAATCGGATGCCGGGGGACCCCCGGCGGGCCCTCCAGGGGGAACCTCCATTTGTTCTTCCTTTCCTGTCTTTTGTTGATCGCGGAGGGCATGGGCGATGTCCACCGCTTTCACGTCCTGCTCCTTCATTAATATTTCACCAAGTTGTCCGCCCTTTTCCTTCTGACTGGTCACGGCGGCATCAAGCTTTTCCTGGGTGATCACGTTTGTGTCCATCAGTCGTTCACCCAACGGTTTGGTTGGGGGAGGCTGCTCCAGCCCTGTCTGGGGTACATCGGGCGCTCCCGATCGGACCTCCTGCAGCCTTTTCCCCAGCCGCTTCGCCTCGGTTGCGAAACGCCTGATCGCCTTGTGGGGTTGCGGCTCCTCCTTGACCACCATCAGCATCATCTTGAGCACATCCACGATTTCCAACACCAGGTCGGAGATCCGGCCGGTGATTTCCAGGGCGCCCTTTCGCCCTTCATCCAGCAGGTTTTCCGTATCGTGGCAAATTTCGCTGATGGCCTTGAGGCCGAGGAAACCCGAGACCCCCTTGATGGTATGAAAAGGACGAAATATGTCGTCGATAATTTTCTTGTTTTCGGGGTCGGTTTCCAGGTTGAGGAAATTGATCTCGATGGTTTCCAGATGCGTCATGGCATCGTCGACGAATTCGGCATACAACTCCGGTTCGATATCGCCAAAAGAATCGTCCTCCGGCTCCGCTTCCACCTCGGGAGGTGCGGTCTCGGCGGCTTCGGCCGCTTTGGCGGCGGATTCTTCCCCGATGGGGGGCGTCTCCTCTTCCCCCGCCACGGAGGCCTCGGAGGCCTCGGAGGGAGGCCCGCCGGGGGCGGAAACCACCTGTTCCTTCAGTGAGCCGATGGTCGTGAGAATGGTTTCCGTGTCCTCAGCGGAAACATCAAGGGAAACCAGGGTATCCCTCAGATGTCCGGCGACGCGGTCGAATTGCTCGGGGGTGATTTCCAAACCCCGATGGGCCTCCTGCATTTCCCGGCCGTCATATTGCTTGGGCCCCCCCAAGGCCTGGGAAATGAACAACGCCTGGTGGCGTTTCAACAGGTTCAGGTCCACCCCCTGGAACACCGGCGCCAACTGGGGATCGGAGAGCAGCCGATCATAGAACGCTTCCACCACCGTTTTGATGGTGAGTTCTCCTCCCAATTTTTCGTAAAGGCTTTCTGGCTGGTGCGCGGGCGCCGCGGAGGAGGCGTCCACGGATTCGGCCGGGGCCGGCTCCGGCGGTGCTGTTTCGGGTTGTGTTGTTTCGGGCGGTGCTGTTTCGGGCGGTGCTGTTTCGGGTGGCGAGCTTCCTAAAAACTCCCCCAGGGAATTCTGGGCCGCCAAAAAATCTTCACCTCTCAACATCAGTAAATCTGCGATCCGTCCCCGCGCTTCCTGCAATTGAGGCGTAATTTCCGAGGGTCCTTGTTCGTCGATTTTAGCGATCATCGCCCCCAACACGGCCAAATTACCCTCGCTCACTTGCTGAAACTCCGAATGGAGAGTTTGCAACAGGGTCCCATCGGTTGTGGCTGGGGTCATGGCAGAACCTTCTGAAGGATGGAAAACATCGCCGGGAACGGAATTTTGGCGTCCAAAAAATACCTTGGCCTCATCACCGCCTCTTCATGACTCTGACCGGTCTGGCCGGAATTTAACGGAGGTTGAGTTTTCTTTCTCTCACCTTCCGGTTTTTTCAGCGGCTTCCATTGAGCAAAAGCCTTGCCAAGTGGATAATTTGAAACCGGAGCCGGAAAAACAAAATTGGGTCGATAAAAAAATTCCATTTCTCAAACGCGAAAGCGTCCTGGTGCTCCGCTTTTCAACCCGGTAAATGCCCAAATCCGTACGTAATGATTGATACGAACCAATATCGGGAAAGGTTCCATTCCAAAAAATAAATTTTCAGCCCGCCCTGAAACCACAGCTTCAACTGGCGCGCACCTCTTCACCCTCATCCTCGGGGAATGTCGTTGTGTAACGGCCTCCGCCAGGGAAAGGTTCCATTTCGCCCATTCCTGGACGCCGTTGGAAATGCCGATTTCAGGGTATTTTGAACGCCATTATTTTTCCATGGAGCATGGACGCAAGCGGGGGCGGAACGGCGGGATGGAATGGCGGGGTCTTCGGGCAGACCCTGGAAATAAATGAAAAACTTACTTAACCCTCACGAGGCGAAATCCTCGGTGGTTGTCACTGGAGAAACGAAGGAACCCTCTCCGATAAGAACAACGTAGACGACTCGATGGACTGTTCCAACTGCCGCCACGAATTACACGGAAAATGCCGGAATCCTCATAAATCGGATTGGTGGTACCAACATTTCCATAACTGGATTTCAAGTCCTTCACCCACTCCCAGACGTTGCCAGACATATCATGAAGCCCCAAGCCGTTTGGGGGGAAACTTCCAACCGGTGCCGTTCGGTTGTGCCCGTCCTTAATTCCTCTGGCATTGCCGGCTTGGCTGTCCCACTTTCCATCGGCTGTGCCAAAAGTGACCGGCTTCCCTCCGGCCCGGCAGGCGAATTCCCATTGTGCTTCGGACGGCAGGCTGAAACTTTTTCCTGTTTTTCCCGAAAGCCATATGGCAAAGGAGTCTGCATCGTCCCAGGACACACAGGCAACGGGATGATTCGGGCCTTGTTGAAATCCTGGATTGCGCCAACTTGACCCAGGTATCTTCCCTCGCTTCCCCCAACAATCTCCCTCCGTGCCGGTTTGGGTTTTGTTGCCGGAATCTTTGGCGAACATTTTGAAATGACCCACTGTCACTTCATGCTTCCCTATCCAGAACCCATCCAACCGCACCGTGCGCACCGGCTTTTCATCCTTTCCGCATTTCCCAGCTTTAGCATGGCAGCCCATCGGGAACGACCCGCCGGGCACCCAAACAAAAACCATTTTGGTGGTTGGGTCGCTCCATTCTTTAGCCTTTGCAAAACCGAAGAAGGAAAAAGACAAAACCAGGAACAATGTAACGTGCTTCATCACCATCCCCTTTGTTGGAGTTGATCGTTGTGGTGCTTCGGAAGGAATTACGAAGGTATTATCACAATTCGGAGGGAGTACCATAAAATTGACGTGGTAATGGCTAAGGGAGTGGATTCGGCTTTTGTCTGCCGTCCCTGGCGGACTTTCTGGACCTTGCCTTTTCTGGTATTCGTGGGGCCGGGAAATGGCTTGGATTTTCGTTTAGGGGACTTCCTGGGTTGGTCTATGCTTTAGGCTGGTCCCCGCAGGGCAACGTCCTGGGGATAGGGGAATCTTTCGTCAGTGTTTCGCCACTTTGACACCCCGAATTGGGTCTTTCGCCACTTTTCGCCAAAAAAAGGGAACCCGGAAAACCGATTTCCCTTGTTATATCAGCGCGTCCAGCAGGACTCGAACCTGCGACACCCAGCTTCGAAGGCTGGTGCTCTATCCAACTGAGCTATGGACGCATTTGGCTGGGCGGAGGGCATCCTGGCGATTCCGGGAGGATAAGGGACCGCCCGCCGCCGGAATGGCTGACTCGGGATCACTATACGGTCGGGTCCGCGGCGTTGACAAGCGGGGCTTGACCGTCAGGGCAGTGGTTACGGGCGATGCGGTTCGGAACGGCGCGTATCAGGCCGGCCATTCCCGCCATCCGCCCAGCAGCGGAAAGTAGAGCCCGAGGCGGATCGGCGTGTCCGGGTCCATGTTGCCCATCAGCCTGGCGTATCCCTCCAGTTGATCCCGGTAGCGTTCCTGTTCGCGCTCCAGGAAGGCTTCCCTGTCCCCACCCTCGTGTCCTCCTGTTTTGAAGTCGATGATCCAGCGCGTGCCCTCCTCGTCGATGAAGGTGCGGTCGATGATGAAGTTTCGCGGGCGGCCGTCGACGATTCCCGCGATGCGGTGTTCGCTGCGGGCCTCTCGGTGCGCTTTGAGGATCCAGGCGCCTCGGGAGTCCTCAAGGGTATTGGCCAGCGCGCGCTCCACCAGGCCGGCGGCCCGCTCCAGGTCGCCGGACAACACCCCCAGCGCCGCCAGGGAGGAGCGGATGGCCGCCCGCGAGAATACGGCCTGACGGTCCCCTGCGGCCACCGCCCCCCGATCGGCCAGCACCCGCAGCAGGCGGTGGGACACCGTACCCACGTGCCGGGCCGTTTCTCCAGCCCAGGAGAATTCAATTCCCTGCGCCGCGGAAGGCTCGGCGCTTTCCTCGGCGCCTTCCCCCGTGCTTTCCTCGGCGCCGTCCGGATGGACCCGCAGGGACGGCGGGGGCGCCGGCGGTTGCCACTCCCGGGGCAGGCGGTGAAGCACCGGTTCGGGTGGGGGCGGCGGAGGAGGTTCCGCGCCGGGCATCGGCCCGCCAGCATCCACCGCGGGGTCCGTGTTCCCATCGCGGACCGTCAACAAGGCCTCGAAGTCCGCCGCGATTTCGCTCCAGAGCGGGTGGAGCAAGGTGGACGGGGGAGGCTCCGCGGGAGCGCCGTCCTTGATGCCGGTGTGTCCGATCAGATGGAGAGCCCTGCGCGCGCGGGTGGTGGCCACGTAGAGCAGGCGGCGTTTTTCATGGTCTTCCCGCTCCTGCTCCAAGATGCCGAGGTAGCGGAAAATCGGATCGTCGTCCTCCCCCGTGGGGTGAACGGGGGCCAGCAACAAACTCCCCGGCGCATTCCCGCTGGCGGGGCGCTCCATCCAGCGCAGGAGGGGCTTATCGCTGCCCTTGGTCGTTTTTCCGAGCCCCGGCAGGATCACCGTATCGAATTCCAGCCCCTTGGCCCGGTGAACGGTCATCACCTGGAGGCGCGCATCGGCCGCCGGGTCCGGCAGGGCGAAGAGCTTTTCGACCCATTCCTCCAGCACCTCGGCCGCGATGCCCTGGCGGGCCGCTTCCACGGTGTCCAAAAGCTGCAAAAACGCCCGTGCGTTGGCGAGGTCCGCCCTGGGGTAACAGGCCGGTCCGCCCAGGGCCAGCCAGGCGCCCTCCACCCAGCGCCGCAAGGGCCGCCGGCCGGTTTCGCCAAGGCTGTGGGCCATCACCTCCCCGAGGCGTTTCAGCCTCTGCCGCCCCGAGGCGGAAAGCGCGCCCATCACCTGTTCATCGCCGAGGCGGGACCAGAGGGACGCCCTGGGCGCCTCCCCGGCAATGTGGATCAGGTCCGCCAGTTCCAGCCCGCACCAGGGCGCCCGCAGCAAAGACAACCAAGCCACCCGGTCCATCGGATTGAGCAAGGCCCGGGTCAGGGAGAGCAGATCCTGCACCACCGGCCTCCCGGCCAGGGCCTCGATTTCCACCGCCCGGAATCCAAACCCCGCCTCGCGCAAGGCCGGAAGGATCACGCTGAGATGACTCCTGGAGCGAACCAGCACCGCCACGGTATTTTTCGGGGCCTCCGCCTCATTGCCGCCATCCGCGCCGCCATCCACGCCGCCGGTTCCGCCGCGCAGCGCATAGCGGACGATTTCCACCAACAGGGCGGCTTCGGCGGCATCCGTGTCCCCGCGGGTTTCGCCGTCTTCCTGTACGATGGGGTGGATGAACACCTCGCACCCCGGAAGATCTCCGTGAAAGGCCTGGGATTCCACGAAACTCACCGCCCCGGTGAGCGGGTCGTCGCCGGGGGGCAGAATGGATTTAAACGCGCCATTGACCCAATCCACCAGCGGCGACCCGGAGCGGAAATTGACCCGGAGCGTGAGGTGAACCGGCCTGACGGCGCCCAGCCCATGGCGCCGCACCCGGAAAAACAGGCCGACGTCGGCTTCCCGGAACCGGTAAATGGACTGCATGGGGTCTCCCACCAGGAACAAGGTATTGCCGTCGCCGGGCCGCCAGCCCTCCACCAGATGTTGCAACAGTTCAAACTGTGAATGCGAGGTGTCCTGAAACTCGTCCACCAGGAGATGCCTCGCGCCCCCCAGTTCCACCGGTGCGGGGTTTTCATCCGCGGGCGCCTCCAACACCCGCAGGGCCGCCCGGGCCACCTCGACGTAGTCGGCTTCCCCCCCCGCGGCGAAGGCGTCCCTCAGGTGCCCGGCGGCGATGGGCAGCAACACCAGCAGCGCCTCCATCACCTCCCATTGCGCGGCGGTATATTCCGGCGGGGGCAGGAAATCCACCGCGCGGAGCGATTCCGCCAGGCCGGGATTCTCCCGCAGGCCGTCGAGCAAGGCGGTCATGCGCGCCTTCATGGCTGGATCTCCCCCGTCCTGTTTTGCGGGAAACCCCTCATTTTTGGTGGGGCGGATGCGCCATGTTCCTTTCTGCGTGGTCAACCAAGCCGCCAGTGCCCGCCACTGGGGCCAGCCTTCCGGGGTGGCCGGGGGCAAAGCCGACAGGCCCCGCAGGGATGCCACGCCTCCCTGGATGCCGAGGCCGGCTGCCTGTTCCGCCGCATAGGGCAAAAGCGCCAGCATTTCCGGAAGGACGCCCCCTTTTTGGCCGGGCGAATATTCCTCCATGGCCAACCGCGCCGCGTTCAGCCCGCCGGTCAGCAGTTCGCGCAAACTGCTTTCCAGCACTTCCCGGAACGCGGGCGGTTCCATGCCGCTGCGCAGATGCCGCATCCATTGATCGCGCCTGGCCAGCAGGGTGCACAACAATTCCACGGCCCGGCCCCACTGGGTGTCCAGATGGCGCAACAGGATGGCCGCGGCCTGGCCGGCCGGCCCTTCGTCTTCGATGTGCTCCAGGGTGGTTTGGGCCGCTTGCCGGTAATAGGCCTGAGCGTCCGCGGCGATGGCCGGCATGCCGCCCCATCCCGAGCGGAGCGGCGCCCGTGAAGTCAGCACTGCGCAATAGGCGTCGATGGTGTTGATCCGCAACCGGCCTGGATTATCCAACAGGTTCCACCCCAAAGCGGCGCTTCGCTCCAACACCGCCCTGGCGCGTTCCAACGAGGCGGCTTCATGGGGAGCGGTTTCAGGGTGGCCTGCTTCAGAAAATACATCGGGTTGGGTCTTCCCGGCGGTGGGAAGCCCCTCTTGCCGCCCGGAGGCGCCGGCCGCCTTGAGCAGGATTTCCAGCAGGCGCTGGCGCATTTCCCCCGCGGCCTTGCGGGTGAAGGTGAGGGCCAGGATGTCCTCGGGAGCATCGGCACGGGCCAGCAACACCAGCAGCCGCTGGGTCAACAGCTCGGTTTTGCCCGAACCGGCGGGCGCCTGAACGATAAACGAGCCGGTGGGATCCAGCGCGCGTTCCCGCACATCGGCATCGGCGGGGATGCCGGGTTGTTTGAGACGGGGTTCATTCATCCTGCCCTCCTCCCCGCGCCCTGCCACCCGCCCCGGTGTTCCCGGTATGCTCGGTGTGTTCGGTGTTCTCGGTGTTCTCGGTGTTCTCGGTGTTCTCCGTGGCGAACTGGCCATATTCCCGAGAGAGTTCGGCGATCCTGCACAAGGTGGGCAGGTGGCAATGGCGGCAGGTGGTTGCGATGTTCTTGGGCATCGCCCGGGCATCGCCGCCTCGATAGGACCGGCCCAGCGATTCCAGCACCTGTTTCCAGCGGTTGAGCAGGGCGGCCTTGGAGCCAAAAGGCTCCCCGCCCGGGTCGGCCGCCAGATCGAAGGGCCGGGCCTTGGGAAACTGCGCTTCATCCTCGGCCAGCCCCATGAAGCCGATGGATCCGCGTTTCAGGCCGGCAAAGGCCACCCCCCCCAGCTCGAAATCGGCCGAAACGCAATACAAGGGCAATTGAGGTTCGTCGGGACGATCCCCCATCCATGCGTTGGATTTGAGCGCTCCGGTCTTGTAATCGAGGATGATCCGTTTTCCGTCCTCCAGCAGATCGATACGGTCGATGCGGCCGGTGCCGGAAATGCCGCCGATCTCGAAAGCGATTTCGGCTTCCCGCTGTTCCACCTGAAAAGGCTGGCGTTGCTTTTCCAATTCCAACCAGTCCATCAGCAGGCGCGACAGCCGCTCCAGTTCCAGGGTGGTTTCCCTTTCCCCCATCCGATCGGCGCGCCCCTCCAGGAAATCCGCCAGCGCTTCCCCGGCGGCCGCTTCGGTGCGCTGGCGCAATTCCCCGGCATCGAGGGCGCAAAGCGCCGCGTGGGAGGCGATTCGGCCCCAGGCCCGTTCCAGGGCCTTGTGCGCAAGGGTGCCGCGTTCCATGGGGGTCATCCCGGCCTCGGGGAGCACCGGCGATTCCGCATGGAGCCGGAAGCGGGCGAAGGCCCGGAACGGGCAGGCGGCCTGTTCGGCAAAGAGGGCGGTGCCTCCCGAAACGGACATCCCGGGGGGCAGGGAGGGGGCCTGAAAATCGCTGTAGGACTCCAGGGTGCCGAAGCCGGCAAGATGTTCCAGGTAGAGCGGCGCCTCCTTCACCCCGAGCGCGTCCAGGGTCGATTCCGCAAAGTGCGCGATCAACGGGCTGGGCGCCACGGCCCGCTCCTCGGCCATCGCCGGATAGCCGGCCACCCTGTCCGCCGAGGCCGCATCCAGGCGCGACATCACCATGCGGGCCGCCGCCAGGTTATGCTCCGGCGAGGCATGGGGCATGTCGTGCCGGCGCTGCAAGGCGGCCGGAAGGAAGGCGTTGGGCCGCGGGTTGGGAGGCCAGGCCCCGTCGTGCAGCCCCATCACCCAAAGATGATCGCATTCCAGCCCGGCGGCTTCCAACACCCCCAGCACCTGGATGGGCGCATCCGGGCTTTCGGGTTGGAAAATTTCCGAGGCCGCCATCCTGGCCAGCAGGGAAAGGGCCTCACCGTGAGTCATGGGCCGGGCCGCCGGGTCCAGGCGGGCCAACGCTTCCAGCAGACGGTTCCATTTTTCCCGGGTCTGGAATTCCGCGCTGTCCAGGGGCCGATCCCCCGGCCATCCAAGCGCCTCCAGCAGCGAGGAGAAGGCCACGGCCCATCCGCTGGGCGGCAGGCGCCGCTCAATGGCGCCGATGCGCTTACGCCAACGGCCCAGGGCCGACCCCAGCAGGGGCGCATGAACGTGGCCAGATGGTGCGCCCTTGTCATGGTTGGCGCGTTCCGGGGGATGCTCCTGCCCCGGAGCGGCTTTTGGCGGATCGGAGAAAGCCTGGACGGTGGCCAGGGACACCCCTTCGCCACCCCGCTTTCTCAGGCGCGACTCAAGAGAGGCCCGCGCGTCCCGTTCGGCCTCCCATCCGGGGAGAAAGGGCGTGTGGAACAGCAGGTTCACCTTTTCCCAGCCTTGCATCCCCGGAGAGAGGGAAAGCAGGCCCAGGGCCGTCGCCACCAGAGGATAATCCGACAGCGGAAGACCCAGGGAAATGTTGAAGGGCAGGCCATGGCGCGAGGTTCCGGGAAGCACGGAGGCGGGGGCGAGGAGGTCCTCGAACACTTGCGCGATGAGGGAACGCAGCCGAGGCAGTTCCGGAACGACGATGCCAATGCGCCGCTCCGGGTTGGCCTCCAACAGCGTCTTTGCCCAGCGCGCCGCCCCCAACACCTCGCCTTCCTGGTCGGGAAATGGCAGGCGGACGGAATGCACGGCCCGTTCCGGCCAGACTATTTCCTCCAGGGAGGCGCCCTGGGTGGAAAGCGCTTCCAACAGGTGCTGCTGCCGGGGCGTGAAATCGTCGAACCCGGCCAGAATGAGGCGGTTTGGCGGCGAAACAAGCCCCGAGGCGAAAAACCCTGCCAGTTGCTCCGGAATCGCGGTCTCGTCCATCCACCCCCTCTCCGCGCAAAGACGCTGGTATTCCATCGCCCACTGGGAAAAAGCCCGGTTTTCCAGTGTCCCTCGCGGCGAAACCACGGGGATGGGAAGGCGCCAGGCTTGCAACAAGTCCCAGGCAGCCATGGCTTCCGAGGCGGTTCCGGAGGTGGTGGGCAAGGAGCGGCCATGGGGGCTGGCTGCGATCACTTCCTCCCACACCAGCTCGGCCTGGCCGGGGGAAAGGCACCTCCCGGCGCTTCCGGGGCTATCGCCGGCTTTCTCTCCGGCGCCTTCTCCGGCACCTTCTCTGGGGCCTTCTCCGGCGTCCCCCGCCAGCGCCGCCAGGTCGTTTCCATCCTCCCAACAGCGGCGGCTCCAGTCCTCCCAGGAGAGAATGTCCGCGCCGGCCCAGGCTTCCGCGCCGCCGGCGGCCTGCGCCCGGTCGTATTGGCCGCGCAGCATCCTCACCAGCCGCCGGTTCGCGGTCACCACCGTATGTCCCTCCGACAGGGCCTGGAGCGCCGCTTCCGGAGCGATCGATACCAGGGACGGGATGGAGCGCTGTCTTGCCGGCTGTGCCATGAGGCGACGGGGTTGGAGTGAACATAAAGCATCCGGTTTGAACGCCTGCGATAAAACCGGATCGATTTATGGAATCAGGCCAGACTGGCGAAGCAGCCCACACCCTCCCCGCCCCCGAAGGGGTGGTCAGGCGGAGGGAAAAGATTGGCGGGAAGCAGAACAGGAAATTGCGGCTTAAAAATTGAACATCGCGCCGACAGAGATCATGTTCCCATTGAATTCCAGGGTCAGGGCGTCGTCGTGAATCGAGGCATCCACCTTGTGAAACCCCACGTGCAGATCGAAAAGGGGAATGATCGGGAAGCCGGCCGAAACCCAAAACTGGGTGGCATTGCCCGAATTGCCGTAACTACCTGTGCTTAAGTCTACCTTGCCACCCCCAATGCCGATGGTGATGTTCACGATGGGAATCGGCAACAGGTAGGAAATATCCAGGAATTCGAACTTGATCGTGGTGGCGTCGTCATGTATCGAGTAGCTTTCCACGCCGAGCCGATATTGGATGGCAGCACCACGCCCACCTTGAGGCCGGAGGGTGACTTTGTGCAATCCCCCGAACAGTCCTTGGTGAACTTGAATTGAACCGGAATGTCTCCATATATGCCGATGGCCTGGGTGGTGCTCACCGTGAAAAGCAGGTACAGGGGAAGGAACATCAAAAACGGGAAAATTCGCAGCATTTTTACCTCCATTGCTTTTTACCTCCATTGCTTTTTACCCATTGCTTTTTACCAACATTGCAAAGTGTGCCAAGCCCCCCAAATCTTACCAGGGCGTGGCGTTGGATTATTTTGGCGGCCATTTCCCTGATGGCCCCGCCAATATGGACTCTGGAACTTCTCGTCCTTTCGACACCACAATATTGTCAGTGAATTCCACTAAACCCGGCAGGTAGGGCAACCGGGTAAAACAACTTCTTGCGGTTGGCGGGAAACGGGTTTTCACACGCTTCCTTCAAATCATCTTTCCGGTTTTGGCGGGGAATTGCAAATATAATAATGGACTCACCCGCCCGCATGTT
Source organism: SAR324 cluster bacterium (assembly GCA_022573975.1). Lineage (GTDB taxonomy): Bacteria > SAR324 > SAR324 > SAR324 > JACQKK01 > JACZSY01. The sequence goes on along the minus strand of JACZSY010000016.1, from coordinate 9,289 downwards.
CGATTGCGCCGGGGTCAAGGGGCGCGGGGGGGAGGCCTCCTTCAGTCCGTTTCCCGATCATGCCGCCGCAACTCCTTGAGGCTGTGCAGCAATGCCTCGCCCATCCGGTCAATATCCGCTTCTTCCATGGGGGTGGAGAGCGCCATCAGACCGCTGGGGGCCATGAAAACCCCATGATTGAGCATGCTGGCGTGCAGCACGGAAAAGCGTTGTCGATCCGCCGCGCCGTGCCGGGCGTCCCGATAGGATTTCAACGGGGATTCGGTGAGATGCAATCTGAGCAGGGAACCGTGGCCCGTCACCTGGCCGGGCATCTCGGCCGAGCGGAAGGCGCTCCGGCATACCTCCCTCGCCCGCTCGCCCAATTCCTCCAGCCGCGCGATGGCAGGGGCGCTATATTGTTCCATCGCCGCCAGGCCGGCCACCATGGTGACCGGGTTGGCGTTGAAGGTGCCGCCATGGGGCAGGGGCGGCTTGCCCTTGCCGGGATTGAAGACTTCCATCACTTCCGCCCTTCCGGCGACCGCGCCCACCGGAAAACCCCCGCCGATGATTTTTCCCAGCGTGGTCAGGTCGGGCTCCACGCCCCATTCCACCTGCATCCCGCCGGGACCGTTGCGGAAGGTGATCACCTCGTCGAAGATCAGCACGATTCCGTGCCGGCGGGTGAATTCGCGCAGCATGTTCAGGAATTCGGCGCGGGCGGGAATCAGCCCGGCCCGGTTGGGCATGATGTCCACGATCACCGCGGCCAGGGACCCGGCCTCGGGTTCCAGGATGCTGTTTGCCAGATCGGTCTCGTTGAAAGGGATCACCACCACGTCGTCGAGCACGCTTTGCGGCGTGCCGGCGGAGTAGGCCACACGGGCGGGCGCGTGGTCTCCCCAGCTCTCGGGCGATGAATCCAGGCTGACCTCCACCGGGTCGTAGCTGCCGTGATAGACCCCTTCGCATTTGGCGATCTTGGGCCGTCCGGTATAGGCCCGCGCGGCCTTGATGGCGTTCATCACCGCCTCCGAACCCGAATTGGAAAAGCGCACCCGCTCGAACGACGGCGTCCTTCGGCACAGCACCTCGGCCAAGGCGATTTCGCTCTCGGTGGGGTTGGCGAAGCAGGTGCCCAGCGCCAGTTGCCCCCGCACCGCTTCCATGATCCCCGGGTTGAGATGCCCATGAATCAACGAGGTATAATTGTTGAGAAAATCCAGCCGCTCCACGCCGTCCATGTCGGTGATGCGGCAGCCATTGGCCGACTTGGCGTAGATGGGATAGGGGGCATGAAAGACGGTGGTGCGCGTGTTGCCGCCCGGCAGCACCTGCTGGGCGCGCCGATGGAGCCGGGCGGATTGAGACGTTGCGTCCGGATACTTTGATTTTGCATTATTTGATTCGGATTGCATGGGGCTGGGGCCGGTTTCCTGTCCTGCATTCAAGAAAAAAGAGGAGGATGCTACAATTTTCTTCCATTGAAAAAAAGGGCCGATTCGTTGCAAATTAGCGCGATCACCCGATATCAACCACTTCCGAAATCGTTTTGCCAGTATAGGGAACCTGGGCGGCCCGCGCAAAATCCCCTTTTTGCTGCTGACCAGGCAATCTCCCGTTTCGACGAAGGTCTCCGCTGAAAAGGCCCAATGGGGCCGCGGTGGGGGGAAAGCTGCCCTTGACAGGAAATGGGCTAGTTTTTAACATTGATGGACAGTGCTGAACTGGCCCAAGTGGCGGAACTGGCAGACGCGCATGATTCAGGTTCATGTGGTGGAGACACCGTGGAAGTTCGAGTCTTCTCTTGGGCATTCAGTTATTTCAGTGAATAAATCCGCTTTTTACTTCTCTCATGGACATCGTTTTACCGTTTAGCCGCCGTGTTGATGTCCGATGTTTCCTGGACACTTCCCTGTGATGATCGAACCGGCCATGTGTTTATTACAAAGAATGGAAACCCTGTTCATGCCTCCCAAAATGACCATAATTTCATCAAGGCCGGAAAGAAAGCTGAACTTCCCTTCACTGATACCCCCATGTCCTCCGAACAACAACCGCAACCTATTTTAAAGAACAGAATATTGAAGATTCAGACATTATGAAAATGACCGGCCACTCAAGCGCAGAAACGATTGCTATGTATGACAAAAATCGAAAGAGGATAACGCCAGCCAGAGAGTGAATTTGGTTTAACTCTAAGATTTAAAAGTAAATATCTCACAAAATATGAAGAATATTTTCTCTTTTTTTATTTCAATACTATTGATTCCGTCAACTCAATCTACCAGGGGACGAATTCCCCGAAATTTGCTTCGTGAAAGAAACCGGATTTTCGATTGTTGATACCCCGCACCTTGCTGCGGGGTCATTCATTTAAGAATTCATCTATAATTTTAGCGGATGCTGACCTGTCAACAATAAACTCGGAAGGAAGGTCTGAAAATATACCAGCCATTCTCACATTTTTCTTATCACCAAATTTACAACCATCGTCAGAATCAATTTTTGTGACTTTGCCCTCAAAAAATATATTTAAAGCATCAAGAATTGTTGACTTTTCAGAATCATTACGACCGATAATAGAATGAAATGAGAAAATGAATTGTGGTTAAATCCTTGAAACATATAAAATATTTAAAATTAATGTTTCAAGCCTCAATTTCCCTCCAGAGTCATCATTAGAATAATAAATAACAAAAATAATTTTAAAATAGGGAGGTGGGGATAGCAATATAATCTTCCCTTCAATCCTTTTTGATCAGGTCCTTCATTTTGGCGAAAGGGTGATTCGGCCCCGGTTCGGATTGGAGGTCGAACAGTTCCTCCATCCGCTTGCCGCAGATCAGGCACCGTTGCTCCTCGTCCTCCTCGACGATCAGGTCGGGAATCAGCAACAGCAACTCTTCTTCCACGATGGCGGCCAGGTCCAACTCCTCGCCCTCGTAGAAACTCACTTCCAGGTCCCCGGCGCTCAACTGGGCGTCCTCGGGCGCGTCGTCGTAGCTGGACACGGGGGACAGTGCCACCCGCATCGGCTGGTCCAGTTCCAGGGGCACCGGATCCAGGCAGCGTTGGCAGGGTGGCATCAGGGTGGCGCGCAACGATCCGGTGATTTCCACGTTTCCGTCGTGGTTCTTGAGGGACAATTCCGCCGCCACCTCCCCGCTTTGCGCCCCGATGGTTTGGGTCAGCCGTTCCATGGCGGCCAGGGGAAGCCGCAGGGAGCGCTCCACGCCTTCTTCGGAGATCAGGGAAAGATGGAGTTTCATGGCCGGGCGCCGTTGATCATGGGGGTGAAAGGGGGAGGGCGCGGCGCCCGGCGGTGGAGCGGGCGCCCGGAAAAACCGCCCCTGCTTTTCATCGGCGGGCAAAAGGCGTTATAACCGTTGCCGGTGCCCCGGCGGCGCATCCGGGCAATTGTATCGATGATCACGAGCGGACTCCGGCGATGTTGAAATCGGTTCTCTTTCCCAAGCCCATGCGTGATTTCAAGGGCCAACGGTGGGTGAGGATTTTCCTGCGCACCTGGCACCTCCTTTCCATGGGCTTCCTGCTGGGGGGCAGCGGCTATGGCCTGACCCTGGCCGAGCAGCCTCTCGCCCTGTGGAGCACTTTCCTCAGTGGCCTGGTTTTCTCCCTGCTGGAACTATACGCCACCAGCGTTTGGTTGTTCCAACTGAAAGGCCAGGCCGTGATCGTCAAATTCCTGCTGCTGGGCGCGGCGGTGATCTCTCCCCGCAACGCGCTGGCTTTCCTGGTGACCGCGGTGATCGTCGGCGGCGTCAGCAGCCATATGCCCGGGAAATACCGCTATTATTCGATCTACCACGGCCGGGTGATCAAGGAATAGCCGTTTTTCCTCCCCACCCCGCACTGTCCATCAAATCCAATCCGGAAAAAACCGGTCGAGGAGTTCACTCCAAACACTCCCCGGCCAGCTTGTTGAAAAGCTCGATAAAAACCTTTTGGCTGGGGGGGCAGGAAAAAAACATCAAGTCCGTAAAAAAAATTGGTGCGACTTTTCAAAGTTGCCGGGGTTCCAAGGGGCCGGGTTGTTAAGATACATCGCCCCTTGGCCGCCGGGGGCAAATCGGCAAGATCATGCGGCAGGCTCAGGGAGGGCGGGCCAGCAGGGCGGCGCCCACCGCGCCGGGGTTCCCGTGCTGGAAATCCTTCCATGCCATGGCCTTCTTCCCCTCCGGTTTGACCCGCAGCAACCGCAGCACGCCTTCCCGGGCCGCCACCAGGCCGCCTCCCGCCACCACTCCCGGCGGCGGCCGCTTCCCGTCCTCCCAGTTCAATTTTTCAAGGGCTTCCACACGAACCTCCAACAGCACCAGCCGCTTTCCGCCCAAAAAGGCATGACAGGCCGGCCAGGGGGTATAGGCGCGGCATTTTCGCTGGATCTCCTCCGCCGATTCGGCCAGGAAATCCGCCGCGCCGTCGCTTTTCCTGATCCTCCGGCAAAAGGTTGCCCGGCTTGTGTCCTGGGGAGCGAGAGGCGGCTGTCCGCCGGTCAAAAGGGGCACGGCGCCGTCCAGCAACCGGGCGGCGTCTTCCGCCAGGGCGGCGCCCAGGGTCTCGGCGGTATCTTCCGGGCGGATCGGGCGCGGGGCGGAGGCGGCCACGATATCCCCCGCGTCCAGTTCGCGCGCCATCTTTTGCAGGGAGACCCCGGTTTCCACATCGCCGGCCAGGATGGCCGCCTGCACCGGGCTGGCCCCGCGCCAGCGGGGAAGCAGCGAAAAATGCAGGTTGAAGCATCCCAGGGCGGGCAGGGTCAGCACCCGCTCGGGAAAGATCTGCCCATAGGCGCAGACCACCGCCAATTCAATCTCCCAATCCCGCAATTGCGCCATCGCTTCCGGGCCGCCAATGCGCGCCGGGGTGAACACGGGCAGCCCGAGAGCTTGGGCGGCTTCCTTGACCGGGCACGCCCGCAAGCGGCGCCTCCTCCCGGCGGGAAGGTCGGGCTGGGCGACCACGCCGGTCAGATCGATCCCGGCATGTCCGGCCAGCACCCGCAGACTGGCGATGGCGACCGCGGGGCTGCCCAAAAAGACGGTCTTGATTCTGTGGGCCATGGGAAGTCGTTTCGGAAACGCCCGGAGAGATGGAAATGCCCGGAGAGATGGAAAACCCGGGCAGGGTTCCATGGACTCCGCCATAAATTTCCGTCAACTTACCGCAACCGGGCTTTCTGGAAAAGGGGAATCGGAGTGAATCGGGGTAAAATCCAGTGCGAGGACGGCGCCGGCCAATAATAACCTTTCGTCCCGCCAGGAATACACCGAAGGAATGGCGGGGTGGACGGCACAACCCTGCCCGCCCTGCCCGCCCTCCTCCGCATGGGCGGCGCTGCCCGCGCCAGCGCTGTTTTTCCCATGGTTTTTCTCTCTTGCGTCTTTGATCTTTTTGGGCGCATATGAGTTTTGAATCTTTTTGTACGGGTGCATTCCCCACCGCTTGCGGCGAAAAGAAACTGGAGGTTTTATCCCTCGCGGCTTGTGGCAAGGTCATTCTTTTTGCGCCCGCCCTTCGGTGAATCGGAATTTTTCCCTTTCCCAGTTCTGTGGAACAATGATCGGGGCAGGAAAAGCATAAGACCGGGCGAAGACCCTTGGTCCACCCTCCGCCCGGATTTCCTGGGGCCAATCCTTTTTGGCAGGAATCATGAAGAACACTGGAAAACCCGGATCCCATACCATCCTCAATTTCGAAGATCATACCGGCAGCGACACCCCCTTGGCCGAATGGGCCGGGGATTTTCTCGATGCCGCCCCGGTATTGATTCTGGATGTGGAGGGATTGAATTTCGATTCCCAGTTGATCGGGGAGTTGATCAATTTGCACCGCTCGTTCACCTCTGCCTGGGAGGATCAACCGCATCGGCTGGCGCTGGTCAACCTTACGGAATTCAGCAACATGGTTTTCGATCAGGTCAAGTTGAGCCACATAATCCACCGCTACAAATCGGTTTCCGAAGCCGTGGCGGATTTGGTATGAGGCAAAGCCTGGGTTCATCCTTCCAGGCTCGATCCACCCCGGAGCACGGCGGGATGTGATTTTTCCCTGTGAACCACCCCAGTGGTTCCAGGGGGAGGCAAGACGGCGAACCCAGTGGGGGGGAAATATCCGGCCAACATTCAACCCACGGCGATGTCGCCTGAACCGCGATGGCGCCCGAACTCAATACGCGCATGGAACCGGAGTTTCGATCGGGAATCGTCTGCCTGGTGGGCCGCCCCAACGTGGGCAAGTCCACCCTGCTCAACCGGTTGGTGGGCAAGCCCGTTTCGATCACCGCCAACAAGCCGCAAACCACCCGCAACCGGATCATGGGCGTACGTCATGGCGACGGGTGCCAGGTGGTGTTCGTGGACACCCCCGGACTCCATCAGGCGTTTTCCCCCCTCAACCGGCGCATGGTCGGCTATGCCCTGCAAGCCCTGGACGACGCGGACCTGGTGGTAATGGTGGCCGAGGCCGGCGTGGGCGCTGCGGAGGAAGAAGGCTGGGTGCTGGAGCGGGTGCTCAAGGCCGCCGCCCCCAAATTCCTGGTGCTCAACAAAATTGACCGGGTTCCGGAGGCGGCGGTGCTGGAATCCCTGCGGCGCTTCGGAGCCATGGAGGCCTTTTCCGAATGGATTCCCATTTCCGCCCTCACCGGAAGGGGCGTGGAACGCCTGGCGGGCCTGATCGAATCGCGGCTTCAACCCGGCCCGCCTTTTTTCGAGCGGGATCAGATCACGGACCAATCCGAGGCCAGCCTGATGGCCGAACTGGTGCGCCAGGAGGTCTTCCGCCGCACCCGCCAGGAGGTGCCCTACAAAACCGCCGTGCGCGTGGAAAAAATCGAGGAGAAAAAAGGCCGCCTGATCGTCCATGCGGTGATCGTGGTGGAACGCGCCACGCAGAAGGGAATCCTGATCGGCAAAGGGGGGAAAATGCTCAAATCCATCGGCAGCGAAGCCCGCAAGCAGATCGAGCGGTTGCTGGGAATCCCGATCTACCTCGCATTGCATGTGCGCGTGGTCAGTTCCTGGAGCGAAAAGGCCGGCACCTTGACCGAGATGGGCTATCCGGAGCCTTGAGGGGGGGCGGATTGCGTGGCGGAAAAAAAACGGCGGGTTTGGGGCCGTCCGCTCAATCCTCCTCGTCGATCAGGCGGATCAACTCGCGCAGCCTTTGCGACGGCGTGGCCCGCACCATGTAACGCCCCCGGGTGGCGCCCTGGAAGGCCAGGCGATAGAAGTCCAGTTGGGCCTCCTGGGCGGCGAAGGGGGTGGTCTTTTTCCGCTTCAGTCCGATTTCATCGAACAACCGCAGGGTGAACCCGGGGGAGATGGCCCGGCGCACCTGATCCAGCACGGGGAACTCGGCGCAACTCAACATATCGGACAGGGTTTCGCCCTTGGCGTCGAACAACAGGCGGCTCAGCGAGGCGCGATCCAACCCATAAATCATGTGTCGCAGAGGAAGCAGCTGGTCGATCAGGAAATCGCGGCGGGAAAAAAGAAACTCCGTGTAGAGCGAGACCCAGAGCCGGAAGCGGGTGCCGGGCAGCTTGCCCGCCCGGTTGAGGGGCACAAGGGCTTCCGCCACCTCCTTGAGCCGGCGCCCGGCCTCCCCCTGGGCCATTTCATAGCCGGCGATACGGTCCCGCATCCCCATGGGCATGGCCTCGATCCAGCGTTCCCGGAAAGGAGCGTCCAGGGTGTCGCCGATGGCCTTCAGGCCGGGGGCTTCGATGCGGGCCTGGGTCAGCGCCCGAACCAGGTTTTGCAGATCGGGGTCGGAGAAGAAGCCGAACATCCTGGGCCAGGGCACCCGGCCGGTTCCCCACCCGGTGGCCTGAAAGATGGCCTGACGGTTGGGCAACCCTTCGGAACGGTGGGCCATTCCCTTGGCGGTCAGCCGCATCAGCCAGTGCCAGGTATGGGGCGGCACGGCCAGCATCCATTCCAGGAACCCCTCGTCCAGATGGGCGGTCTGCCGCGCCATCAGCCCGCCCCCCTCCAGCCGCTTGGTCACCATCTCGATGGCGTCGATGGGAATTTTGCGCACCACCTGCAACTGCCATTGGGCCGGGGTCTGGGCGAATTCCGACCACAGCTTGGCGGATTCTCCATAGAGGGCGCGGAAAATATCGCCCAGAAACCGCTCTTCGCCCGACTTGCTGAGTTGCATCATATTGGAGGCAACCTTGGCGGGCAGCACCACGAACAGCTCCATGGCCTTCTGGCCGTTGAGATGCATGCGCACCACCGTGGGCGGCCCGTCCTTGATCGCCATGGCGATCAAGGGTTCCTCGTCGCCCAGCGCGCACCGCAGCCCGGCGGGTTGCTGAAACAGCCGGTTTCCCATCGGGTTGTCGTTGAGCCCGAAAAAGGTTTGCAACCAGGCGTTCATCATCACTTCGGAGAGGGAGGCGCCCCGATCCAGTCCCGGCGGCGGAGGGGGTGGCTCCCATTGCGGCCGGCAGATGTAAGCGCCCTGATTGATGGAAAAAAGGGCGCGCTGGGTGCTGGGCTGGATGGTGCGGTCTTCGATCAGGTCGCGGCCCGCGGCGGTCACCAGGATGCGCAGGGAAAATCCCTGGCCCTTGCGCACCAGAAACGTGCCCGTGGCCATGGTGTAGGAGACCTCCCCGTCCAGGTGATGGGCCGTGAAACCGGTTACGTTGCGGGACACCTCCAGGCCGGTCAGCCGGTTGCGGCGCTTGGTGATGAAATTGAACGGCTCGGCGGCCGTGCTGATCACCTGCTCCATCATCTTGTGAAACGGCATCCGCCCCTCGGCCAGCTTGGTCAGAGCCTGGATGTCGCGCTCGTTGAGAGCGAAGAGGAACCCCACCTCGACCTTGGCCGCCAGCACGGGGCGCATCACCGTTTCCACGTCGCTGAAGCGCAGCTTGATGGTGTTGGTGTTGGAAAGGTGAACCGTGTCCAGATTGACCGCCTGACCGGTCAGATCGGTCAGGGAGGTGGTGATGGCGTGCATCACCGCCTCGGCGAAAAACCCGAAGTAGGTGTCGATTTTCATCCGCTGGGCGGCGGATTTGGAAGCGGAAACGGGAATTGGAGGCGCTATTTTATCCACGGTTTCAGCTATATCATGGCAACGGGCGCCGATCCAACCCCGGCAAGGCGGCCGCCCTTTATAAAGCCCTGTGATCAACTCGATAAAAGCGGGAGAGGGCGCCTCAGGCAGCCCTCCGGGGGGAAACTTTGAAAAGTTTCAACAAACTTTCTTATAGGAAAAACAGGTATTTAACCCTTTTATTCCAATATCTTATGGAAAG
>JACZSY010000207.1 GCA_022573975.1 SAR324 cluster bacterium | reverse complement strand
CCCCAGGCCCTCCAGTTGTTCCTTTCCCGCCAAGCCGCCGGAAAAGCCGCGATTCGGGTGCGGTGAACTGACGGTGGGGCCGGGCGAATATGGAATCCTGAATTTACAGGTGGAGAAATTGCGGTTGATCAAGTTTTGGCCGGATAAAAAGCGTATAAAAGTAAAGTGACGGGGGGGAAACTGAAGCGTCTTGCGGGGATTTCCGGCGGGGACCCCGGCGCCATCTCCCCCGTCAGGTCCGGCGACAAGGGCCGGCCCATGGACCATCGCGACCCATGACCCCGCCGGACACCAGTCCCATCCACGGAAAATATCAGCGCATCGCCAGGTTTTACGACCTGCTCGATCTCCCCTTCGAAAACCGCAGGTATAAGGGATTGCGGGGACATTTGTTCGAGGGGGTGCGAGGCCGGATGCTGGACGCGGGGGTCGGTACCGGGCGCAATATTCCCTATTATCCTCCAGATGCGCGCGTCACCGGCATCGACCTGAGCGCGGCCATGCTGGCCAGGGCCGAGAAAAGGCGGAAGCGGCTGGGGGCATCGGTGGAGTTGCTGGAAATGGACGCCCTGCACACGCGTTTTCCCGACCGGGAATTCGATGCGATCACTGCCAGTTTTCTGTTCTGCGTTCTGGATGACACCCAACAGCTTCCGGCCCTGCGGGAAATGCATCGCGTCTGCAAACCGGGAGGGTCGATTCGCATCCTCGAATATGCCCTGTCCGAACACCCCTTCAAGCGGTTGATGATGCGGCTTTGGTCGCCGTGGGTGCGCTGGGCCTATGGGGCGGCCTTTGACCGCGACACCGAACAGTATCTCGGCCAGGCCAACCTGGAGTTGGTGGAAAAACGCTTCCTCTTTCACGATATCATCAAGCTGATCGTGGCCCGGCCCCGTGCCTGACTGCTTCGGCGAAAACCCCGCTCGACCCCGGAGGCAATAAAATGAGGCACGGTGGAAGGTTGCCTCGAGACGGCCGGCAGGGCCGTTCTGTTTTCCCCCATTGCATCCCGTCCTCAACTGTGGTTATCAAGCCAAGGGAATCTTTGCGGGAAAGCTACGCGGTTTTTCTGGGAGCAAGGCATGAACACGGAAGCGGTACGGGTTTCTGTGCGGATCGGAGAACGTACGCTGGAACTGGAAACCGGGCGCATCGCCAGGCAGGCCCACGGGGCGGTGCTGCTGCGCGAAGGCAACACGGTGATCCTGGCCACGGCGGTTTACGATCCCAACCCGAAGCGGGAGGTGGACTTCCTGCCCCTGACGGTGGATTACCGCGAGCAGATGTCCGCCGGGGGCCGCATTCCCGGCGGCTTCCTGCGCCGCGAGGGGCGCACCACCGACCGCGAAGTGCTGGCCTCCAGGCTCTGCGACCGCTCCCTGCGGCCGTTGTTCCCCAAGGGATACCGGCTGGAAACCCAGATTATTTCCACCGTGCTCAGCCACGATCCGGCCTCGGACCCGCCGGTGCTGGCCCTGATCGCCTCGGCGGCGGCGCTGCATCTCTCCGAGATTCCCTGGGGGGGGCCGGTGGGTGCTTTGCGGGTGGCGCGTTTCGGGGGAGCGTTGACCGTCCTGCCGGAGCCGGGGCGCCTGCCCGACGCGGAACTTGAGCTGATCGTCTCCCTCAGCAGCGAAGGGGTAGTGATGCTCGAGGGCGGGGCCGCCCAGGTGCCCGACGGGGAGATTCCCGAAGCAATCGCCTTCGCCCAGGAGCAAATCGCGCCCCTGCTGGAGGCGATGGAGTCCCTGCGCGCCAAGGCGGGCCGGGAAAAGGCGCCGGCGCCCCAACCGCCGCAACCGCCTGCCGCCCTGGCCGCCATCGAGGAGACGGCCCGCGCCGAACTGGGCAAGGCCCTGGCGGTGGAGGAAAAGCAGGCCCGCCACGCCGCCTTGCGCGAGGCCAGGCAGGCCATTCTGAAAAGCCTGCCGGAAACCGGGGAAAATGGCGCCGGGGACTCGGGGGGGGACAAGGCCGCCATGGATCGAAGGGCCGCTCTCAGTCGGCTGGAGGAAATCGAGGCGGAGCTGGTGCGGGGGCGGGTGCTGGCGGACAACAAGCGGGTGGACGGCAGGGGGCCCGAGGACGTCCGCCCCATTTCCTGCGAAGTGGGCTGGCTGCCCGCCACCCATGGCTCGGCCCTCTTCACCCGGGGCGAGACCCAGGCCATGGTCACCCTGACCCTGGGCACCCAGCAGGACCGCATGCTGGTGGAATCCCTCTCCGGCGTGACCCATGAGCCGTTTCTGCTGCACTACAACTTTCCGCCCTATTCGGTGGGCGAGGTGCGGCCCCTGCGCGGCCCCGGACGCCGCGAAGTGGGCCATGGCACGCTGGCCCGGCGCGCCCTGAAAGCCGTTCTGCCGCCCGAGGCCGATTTTCCCTACACCATCCGGCTGCTCTCGGAGATCACCGAATCCAACGGCTCTTCCTCCATGGCCACGGTCTGCGGGGGCTCCCTGGCCTTGATGGATGGAGGGGTGCCCATCGCGGCCCCGGTGGCGGGGATCGCCATGGGGTTGATCGGGGAGGAAGGCCGGTTCGTCGTGCTCAGCGACATTCTGGGCGACGAGGATCACCTGGGGGACATGGATTTCAAGGTGGCGGGCACCGCCAAAGGGATCACCGCCATTCAAATGGACAACAAGATCGGCTCACTGCCCCCCGAGGTGATGGCCCGGGCCTTCGATCAGGCGCGGCGGGGCCGTCTTCACATCCTGGAGCAAATGGCCAAGGCGCTGGGTGCGCCCAACACGGAATTGAAGCCCACCGCGCCGGTCATCGTGTCCTTGTCCATCTCTCCCAACCGGGTGCGCGAACTGATCGGCCCGGGAGGCAAGGTGATCCAGGGAATCCAGAGGGAGCATAACGCCAAGGTGGAGGTGGACGATGGGGGAAACGTGCGCATCTACGCCCCCAACGCCCAGGCTTCCCATGCGGCCAGGGAGGCCGTGATGGAGGTGGCCGGCTCGTTCGAGGTGGGAACCGTATACGAGGGCGTGGTCACCGGGGTGAAGGAGTTCGGCGCCTTCGTGAGAATCCGGGGCCAGGACGGGTTGGTGCATATCTCCCAGTGGGCCGAAGGGCGGGTGGAAAAAATGTCGCAGGTCGCCAATGAAGGCGACGTGGTGCGGGTCAAGGTGTTGGAACCGGACCGCGCCGGGCGGCTCTCCCTTTCCCGCAAGGATGCGCTGTGAGGCTCGCAACGATGGACCGGCTTGCCCGATAGCGCCATTCCTCCCGGCATCGGAGGGAAATCAAGAACCGGAAAATGTGTATGGGTATCGAACAAAAGGGAAAACTGGAAGGCCAAACCGCCATCGTCACCGGGGCGGGGAACGGCATCGGCCGGGCCATCGCCATGGCCTACGCGGCCGAAGGCGCGGCGGTGGCCTGCGCCGATATCGCCATGGAAGACGCAGAAAAAGTGGCCGCGGAAATAAACGCCGGCGGCGGCCGGGCCATGGCCTGCGATTGCGACGTCAGCCGCCCGGAGCAGGCCGAAGCCGCCGTGAAGCAGACGGTGGAGGGGTTCGGGGGGGTCAGCGTGCTGGTCTGCGGCGCGGCCGTATTCACGCCGATGGCCACCCTGGAGCATCTCAGCGTGGAGGATTGGCAAACGGCCATGGCGGTGAACGTGACCGGCGCCTTCCTGATGTGTAAATTCGCCCTGCCCCATCTGCGCCAGGGCGGCGGGGGCAGCATCATCCTGATCGCCTCCCAACTGGGGCGGGTGGCCACCGCCGGACAAACGGCCTACTGCGCCACCAAGGGCGCCCTGCTGCAACTGGCCAAGGGGCTGGCCCTGGACCATTGCCAGGAGAACATCCGGGCCAACACGCTCTCGCCCGGCGCGGTGGCGACGCGGAGAATGCTGAATCGCTTCGACGATATGGAAACCGCCCAGCGCGTCTGGGGGGCGAAACATCCCATCGGCCGATTGGGCGAACCGGAGGAAATCGCGGCGGCGGCCGTGTTCCTGGCCAGCGCGGACTCGTCTTTCATGACCGGAACCGACCTGCTGGTGGATGGCGGATACACGGCATGGTGATCGGCACCGCGAATGGCATCCTGAACGGAACCGCGAACGGCATCCTGTCCCCCGCCACGCGGCTCCGGCAGGGGCACTGGACAGCCGGGGGATTTCCTGTTTTTCTTCCATCAACCCTCGGCCCCCCTCCCGCCAGGGACAAGCCGTTGGGCCGGCCGCCGGTTCCACAGTGTGAGAGATCAAGAAGATGGATGCTTTAAAGAAGTTGATCCGAACCATCCCCGATTTTCCACGGAAGGGGATCCAATACCGCGATCTGACCACGCTGTTCCTGGACCCCGGCGGCTTCCGCCAATCGGTCGCCGCCATGGCCGCGCAGTACCGGGGAAAGGATATCGACGCGGTGGTGGGCATCGAATCGCGGGGTTTCATTATCGCCGCGCCGCTGGCCGTGGAAATGGGCAAGGGGTTCGTCCCGATCCGCAAGCCGGGGAAACTGCCCGGCGAAACCTTCGGAGTGGAATACACCCTGGAGTACGGGGAAGACCGGCTGGAAATTCACACCGACGCGCTGGCCATGGGCTCCCGGGTGTTGCTGGTGGACGACCTGCTGGCCACGGGGGGCACCATGGAAGCGGCCTGCAAGCTGATAGAGCACATCGGCTGCGAGGTGGTGGGCTGCGCCTTCTTGGTGGAACTGGTGGAGCTGAAAGGCCGCGACCGCATCCAACGCTACCCCATCACCAACCTGGTGGAGTTTCAGGGCGAGTGACGGCGGGGCGCCATGTAGTCCACCCCACGTAGTCCATCCGATGAAGTTCACCCCATCAAGTTCGCCAATTGGAGATCGCCGCCATGCCGGTCAAGCTGCGCCCCCTGTCCGATAACGACCCCCTGCAAATCGAGAGCGGGGAATACGACCTGTTGATCGCCAGGAGGGAGGGAGGGTGGAGCCATTGCTCCAGCGAGACCGAATGGCTGGCCAAGCTCCATTATTTACGCCAGGGCTTGAAAACCGGTAAGCTGGAGAGGGCCGCCTTCGAGGAGCGCGAAAGGCGGCTGGTGGAGGGATGGCTCAAACGTCTGGTCTAAATGGAGGCGTGTCCAATCACTGCAATGTCCATTCGCCGCAATGTCCATTCACCGCAAGTCCAACCACCCCGCCGCCTCCGGGTGGCGCTTGGCTGATTGGGACTCGGTCCCCTGGCGTTTTCGTCCGCCGGGACCGATCCCTCCGTATAATTTTCACTTCATTTCAATCCAGGAACTCGCCCGGAGGCCCATGGCCAAGGAAGAACACAAAGGAAAAACCCTCCCCCAGATTGCCGGCATTCTGGGCATCGGAAAATTCGACACCCATTTTTTCATCTGCACCGGACCGGACTGTTGCGATCCCGAGGCCGGCCTGGCCGCCTGGCAGGTGGTCAAGCGGACGGTAAAAGCACTCAATCCAAATCTGAAGACGTCCAGGATTTACCGCACCAAGGTCGGCTGCCTGCGCATCTGCCAGAGCGGACCGATCGCGGTGGCCTATCCCCAGGGAAAGTGGTTCCACCATGTCACCGAAGACAACGCGGAAGATATCGTGAAATACCTCCAATCCGGGGAAATCGGGCCGCATCCGCTGGAATTCACGGAACATCCCCTGACCGCCCCTGAAAAGGATGGGGCGAAGGCTTCCGATCGTTGAGGCTCGAAGCTCCATCCGCGCGCGCCGTTTTCCCCTCCGGGATTTTGACATGAACGATTCCACTCCCCGCGATTCCATTCCTTACCTGGATGGCGGGCGCCTGGCCGAATTGTTGACTCCGGACGAGGCGTTGCGGGCCGTCGAGGGGTTTTTTTCCAGCCATGCCCGCGAAGCGGTGGAAGTGCCGCCGCGCATTCACCTGCGCGCGCCAGGCGCCAATACCATAGGATTGTACATGCCGGCGGCCTCGGGCCGGTACATCGCCGTGAAGATCGTTCACCTCATGCCCGACCGCCTTCCCTCGGTGGAGGCCGAGGTGTTCCTTTACGACGCGGAGACGGGGCGCCTGTTGTTCTGGGGAGACGGAAAACCCATGACCGCCCGGCGCACCGCCGCGGTTTCCACCGCGGCCAGTTTGCGGCTGATGACCCATTGCCGCATCCTGACCCTCTTTGGCGCCGGAGTGCAGGCGGCCGCCCATGCCGATGCCTTCGCGGCGGCCTACCCCCAGCTGGAGCGCATCTGGGCGGTGACCCGGTCCGCGGAAAGTTACCGCCGGCTGGAGGCGGCCCTCACCCATCCCGGGGCGAAAGCCTGCCTGCGGCCCTGCGCCAACCTCACCGAAGCGCTCGGCCAGTCGGACGGCGTGATCGCCACCACTCCCGCGGCGAGGCCCTTGTTCGATGGGGACGACCTGCGTCCCTCGGCCCACGTGGTGGGGGTGGGTTCGGCCACCCATGAGATGAACGAGCTGCCACCCAATGTGTTTTTGCAGGCACAGGTCTGGGCAGACACCCCGGCCGCGCTGGAGGAGGCAGGCGACTTTCAGGCGGCCATCGAGGCCGGGTGGCGGCCGGATCGGCTGGAAGGAGATCTGTTCGATCTTCTGGGAGGAGGCGCGCCATCGCCCGGAGCGCGGCCACGAGAGGGGGCGGGGCGCACCGTGTTCAAATCAGTCGGGCACGCCGCGCAGGATCTGGCGGTGCTGATCCGGTTGTGGGAGTTGATGGGAGAGGGGGACAGGCCCTGAAAAGAGGGCGCCTCTCCGCGATCATTCCGGCTGCCGTTTCCGCTACCCTCTCCGCCGCAGCAGCTGGGTCTGCTTGCCCAGCCTGGAGACCGTGACCTCCACCGTGTCGCCCTCCTTGAGGAAGGCGCCGGGGTCCTTCATGCCGATGGCCACTCCTTCCGGCGTGCCGGTGGTCACCACGTCGCCGGCTTCCAGCGTGAAGAACTGGCTGCAATACCAGATGATGTGGGGAATATTGAAGATGAAGTCGGCGGTGTTGCTCTTTTGCCGCGTTTCCCCGTTGACTTTCGTTTCCAGATCGAGCGTGTGAGGGTCTCCCAATTCATCCGGGGTGACCAGCCAGGGACCCAGCGGCCCGAAGCTGTCATGGCTCTTGCCCCGCACCCATTGGCTGCCCCGGAACTGGAAATCCCGGTCGGTGACATCGTTGCAGAGCAGGTAGCCGGCCACATGCTCCAACGCGCCGTCTTCCGAGGGCAAATCGCGCACCGTCCGGCCCATCACGAAAGCCAGTTCCACCTCGTAATCCATTTTGCCGCTGGTGCGGGGAATGATGATGCCGTCGTCGGGACCGCAGATGCAGGTGGTGTATTTGGTGAACACCTCGGGTTCCTTGGGAATCTCCGCGCCCACTTCCTTGGCATGGTTGCGATAGTTGAGACCGATGGCCACGAATTTGCCGGGGTTGCCCACCGGGGGGCCGATCCGCATTCCGTTGGGAACCACCGGACAATTGGTGCGGGAGGCGGCGATTCCGGTGAGCCGGGCGATGCCCCCCGCGGCGAAGAAATCCGGGTTGTAATCGGGAATATGATGGGAGACATCGATGCGGGTGCCGTCATCGAGTTGCACGCCGGGTTTTTCACGGCCTGGCTCCCCAAAGCGAATCAGTTTCATTGCATGCCTTTGATAATAATCGAGAAGGGTTGGGCTTACCGGCCACGACGCTGAAGGCCGCCTCCCGGCAAAACATTCTTTTAGCCCCTTTTCCCGATGGGCGCAAATTTGATTGGGCGCGGAATTTCATTTCGGCCCTTCCCCAAGGCCCGGCGGAGCCTCAAGGTATCGCGCCCATCCCGGCATGGTTCTTTAATTCGGAACGGAATGTCCTAGATAGAGGTAGTGATTTTTGTTCGCATATTTCATGTGTATTTATCCAACCCCTATACCTACTTGTAGTTCGGGTGTGGCAGGCCAAGGAGCCGGGTATCGCCGCTGTCGTACGGGAAGCGGAGAATCTTCTGCTCAGCCCTTGACTAAACAGTTCCATATGGG
>JACZSY010000206.1 GCA_022573975.1 SAR324 cluster bacterium | reverse complement strand
CCCTCCGGCAACCCCCCACCACCTAAATCCAACAAATGCGATCCCCATCAGGGCGCTCCATGCGCCGCTCCACGGTGAAGTCCACGGTGAAGTCCACGGTGATGCCCGCTGTGATGTCCGCTGTGAAGTCCGCGGTGCGGCCAGGATGCGGCGGCGAAAAAAAGGGCCGGTGCTTTTCATCGGGTCGAGGTCGAACATATGCGGACTTTCAGTGGCGTCGAATGGACATGGCCATTGGGAAAGGCGGTCGCGCTCCGGGGGTCGCCATCCAATAGCCGTTGCGGCGCCCGTTGCATGGCGGGAATTCCCCGGGCGCCGGCAGGGAAACAACCGCCCGCCAGGATTGAAAACACTATTCGTTTTGAAAACAGCGTTGCCTTCAAAGCGATCGTCGTCATTTTCCGGCCTTCTTTATCCACGCCGCCATTCATGTTACACAGAATAAGGGGAGGGACGCCACCATCCGCCGGGAGGTTCGGACTTTTTGCGTTCTCAGGCCAAATTCTCCTAAAAAAACAGGATGAACCTCACTGAAATTCTGGAAAATATCAAAGACGATCTGGCCCTGGTCGAGGAACGGATCGCAGCCCAACTCAACACGGAAATTCCGCTGTTGAACGAGGTTGGGCAATACATCCTCGAATCGGGGGGCAAACGTCTTCGTCCGGCGATCCTGATTTACGCGGCCCGTCTCAGCGGCCCGCCTCCCGACGGCGTGTTCACCGCGGCGGGGGCGCTGGAATTTTTGCACACCGCCACCCTGCTCCATGACGACGTGGTGGACGAGGCCGATACGCGCCGGGCCAAAAAAGCCGCCAGAAAGGTCTGGGGCAATGCCGCCAGCGTTTTGGTGGGGGATTACCTCCTCGCCACGGCCTTCCGCTCCCTCACCCTGCTGGGGAATCTGGAGGTGCTGGACACCATTTCCCAAACCACCTCCCAAATGGCGAAAGGCGAAATCCTGCAATTGATCCGGCGGTACGATTCCGCGACGGAGGCCGATTACCTGGCCATTATCATCCATAAAACCGCCTGCCTGTTCGCCGCCGCGGCAAAGATCGGCGGCGCGTTGTCCGGAGCGGATGCACCGGTGCAGGACGCCTTGTACAACTATGGCAACGACCTGGGGATCGCCTTTCAGATCGTAGACGATGCCCTGGACTATGTGGAGCACCGCGAAAAGGTCGGAAAACCGTTGGGAATCGACCTCAAGGAAAAAAAGGTCACCCTGCCCCTCAGCCGTCTGTTGGAGATCGCCTCGGCGAAAGAACAAAAACGATTGCGGAAGATGCTGGCCAAGGAGACCATCGAGGACGATGACGTCCGCGAGGTGATGGCCTTGATGAAAATCCACCAGGTTTTGCCATACACGCTCAAGGAGGCGGAAAAATACGCGGAACGGGCGAAATCCCATTTGGAGGGGCTGCCCCCCCGGCCGGAACGGGACATTCTGGCCCAAATCGCCAAGTTGGTGGTGGAGCGGGAATTTTGACCGGGTGAGAGGCCATGCGCCATGTACTGCTGAAACACGCCAGGGACGTCATCACCTCCAGGTTGAACGGATTGAATTGGCGGGATCAATGGAACGGCGCGGCGACCCGTCCCTCCAAGGGTTGTTTCGTGTCCCTCAAAATCGGCCCCCGCTTGCGGGGATGCATCGGCACCCTCGAACCGGTGCGGCCCAGTCTGGAGGAAGAAATCGCCTCCAATGCCTTGGCCGCGGCCAACCGCGATCCCCGCTTTTCGCCCGTGATGCTGAAGGAAATGGAAACCATCGCCATTTCCATCGATATTCTGGAGTCGCCCGAACCGGTGGAATCGCCCGACGCCCTGGATCCAACCCGGTATGGCGCGGTGGTGCGCAGCGGGAAAAAATGCGGGGTACTGCTTCCGGGGTTGCCGGGAGTGGTCAGTGTGGAAAAGCAATTGAAGATTTGCCTGGAAAAGGCGGAAATCGAGGACGGAGAGCCCTATTCCATCAGCCGATTTACCGTAACGCGTTACGAAGAGTGAGCGTTCCGGTGGGGGGATGGCCTTATATGTGCTTGGTGTTTCGTGAATAGAGTGGAAAAGGGTAGACAAGGGCGCTATTCTTGATTTCATCTTTAATATTCGGCTGGTTAGGGCCGCATATTCGAATGATCCCGGTTGGCCTGGAAGCCGCCGGCATAGGGCAGGGATGCCGAACATGAAAAATTCTTCCGCATTGCTGGGCGCGGCCTTGGCCGTTCTCCTGACAGGTACCCTCACGAGCAGGGTTCAGGCCCAGGACATGCAAAAAAAACCTGGAACGTTCGCATCGTTGGCGGTGTGGGTGGCCCCTGCGTCATCCAGGCCGGATCCGGGGGCGGTGAGGATTCCTGCTCCATCGGCCGATGCCGGTGTGTCCCGGGAGCAACCGGCCCGGTTCCTTTTCACCGATGCCGCGAGCCAGCGCACCCGGATCCAAATGGCCCGCCACCATTACCGCATCCGGACCTACCAGGGGCCCAATGGCCTGCGGCCGAAGCACCGGAGAAGAAAAAGGCCTTTCCGTTGGTATGAAAATGCCCGGGTGCGTTCCATGATGCGCTTTTACCTGTTCAAGCGGCGCGATCTGCTGGAGGAAGGGTTCCGGCGTTCGGGCCGTTACCTGGTCATGATCCGGCGGATTTTCAAGCAGGAACGAATTCCGGCCGTATTGGCATATGTGGCCATGGTGGAAAGCAATTTCGATCCCCGGGCCGTCTCACCGGTAAAAGCCTTGGGCCTGTGGCAATTCACCGCCACCACCGGCCGCAAGTTCGGTCTGCGGCTCCGCCATCCATGGTACGACGAACGACAGGACCCAATCGCCTCCACCTACGCGGCGGCCCGGTTCCTGGGATACCTCTATGACAAGTACGGCAATTGGGAATTGTCATTGGCCGCCTACAACGCGGGCGAAGGGCGGATCAACAAGGCCCGCCGCCGCGCCAGGGCCAGAAGGCGTTCGACCAATTATTGGAGTTTGCGCCTGCCCAGACAAACCAGGCGATATGTGCCCTCCTTCCTGGCCCTGGCCCGGATCATGGAAAACGCCGCCAAATACGGACTGAACCCGGACCACCGGGAGGCGCCAATGAACCAGGTAACGCTGGAATTGCACTTAAGCGGAACATTGCAGGAGCTGGCTGGGCGCGCCGGCATCCCTCAAGCCCACATGGCCCGGTTGAATCCGGCCTGGCACGGTTGGGCCGTTTCAGGAAATCCGGAAGACCGGATCATCGTCAACCTTCCCCCCGGCGCCTCGAGCCGTTTCATGCTTTCACTGTGGGACAGCCCGCCCGCGCCAATCTCCTGGCGCTTTCACACGGTGAAGGAAGGAGAATCCATCACCCACCTCGCGGGCCTCTATGGGGTCACGCCCGAAGCCATCCTCAAGATGAATGGAATGATACCGATCGGCATGGTGATGGTGGGGAAACGTCTTTTGATCCCCATTCCAGCGGTGGCCATCCAAAAGGTCACCCAGAGAAACCAATCCGGAATGAAAGCGGGCCGCGGCAAAGGATGATTCGGCCGGAGCAAAAGGCGCCGGCGGGAACCCGGAGGGCGATCCGGATCGAAAACCGGGAGGGTTTGGGGAGGGCGGGGCGGCAAGACAACCACCGCCAGGGCTTTCATCCCGGCGGCGGTCTTTCAGGCGGCGTTCTTCCAGGCGGCGCGCTTGCGGAAGCCGGGATTATTCTTCCACCAAAAGAGGTTGGATTTTTTCCGCTTGCTCTTTGGTAAGGTCCGTAAAGGTCATGCCAACATTCCAGACCGGGCGAATTTTTCCGATTTTTTCGGACCACACCACGCGCGCATCCAATTCCACGATTTCCGCCCCATCCTCCGATTCAAGCAATTTGATTTTGCAAACGTCCCCTTTTTGCACATCGGCCTCCACCAGGAATTGAATCCTCACGCCGTGGCCCGAGATGTCCCGGGAGGTTCCCTTGACCTCCTTTTTGTCCAACAACATGATCACGCCTTTGTCCTTGCGGTATCGCTTGTCAATGGTGCGGCGGTTGGTGCGCTCGCCCCAACGCTCGAACTGCGCCGCCCGGATCGCGTCTGATTGCATCACCAAGTGAAATTGATAATTGTTGGCTATTTCCGACTTCATCACGCCCGAATTCTCGAACCACCCCATTATTCCCCCGCTGTAGGGAATATACCGCCCTTCCTCGGTTTTTTCCGAGGATTGCCTTTCCTGCGCGTCCTCTTCGGTGGAAACCACTGCTTCGCCGGTTGTCTCGGTCATGGTGCGCTCTTTTTTTTGGTGTGATGGGAACCAAGCGCCCGAATTAAACCCCAGGCGCGGCTCTTTCCTCTACTTTCGGGGATCGTATAGCTATAGCGAGTTCCGAAAGAAAAATAAAGGGGTAACCCGGGTGATTTTTTTAACGCACGGGAAGGGAAAAAGTTGAATCGCGGGGACCCACAAAACCCGCCCGCCGTACGATTTCCAGGCCGCCATCGCATCCGCGCCCGCAATTTCCCAAGGGTTTCCCCATCGAAGCGCGTGGCCCTCCAATGGATGTGGAGCTGTCATGCCCGTGGCCGCCGAGTCATTGGAAACGGAGGGGATTTAGCAGGCTGCAATGGCCCGGCCGAATACGGGAGCAGCACTTCCCCCCCTCCTGCATCCCCTTTTCCCGAACGCTTTTCAAGCCAGTATTCTCTTTCCGCGATACCCCCTCATCGTTTTCCGGCGGCTCCGGTGTTTCGGTGCAGGTGTTTCGGTGCAGGTGTTTCAGATCGGGAGACTGAGCATGCCCGGCTGGGGGCTTTAACGCCATGGCGGATGCGTCTCATAGGCCAGACCCGAATTCCTTCCGCTTCCTCCCTGACCGCTCGAAAATCGGGTTTCGCCGGAGATTCTCCGCGGCGGTGCGGCTCATGGAAGGCCGGGGTCAGTGTTTTGCATTGATCAGGGCATCCCTTCGGGCGTGTCCCTGGAAGGGGAGGAAAATGGATTTAACATAACACGTCACATTGAGGTGATCATGAAAGGATTCGCGCTTTGTTTGACTGGATTGGCCCTGTTGGCCGCGGGTTGCGCCCAAAATCGCAATTCGGACCCTGAAATCGCGCCCAGCAGGCAGGCCAGCCGGTTGACCTCCGGCAGTGGATGGAGCGTTCCCCCCGATCAGCACAGGGTGACCGGCCCCGCCGCCGTCCGGGAATCCCCCCAGGACCATCGGGCATTGGGCTCCAGGAGCGAAACCACCCGCAAGGGTGCGGCCATTCCCGGGCAGACCGTGCGCCGGGAGTCAAAGCCCAGCCGTGACGGAAACCAGCCGCCCAGGACCATGCGCCGGGAATCCGATCCCCGCCGCGACACCTCCAATCTCCGCACAGCGGGACGAAGGTCATCGGGAACACAGCCAGCGCCGGCCACCCGGCCGCCACGGGCAGCTCCCGCCGCCGGTGGGCGAACGACGCCGGAACCCCGGAATCAGGCGCGCCTCGATCCAGGAAAAGGTGAAGCCGCGAGCCGGAATGCGGACCCTCGTGGAGTGGAACGCGCCACAGTGACGGACAGGGGAGCGGTGCGGACGGCCCCGGCGATGGCCGCGGTAATCCCGCCGGTGAAATCCCGCCGGGAACGGCCTGCCTTCGATAACAACCCCGATCCCCGGCCCGGCCTGCAATCCCCCGGGAAGGAGAAGGTTGTGGATCGCACCCGGCCTGGGGGGATGAACACCAGCCGCCCCGTGAGGGAAAGGGCCGCGAGCGCCGATGGAGAATCCCGCCGGGCCGTCAAGGTTGACGGGCCATTCCGCCGCCCCGGTGCGGCGCCGGCGCCCATCCGGCGGATAAAACCGCTGGTGCGCGCCATTCCGGTGCGCGCGGCAGGGAGAGAGGCTCATCCGTTGCTGACGGTATACTTCGATTTCGACAGCAATACATTGAGCGGGGAGGCCCAAGGGGTGCTGGTCGCCAATGCCCGCTGGTTGCTGGATCATCCCAAGACGGTGGTGCGGGTGGAGGGCCACGCGGACGAACGGGGCACCAGCGAATACAACCTGACCCTGGGGGTCCGCAGAGCGCGGAAGGTGCGCGATTTCCTGATTTCCAGGGGCGTACCGCCGGAAAACATGCTCACCGTCAGCTTTGGGGAGGAGTTGCCCATCGAAACGGGGTCGGACGCGAAATCCTGGCAGAGGAACCGGCGCGCGGAATTCGGCCTGATCAGTGGTGAAAACCTGTCCGTGACGACCTCCGGGCGCAGTGCTCGCCGCTCCATCCGCTGATTCTGCGGCGATAGGGAAACAACAGAAGAGAAAAACGCCGGGGAGATCTCTTCCCCGGCGATTCCCTTTCCCAGCCAATGCCCGGCCCCAAAAGGCACGAATTTCACGGCGCCGCCGGGCCGCTCCCACCGAACTTTCTCAGAGTTTTTGATACTCCACCGGCCGGTTCCGGTCCACGAATACTCCGGCTTCAGGCATGGGGTACTTGAGCCCGGTGGCGCAGTTGAAGAGCACCACGCGCTCGTCCTTGTCCACCCTGCCGTCCGCCAGGGCCTGCCGGTAGGCCGCGGCCGTGGCGGCGCCTTCGGGACAGAGCAGCAATCCTTCCCCGGCGGCCACCTCCCGCAGGGCGTCCTCGATGGCCTCGTCATCCACGGCGATGGCGAAACCGCCTGTTTCCCGGATGCCGCGCAGAATCAGGAAGTCCCCGATGGCCACCGGCACCCGGATGCCCGCGGCGATGGTGTGGGCGTTCTCCCAAGGTTCGGCGCGATCGGCGCCCGCTTCGAAAGCGCGCACGATGGGGGCGCAGCCGGTGGCCTGCACCGCCACCATGCGGGGGCGTTGTGGGCCGATCCAGCCCATGGCCTCCAACTCGTCGAAGGCCTTGACCATGCCGATCAGGCCCGTCCCGCCGCCGGTGGGGTAGAAGATCACGTCGGGCAGCTTCCAGCCGAACTGCTCGGCCAGCTCGAGCCCCATGGTCTTCTTGCCCTCGATGCGATAGGGCTCTTTCAGCGTTGAGGCGTCGAACCACCCCATGGCCTCCCGGCCCTGGCCGACGATGCGCCCGCAGGCGTCGATCAAACCGTTCACCTTGTACACCCGCGCTCCCTGGCGGGCGATTTCGCGCACGTTGATCTCGGGCGTGTCTTCCGGGCAGAACACGTAGGCCTCGATGCCCGCCCGGGCGCAGTAGGCGGCCAGGGCGGCCCCGGCGTTGCCGTTGGTGGGCATGGCCATCCGCTTCACCCCCAGCGCCAAGGCCATGGAGACCGCCACGCTCAGGCCCCGCGCCTTGAACGATCCGGTGGGCAGCCGCCCCTCGTCCTTCACCCACACCGTGCCGCCCCCCACCCGCGCCCCCCAACGATCCAGCGCGATCAGCGGGGTCATCGGCTCGCCCAGGGAGACGATGTGCTCCGGCCGGCGCACCGGGAGGAACTCGCGGTAGCGCCACAGTTCCGGCGGCCGTCTGGCCAGCGTTTCCTTGTCCAGCGCAGCGGCCAGCGCCTCCAGGTCGTAACGCTGGCCACCGCCGTACTCGACGTGCGAGACGCAGACGACGGCGGTGTCGTCGTCGATCCCGTCCCATGCCGGCGTTTTCACGAAGGCCAGCTGGGGGGCCACCGGCGGCTCCGAGATGGCCTTCTCGAGCAGCCCCATATGGGCTCGCGGCGTCATGTCCGGGTCGCCCGGATCGTAGGCGTCGAGCGCGTCGCACAGCAGGGCCGCGTCTTCCAGCGTCCGCCCGAAAACGCCGACCGTGTCCAGGGGCGGGGACTGCAGCAGGACGCCGCGCCGCGAGATGCTGGCATGGCTGGGCTTGAAGCCGACGACGCCGCAGAACGAAGCCGGGCGGATGATCGAGCCGTTGGTCTGGGTGCCGACGGCGAGCGGCACCATATCGGCCGCCACCGCCGCCGCCGAGCCGCTCGATGAGCCGCCCGGGGTGCGCGCGGGATCGTGCGGATTGGTGGTCTTACCGGGGCTGTAGAAGGCGCATTCGGTGGTCACCGTCTTGCCCATGACGACGGCGCCGGCCCGGCGCAGCAGCGAGACCACCATCGAATCCTCGTCCGGATTACGCCCCTCGAACAGCTTGCT
>JACZSY010000205.1 GCA_022573975.1 SAR324 cluster bacterium | reverse complement strand
AAGCAAATCGAAGCCAATCGCAGGAATGCCAAAAAATCCACCGGCCCGAAGACCGAGGAGGGCAAGGCCAAGTCCTCCATGAACGCGCTCAAGCACGGGCTGACTTCGCAGCGGGTGTGGCTCAACGAGGAGGAGGAGAGGGATTTTAAAGAGTTCCGGCTGGGGTTGGTGGACGAAATGGAACCGTGGGGCTCGCTGGAGATGCAGTTCGTCTGCCGCATCGCGGCCCAGATGTGGCGGCTGGCCCGGGTGCCGGGCATGGAGGCCGAACTGCTGGAAAAGATGAGCCACGACAGTTTCGATGACAGCTACACCGGCCTGGGCGAGGCCTTTCACAAGGATATCAGCACCTACGGCGGCTCGCTGGAACGGCTGGCCCGTTACGAGGCGATTATTGAGCGCAGCCTCACCCGCCTGCTCAACGAGTACCGCAAGATACAGGCCGACCGCCGCCGCCGCGAAAAGCAGCACGCCGAGGACTGGAGCCGCGCCGATTTCTCCCCGTACGATGCCGGCTTCCGCTATCCGGGCGCCGGCGGCCCCGATGGGGAATACGGCGCACCCCGCCCGGAAGCCCTGGATGTCCTGTACCAAAACGAAGCCATTGCAGCCGATGAAGCGGCCGAAGACACCACTGCCGTGCGCCAATCACAAGCAAACGGCCCGCGCAAGCGGGGTGAGCGGCGGGAGGGGCAGAAGGGGAAGGAGGGGCATGGAGGAAATGGGATCGATAAAACGCCTGCGAGGGGCCGCGCCCGGTCACGGCAGGGTGCGCCCCCCCACCCCCCATCTGTGTAATCCGCGAAATCTGCGGAAGGCTGTTGCAGTTCGCGGTACCCTTCCCCGCGGTGATGTTGAACTGCCCGCGAGGAGGGGCTGGGTGTGGGGTGCTCAATTCCCGGCCAGGGTCAGGATGGTGTGGAAGAGCACGTTGGCTCCGGCCTCGGCCTGTTCCGGTTCGATGTGTTCGGCTTCATTGTGGCTGACGCCGTCCTTGCAGGGGATGAAGATCATCCCCGAGGGGCAGATGTCCGCCAGGTATCTGGCGTCGTGTCCGGCGCCGCTGACGATTCGCCGCGCCGAATATCCCAGTTTCAACGCGCTCTGCTCCACGGCATCCACCACGTTGGGAGTGAAGGCCGTGGCGGGGGAGAACCAGATTTCCTCCAGGGACAGCGCCAGGCCCATCTCCCCGGCGATTTCCTCGCAGGCGGCGCGCACTTTTCCTTCCAGTTCGATCAACGCGGCGTCCTCCGGGCAGCGCAGGTCCAGGGAAAAACGCACCTCGGCGTTGATCACGTTGATGGAGCCCGGCTCCACGGAGAATTCGCCCACGGTGGAGACCGCATCGGGCCGGAAGGCGCGGGTCACGCGGTCGATGGCGTCGATCATCCTCCCGGCGCCCACCAGGGGGTCGCGCCGCACTTCCATCGGCGTGGTGCCCGCGTGGGCGTTGAAACCGCCCAGCACGCCCTTGAACCATTTGATGCCCTGGATGCCGGTGACGATTCCGATCTCCTTCCCGTCGGCCTCCAGCACCGGCCCCTGCTCGATATGGGCTTCGAGGTAGGCATGGATGGGCCGGGGCGCGGCTGGCAGGCCGCCCTTGTAACCGATCCGCTCCAGCTCGTCCTCCAGCCGCAGGCCCGCGGCGTCGGTCATGCCGTAAATATCTTCCAGCTTCATCTCTCCGGTGAAAACCCCGCTGCCCATCATGGCGGGCTGGTAGCGGCTGCCCTCCTCGTTGGTCCAGACAGCCACCTCCACCGGGCGGCGGGTGGCGATGCCATGGTCGTTGAGGCTGCGCACGGCTTCCAGGGCGGAGAGCACGCCGAACACGCCGTCGAACTTCCCGCCCGTGGGCTGCGTGTCCAGGTGCGAGCCGGCCATCACCGGCTCGGCGTCCGCGTCGCTGCCGGGACGCCGGGCGAAGATGTTGCCGATGGCGTCCACGGAGATTTCGCAGCCCGCCTCCCTGGCCCAATCGCAGAACAGGTCGCGCCCGGCCTTGTCCTCGTCGGTGAGGGCCAGGCGGCGGCTGCCCCCCGCCACGCCGGGGCCGATCTTGGCCATCTCCTCCAGCGATTGCCAGAGGCGTTTTCCGTTGGTTCTCGGTTCGGTCATTTCACTGCCTCCAATTCGTGCAGGGGCGATTTTTTCGCTCATGGTGCCATCGGAATTCCGATCGAAAATGTGGTTCCTTCTTCCATACACCATTATTCCCCCAATGAAACAGCCGCCTCCCCCAACCACTCCGCCACCGCCCCGACATCCGCGTTGCCCCCGCTGATGATCACCCCCACGGCGCGGCCCTCCAGGCCCAGCTTGCGGTGAAACAGCGGCGCCAGCCCCACCGCCCCGGAAGGCTCCACCACCAGCTTCATCCGCTCCCAGAGAAATCTCAGCGTGTCCCGGATTTCATCCTCGCTGACGGTGACCATTTGGTCCACATGCTCCCGGATCGCCGCGAAGGTGTGCCCTCCCAGGGCGTGGGACTTGAGGCCGTCGGCCATGGTCTGGGGATGGGACACCCGCGCGATGGCGCCGCCATGGAAGGCCCGGTTGCCGCAGTCCGACCCCTCCGGCTCCACGCCGATCACCCGGGCGCCGGGGAGTCTGCTCTTGCAGGCGATGGCGGTGCCCGAGAGCAGGCCCCCGCCCCCGCAGGGCGCCAGCATGGCCTCCAGTTCCACCCCACGCCCGTCCCCCGCCGCGTCCCCCGCCCCGTCTCTCACCGCATCCATCAGTTCCAGCGCGGCGGTGCCCTGCCCCGCGATCACGTGGGGATGATCGAAGGGCGGGATCAGCACCAAACCCCGCCCGGCCCGCAAGGCTTCGGTCACCTCCTCCCGCACCTCCGTGGCGGGATCGTAGGTCACCACCTCGGCTCCGTATCCTTCCGTGGCCTTTCGTTTCACAGCCGGGGCGTCCAGGGGCATCGCCACCGTCACCCGCACATCCAGCAGCCGGCCCGCCAGCGCCGTGGCCTGGGCATGATTGCCCGAGGAATGGGTGACCACGCCGGCGGCCTTCTCGTCCGCGTTCAGCCGGGACATGGCGTTGTAGGCGCCCCGGAACTTGAAGGCCCCGGCCCGCTGGAAGTTTTCGCATTTGAGAAAAACCCGGCAGCCGGTGATTTGGTCCAGTGTGCGGGAGGTCATCACGGGGGTGCGGTTGGCCTCTCCGGCCAGCCGTTCCGCGGCGGATTCGATATGGGAGAAATCGACAGTGGGTTCCGTGCTCATTTTTTAATCCGGGTTCCTCGATCAGGGCGCTAACATGGTTTGTTTTTAGCAGGCCTGTGATAAAAACAAAAAAGCAATTATTTACAGGGAACCTGGTTTCCCCAAACCCCCTCGATACGGAGTAAACCTCCGAGCAAGAGAGTGTCCATCAGATTGATGTCATTCTGATTAGGGATGTGGGGTTCAGGCTCCGCCGTGCCATATCGAAACCAATTGAAGGGTAGGGGCACAGCATTCTGTGCCCCTACGGGACTTCAAACTGCGGTATCCGCGCAATCTTTGGATGCTTTGACTGTCCTTTGCGCCATTGCGCCTTGGCGAGGGCCGGCGCAGTCAATGACCGCCATAAAAACGAAAGGAAATGACATTCGATGAGTTGGGAAAAGGAAGTGGAAGAAATCCGCCAACGGAAGGCGTTGGCCCAGGCCCAGGGCGGCGAGGAGGCCATCGCCAGGCAACATGCCAAGGGCCGGCTCACCATTCGCGAGCGCATCGGCGGCCTGCTGGACGCGGACAGTTTTCGTGAGCAGGGGCCGGCGGCGGGGGTGGCGGAGGTGGACCAGGCGGGCAAGCTGACCGGATTCACGCCAGCCAACTTCGTGTTGGGCACAGGGAAAATCGAAGGCCGCCCCTGCGTGGTGGGAGGGGAGGATTTCACCCTGCAAGGGGGATCGCCCAACATGGCGGGCCTGCGCAAGAGCGTTTACGCCGAGGAACTGGCCTGCGCCCTGAAGGTGCCGCTGATTCGCCTCCACGAAGGTGGCGGAGGCAGCATCACCGGGGCAGGGGGCAAAAAAGGCGATAAGCAGGGTGGCGGGCCATCGGGAGATCCGGTTTTCGCGCAGCCCCGCTTCGCTTCCGTGGCCCGTGCCTTGGGCATGGTGCCGGTGGCCGCCGGGGCCATGGGACCGGTGGCGGGGCTGCCCGCGTCGCGCCTGGTGGCCTCCCATTTTTCCGTGATGACCCGCCATACCGCCCAGGTGCTCACCGCCGGACCGGCGGTGGTGGAGCGCGCCATGCGCGAGGAGGCCACCAAGGAGGAGTTGGGGGGCGTGGAGGTTCACGGCAAGAGCGGAGTGATCGACAACGTGGCCGAGGACGAGCAGGACGCCTTCGGCCAAATCCGCCGCTTCCTGTCCTACCTCCCGCCCAACGTGTGGGAACTTCCCCCGGTGGAGGACAGCGCCGGAGAGCGCGCCGACGACCCGGAGCGCAAAGAAGAGGCGCTGATCTCCATCGTGCCCCGTGATCGGCGCAAGGTGTTCGAAATGCGCGTCCTGATCGGCCATGTGCTGGACCGGGAGAGCTTCTTCGAGATGGGTCGCGGATTCGGCCCTGGCCTGATCGTGGGGCTGGCCCGCCTGGCCGGGCAGCCGGTGGGAATCATGGCCAACGACTGCCGCTTCTACGCCGGCGCCATGACCGCCGCGGCGGCACAGAAAGCCCGGCGGCTGATGGAACTGTGCCAGACCTTTCATCTGCCCATCGTCAACTTCATCGACGAGCCGGGCTTCATGATCGGGCTGGAGGCGGAAAAGGCGGCCACCATCCGCCATGGCACCGCGGCGGTGCTGACCGCCGCCAGCTGCACCGTGCCCTGGGCCTCCGTGATCGTCCGCAAGCTTTTCGGCGTGGCCGGCGCCGCCCATTTCGGCCCGGACGCCTACGTGCTCTCCTGGCCCTCGGCCGAGCGCGGGGCGCTCCCCGTGGAAGGCGGCGTGGCCGTGGCCTTCGGGCGGGAAATCGCGGCGGCGGAAAATCCGGAAGAAAGGCGGCGCGAACTGGAAGAGGCCTTCGCCGCCGGGCAATCCCCCTTCCCCCGCGCCGAATCGTTTTCCGTCCACGACCTGATCGACCCCCGCGAGACCCGTCCCGCCCTGTGCGGCTGGGTGGAAACGATCAGGCCCCTGCTCACGCATCTGCTCGGCCCCACCGCCTTCCCCTACCGGCCGTGAAATGCTTCGAAAACAGGGGGAAATGGTGAAGATATTAAATTATGTAATCGTTATATCACCATCAATTTCCCCGTCCAATTGGCAGAATTTTTTAAGATTGCAATGGTGTTCTTTCGTTTGCGTGTGGTCAGAGGAGCTTTCTTTTTCATCGGATGGGTTGATTTGAGGGAATGGAGTTTTTTCGACGAGGCCTCACCCCAGCGTCCAACAACGGCGCTGACCCTCGACCATACGAATAAAGTAAAAGCGTCGTGTTTACAATGATATAGGAAATACAGACACCCTCTCCGGTCTATACAACATCGGAGAGGGTCAGACTCGCCACGCAGTTTATGGCGGATCTGGGGGGAGGCCGCTGTTGCAGTTAAATCCGCGTTCATCGGCGTTCATCGGTGGTTCCAATGCAGTGCGCTGTTGCGGTTCTTGGCGCCCTTTGCGAGACCTCTTTGTAATTCGCATGTCTTTGCGTCCTTTTCGCGCTTAGGTCAATGGGGGAACCTGACCAACCAGGGAGTCAGTCCTTGATCGGTAACACGATGCACGGCCCGGCTCTGTTAGAAGGCGACCTGCTCAAAGAAGATCATGGCGGTCAGCAGGAAAAGGTAGAGGGTGAGGAGGGCCTGAATGCCGGACAGGGTGCGCACCCACCCAGTGGCCCTCAGGTAGTATTCCTCCCGCTGGCAGTTGATGAACAGGTCGTCGATGTTGAAGATGCGCCCCCCGATGTTCATGGCGGATAGAAAGCTGAACCAAAAAGCGATGGGCAGATCGCGGAAGGAGCCGGCCACCAGCCGTTCCCGGATGGCCCCGTCCACCGATCGCCGCGCGAACCGATCCTTTGGTTTGAGAAGCCAGATTTCCCCGAAAGTTTTGGAAGGGACGATCAGGGGGATCATGTACACGAATCCGAAAAGGAAGATCATGACCAACACGATGGTCATCGGCCGGAAAGGCGCGGCCCCGTATTCGATCGTCAGTTCGATAAAAAACAGTTGCAGCAACCCGCCCGCCTGTTCCATGAAGGTTCCCTCTTTGCTGGCCTGTTGGCGCTTGCCGCGCCGGATGGCGTACGTGATCTCCAATCGCTCCCAGCGGTATTCGCCCTGGTTGAGCATCCGGCGAAGTTTTTCCAACGGTTCGGGATCGCTGCGGAAGGTCATCAATCCCAGGTCGCTGGCCTTGACCAGGTGATCCAGGTTTTTCTTGATCGAGGCCAGCCTTTTGACCGGGGGTTCGAAGATCACCCCGGCCAGACTCACTCCCTTGAACGAGATTTTTTCCAGCGCATTGGCGAACAGGTTGGTGCCCTGCAACACCGCTCCGGTGAGGTTCGCGCGGCTCAGGTTCGAGTTCAGCAGCAACGCGCCGGAGAGGTCCGCACCGAAGAGGTTCGCACCGCTCAAATTGGTTTGCCGGATTCGGGCGTTGCTTAACTTGGCCTCGAACAGGTCCGAACCGGAGAGGTTGGCCAGTTCCAGGTCCGCATTGGTCAACACCGCCTGGGAGAGGTCCGTGTTGGACAGGTTGGCATTGTGGAGACTGGCCCGGGTCAGATTGGCGCCGATCAACACGCTTCCGCTCAGATCGGCCCTGGAAAGATTGGCTTGGCTGAGATCGACCCCCCTCAGGTTGCTGTTTCTCAGATCGGCCCCCGCCAGGTTCGCCCCCGCCAGGTTCGCCCCGGCTAAGTTGACCATTGTCAACTTAGCCCCTTCCAGATTGGCCCCTGACAGGTTTACCCCTTCCATCAGGCTATAGCTCAAGGTGACGCCGGCCAGTTGCGCGCCGTCCAGCCGGCTGCCGGTAAGGTCGGCGGCCGCCAGGTTGGCCTTGGGGGCGTTGAAGCCTCTTAGGTCCCGGCCTTTGAACACCATTCGCCGGGGGTCGCGCCGGTTTTCCGCGGAAAGCTGTATGACACCCATCATTTCCAGCAATTGTGGATTGCCGAGGCTCCGCAGCCATGCCGCGTGGTTGGCCAACTCTTCCTTTGAGGGGAGAGGTTTCCGATCGGATGCGCTCCGCGCCTCCTTGCTCCCGGTGCGTTCCTGCGCCAGGGTTGGCGTGCCGGGAAGCAGTGGTGGAATCAACACCGCCATCAATGCCATGAACAAGAGTCCGCGCATGGAATTTGACCAATCTCAACGAATTTCCCTTGGTGGAAGAGCACCCCGATGCCCGAACCTGTAATTTAAACAGGAAACTATGGACAAATTATGACCCAGGCCAGCTTTTTTTCCAAATCCGGCTTTTTTTTACCGCCAGTGGTGGTGAATGGAACCACACAAAAATATTTTCAACCGGGGGTAGGAACTCATTTGGGAAAATTTTTTATGACCCAAAACCGGGTCATGCTGAACGGAGTGAAGCCTCTCGCGGAGCAGAGCATCTTCCATGTTTTGGCTGATTGGGGGGGAATTGAAAGAAGGAATTTCGCTGCGCCCGATACAACCGTTTCAACCTGATGCACCCCCGGCGGCAATGCCCCTCCCCAATCCTTCCTCCCCTGTGCTAATCTCGAAAATTCGAACATCGGCGCCATACCGGTAACCAGGGGTTGCGCGGAGGAGGTTTCGGTTGGCGCTTTCGCAGGGATTGGCTCCCTCCCACGGCAATATCAGCAAGTTGAAAGCAGACGGAAATGTCCTCACCCAAATCTTCGCAGTCACCTTCTCAGGAAACCTCCGCCACCTCCTATTCCATGGAGGCCATCGTCTCCCTGGCCAAGCGCCGGGGCTTCGTCTACGCCGGCTCGGAAATATACGGCGGCCTGGCCAATGCCTGGGATTACGGCCCCATGGGCGTGGAGTTGAAAAACGCCATCAAGAACGCCTGGTGGAAGCATTTCGTCCAGGACCGCTCCGACGTGGTGGGGTTGGACAGCGCGATCCTGATGAATCCCAAGGTCTGGGAA
>JACZSY010000413.1 GCA_022573975.1 SAR324 cluster bacterium | reverse complement strand
CTGCCACGGATCGAAGCTGGCCGCGCGCCGTTTTGCGAAGCGGACCCGGTCTCGGGCCATTCCACATGGGCTGTAATCCCTCCAGTTTGCTGGACGGGTGGTTGGTCGTCACGGGATCGACAGGCGGCCATCGACACAGCCAGCAGCAGGCCGGGCAAGATCCAGGAAAATGATCGGAAAACACGATTTGACATGACCCCAACCCCGTTTTGTCAAAAATTCAATAACATGCTGGCGCACCTTACCCTATCAACCGGAAACCATCAAGAAAAAATGGGATTTGTTTCAATTCCTTCGTGCCGAAGGGATAGCAAGCCGGAATCCGGAAAATCAGGAAAGGAGAAGCCGCCGGATGCGAATGAATCCTAATGCTCCCGGACGCCCAACCGGCCCATGGCTTTTTCCCGCCCGATTTGATAGTCCAAAGGGAAATTTTCAGCAACAGGAGCACGGCGATGGAACCTGCGGAACAATCAGGGGGAGGAAGCGGCCGGGCGGCCGCGGCGAGGCCGATCATTTTCGAGCACGGTTTTTTTGATTGCAAAAATCATATAAATATATTAAATATTACATCGCGATGAATTTTCAAAAAAAGAATTTCGGGATCGGCTCCGGTTGGAATCACGGAACCTTTTTGGAATATTGATGTTTCACAAGGGGGGCAAGGTTTTATTTTTGTTTCTTTTTTCGGTGGCTTATTCAGGGCGGGGGGAGGGACGAAGATTTTCATGAGCACGGAAACCATCAAGGTCAAGGCAGGAGATTTAAAGCCCGGAATGGGGGTAAAAAGCGTTGTCCGGTTTTCTTCCGAATTTTCCTATCTGGACAAAGGCACCATCAACTTTCTCAAGGGAATGTTCAAGGATGCCCATGTCGTGGTGAAGCAGAAGGACGGCAAGCACACCATCCCGATCGTGGGCCTCAAACTTGGCGACCACCTGACCGCTGTTGTGAACATCCCCTCTTCCCTGCGTCTGGATTCCCTGGACGAGGAAACCGTTGGGGTGCTGCGAAAAAAGGGCTGCGAGGAATTCCTCATCACCGCCTCCAGTCTTCCCGCCCCGGAGCCGGTGGCGGCGGCGGTGATCGGGGGGGGCGACGCCAAAATTCGCGCCAGGAGGGTGGCGGAGACCAATACCTTCCTGGAGAAGATTGGCTTGGCCGCGGAGGGCCGCTCCGAGGCCGCCGCCGGGGTCGAGGAAATGTTCAACCAGGGCCGCTCCGGCAAGCCCTCAAACAAGCCGGCCATGGAGGCGGTGGAGGAAATTTTGAAAAACGACACCTCCACCGCAATGGTGGCGGTGGCCGGCCTGAAGGCAAGCGACCAGACCTATACCCATTGCGTGGACATGTCCACCATCTTTCACGATGCCTGCCTGGGAATTCTCAGTGACGGCGTCAAAACCCTGCCCGAAAAGCTCAGCCGCTCCACCCTGGCCGCCGGTTTCATGCACGACATCGGAAAAAGCCAGGTGCCCAAGGAAATTCTGGAAAGCACCAAACGCTTCGCCGTGGATAGCAGGGAAATGCTCCTCATGCGTAAACATGTGGGTTTTGGCGCCAAGATTCTCAGCGACGCGGGGATGGACAAGGCCATGATCAACGTGGCCCATTATCATCATGTAAAGAAGGACACCTCTCTTCCCAGCAGTTATCCCGATGTGGATTACAGCCAGGTGATGCCCATGACCCGCCTGGCGGCGGTGGTGGATGTCTACCAGGCGTTGATCGGGAAGCGCAGCTACAAGAAAAACTGGGTACCCGGCAAGGCGGTGGAATTCCTCAGCAGCCTGAAAGGCACGGAATTCGACGGCGCCATGCTGGATCACTTCCTCAACGCCATCGGCAAATACCCCGTGGGCTCGCTGGTGCGCCTTTCCACCGGCGATTTGGCGTTCGTCACCAGCATCCAGGGACAGGATCTTGACAGTCCGGTGGTGGCCGTGGTGGAAAACGCCGCGGGGGAAATGCTGCGCAGTCATTTATTGATCGATTTGATGATCGAAACCGACATATCCATCACCGAGGTGGTGGATCACTATGAGCATTATTCCGCGAACGAGGACCAGGCCTTCCAGATTTTTTCATCCCTGAACGTGGTCTGAGGCGCAAGCCTATCCCCTTCCCAGCGGCAACCTGGCGCCCCTTGCGGGGCTTTCCTTTGTCCGCA
The DNA here is from genome assembly GCA_022573975.1 of SAR324 cluster bacterium. GTDB lineage: Bacteria > SAR324 > SAR324 > SAR324 > JACQKK01 > JACZSY01. Next base: position 188 of record JACZSY010000413.1, on the reverse strand, counting down.
CACGAACGATTCGACCGTGGCGACGTGGTGCCGCAATCGGGGCTTTCCTGTCGCGGGGCCAAGCTGACCCGCCACCTTTCGGTGACCTTGGCCAAGAACGATCTGTCCCTGACCATCTCCTTCGAGGAGAGCGAAGAGGAAGAACCGGAGGACACTGAGGTTGAGGTGATAATCCTCCAGACAGGGGA
>JACZSY010000412.1 GCA_022573975.1 SAR324 cluster bacterium | reverse complement strand
CGGAACGTCGATCTTCACCGTGCGGTCGAATCCGACGCGTAACGCCTTCCTGCGTTGTTCACCCATGGGGTTCCCCGGGCTATTGATCGGCTTCTTTCCCTAATTTTTTGTTATGATATTTGGAAAGATGCTATCGGGCCAGAAGACTCGTGATCCATCCGGGAAATGTGAATTTACACAATAAATTTACAAAATGGCGGGGAAATGCGAAGCATCGCAACCCGATTTTTCCGTCACTTTGGCGCGCGCCGCAGAATGGTTCCGGGAGTGGCGCCGGTCACTTCGCCCCCGGAAACCACCGCTTCGCCGTTGACGATCACCTCATGGATTCCCACCGGGAATTGGTGGGGCGCCTTGTAGGTGGCCCGGTCCATCACCGTGGCGGGATCGAACACCACGATATCGGCATGACAGCCCGCTGCGACCCGGCCCCGGTCCGTCAGCCCCAGGGCCGCGGCGGGCAGGGCGGTCATTTTGCGGACGGCCATGGGCAGGCTCAGCAGGCTCGTCTCCCGGGCGTATTTGCCCAGCACACGGGGGAATGTGCCGTAATAACGGGGGTGGGGCAGGGTGGCGCCCTCCTTGCCGGGAACGGTGGTGAGGATGCCGTCCGAGCCGATGGAAATGTCCGGGTGGCTCAGGATTTGCTCCATGTCCTGGACGCCGATGGTGAAGAAGATGGCCAGGGTTTTGGCATAGTCGGCCAAAAGCACGTCCAGCATGGCGTCCGCGGCCAGCTTGTTTTCCCGGTCTCCGATTTCCTGCAGGTTCATCCCGTTGATGCCGGGCCGGGTGGGGGAATCGGAGATCATCACGTCGCTCCATTGGGCGATCTTCATGTAACCGGCTTCGCTCATTCCCTCCAGCATCTCGGCGCGGATGCGATCGCGCTGTTCCGGGTGTTCCAGCCGCTCCATCAGGGCCCGGGGTCCGCCTTCGTGGCACCAGTTGGGCAGCAGGCTTTTCAAGCCGGAACTGCCCGCGGGGTAGGGATACTGGTCGCAGTGAATGGAGACCCCTTCCCGGCCGAGGGTCTCGATCAAGGCCAGCAGTTCCCCGGCTTTGCCCCACATGGGGCGCCCATGGAGCTTGAGATGGGAGATGTGCACCCTGGCCCCGGAGCGTTTTCCGATGGCGGCGGCCTCGCGCACCGCCGCCATGATGTTGCGCCCCTCGTCGCGCATATGCGTGTGATACCCGCCCCCGAATCCGGCGGCCACCCCGGCCAGTTCCGCGATTTCTTCCGTGTCTCCATAAGCCGAGGGCGGGTAGACCAGCCCGGTGGAAAAACCGAAGGCCCCTTCGGCCATGGCGTCCGCCACCAGGGCCTTCATGGCTGACAGTTCCGCCTTGGCCGGGGGGCGGTCTTCCATGCCCATCACCGCGCAACGCACCGTGACATGGCCCACCAACTGGGCCACGTTGAGCGCCAGGGGAGGAAGCTGGGAAAGAAAGCCGCCGATGGATTCCCAATCGTAGGAAAGCCCGGAATCGAAAAAAGACGCGTTGTCCAGGAACAGTTGCCGGTGTTTGGACGAGAGGGGGGCGGGAGACCAGCCGCAGTTGCCGGTGACCTGGGTGGTGACGCCCTGGCGAATCTTGCCAGGGGCCAGCGGGTTGACGGGCAGGTTGAAATCGTCGTGGGAGTGGATATCGATGAAGCCGGGCGCTACGCAGCGCCCGTCGGCGTCCAGCGTGTTTCGCGCCGGTTCCGCGGACAGGTCTCCCACCGCGGCGATGCGCCCGTTATCGATGGCCACGTCGGCGCGGACGGGTTCGGCGCCCGTGCCATCCAATACCTGCCCGCCGGTGATGATCAGATCGTGCATCGATTTTCTTTATTCGGGTGCGCTCCCCGCCGCTTGGGGCGGGGCCGTTCTTCGTGCGCTCCATCGGCGCCCTTCGCCGCCCCATGCCATCCCCGCGGGGAAAGACCGCACCGGAAATGACGCCGGAAATGACGCCGCAAATGTCGCCGGAGATTGCGGGAGCGAGCCAAAAAAAGAAACTACCCCATCGGCAGGGCGAACGCCAACAACGGCTGAGCGAACGCCATCAACAGCTGAGTGGACGCCAACAAAAGCAAGGCGGACGCCAACAACAGCTGAGTGGACGCAGGGCAATCGCAAGATCGGTATTGGCTTTTCGGAGGGTATATTTCGATCATTGCGGGGAAGCCCCCCCCCTCCAATCCTTCTTTCCATGGGCTGGTAAAAATAACTGTGTGATGAAGTATGGCGACGGCGGAATCCCCATCCCCAGCCCTTCCCCATCGAATGGGGAAGGGTGACTTCCTGGCTTATATCATTGTATATACGACGCTTTTCCCCCCTCCACTCGGTGGAGGGGGAGGAGGCCGC
>JACZSY010000204.1 GCA_022573975.1 SAR324 cluster bacterium | reverse complement strand
GCCGGGAGTTGAGGATTCGGGCGTGGCACTTACCCACTCCCGCCCGTTTTACGCAGTACGAAACCCCTCACCCCGCAGTTCGGCGCCCAGTTCCTTGTTCAGCCGCTTGACGATTGGCCCACGCACCTTGGCCACCTCGCCGCCGGTGAGGGTGCGGTCGTCTGAAATTTTCCCACAAAATTTCCCACAAAAATGGGGTAGAATCAGTGCAATGCCCTCACTTTCCCTCAAAAAAAAGGGAAACCGGAGAACCGATTTCCCTTATCATTACAGAGCGGGAAACGGGATTCGAACCCGCGACCCCAACCTTGGCAAGGTTGTGCTCTACCACTGAGCTATTCCCGCTGGAGGCTTGTGCAACGCCGAAAAGCAATTATGACATCCGCCGGTTTGTTGTCAATTGGGATTTTTTCACACCCGGACGGTGATTTTCCCTTTGGTGAAGTGATTTGCCCTTCCGGCGGTGACTTGCCCTTCCGGCGGTGACTTGCCCTTCCGGCGGTGACTTGCCCTTCCGGCGGTGACTTGCCCTTCCGGGCCATGCGGGTTAGAGAGAAACCAGCGGCCTTCTGGCCTCCACCCTTTCCGGAGCGAGACAAATGAAATGGCAGCCCCTGTTCGAGTTTGGCGTGTATTCCCTGGTCGGTCTTCTCAGCTTCATGTTGTGGTGGGCCATCTATGAATGGGTCATCACCCGGAACCATTCCATCCGCGAGGCCATCTTCGGACGTCAGCCCAACACCGCGGTGGCCCTGGACGTGTTCGGGGGATTGATGGCCATCGGCCTGCTCAACTACATGGTGATCAGCGGCCCCACCCTCTCTTCCTTCATCCTGGACCTGGAGGCGACCAGCTTGAGCCTGCTGGCCACCTTGTTGTTGCTGGCGGTGTTGCGCCTCCTGATCGGGGGCTTCCTGCGGCTCTGGTTCGGCGACCGGCGCGACGCCCATGGGCAAATCATCACCATCAACAACGAGCTGTTCAGCCAGCGCAATCTGGCCACCGGGCTGTTTTCCACCGCGCTCTACCTGATCCTGGTGTCCGGGTTGATTCAGGAGGACCTGCTCAACATCACCGGAAACCGGTTGGCGGCCACCTACAACATGCTCGGCGTGTGGCTGCTGGGGCTGATCATCGTGCTGCTTCATTCATGGCTCTACCTGGGCTTCGGCCCCAAGCAGCATATCCTGCACGAGTGCTTTCACGAGAACAATCCCGCCGCCCCCATCTCCCTGCTGGGGCTGTTGGGGGGCATCCTGATCCTCAACCACCGCCTGATCGATCCCTTCATCGCGGGCGAGCACATGTTCTCCAGTTGGGAGCACTGGGGATTCCTGCTGTTGGGAGTGGTGGCGGTGTTCGCCATGCGGTTCGTGCTCTACCTGGTGATCCTGGTATTTTTGGGAGTGAGTATCCGCAAGGAATTGCTGGTCAAGCGCAACCAGGCCTGGGGCATCCTCGATGGCGGGCTGATTTTCTCCCTCTGCCTGATCCTCAACGCCCTCATCGCCGGCAATGGCGCATCCTGACCCCCATACTTTTCACTGAGCCCAAAATATCGTTGCAGCGCCGGGGGGCGTCATTTTCTTTCCCCCCGGTTGGCTGCCGGCTTCCTGGTTTACGCTATTGTACCCTCCGCCTCCGATTGGCGCCGGGGCGGGCGCGGTGGCCATCTCGTGAACCACCGTGGGCCCCATCGTGGGCCCCATCGTGAGCATTACCGTGAGTTCCATTGTGCGGGCCACTATGGGAACCGGCGTGGGAATTCCCGTGGGAATCACCGTGGGAATCACCGTGGGAACCATCGCGAGGATAGCGCTTGCGCTTTCGTTGGGGGCCTAAGGGCTTGCCGGCGGCCCGCACCGGGTGCCGGGCCGTGGTCTCGCCAGGGTCCGTTCCCTGGCGCTGGCCGCTCTGGGATGTGTCCTGCGATGACTGCTTGGGCTTGAAGGCCGGGGCGGGCGCCGCCATCACGCGGAGGTCGGTGACGTTGAGGCGTTCCATGCGGTGCCCGGTAAGCCGTTCGATCCGGTTCAGTTTCACCCTGTCCTCGGCGCCCACCAGGGAGATCGCCGTGCCGGTGGCGCCATTGCGGCCGGTGCGCCCAATGCGGTGGATGTAATCCTCGGCCACGGTGGGCAGGTCGAAATTGATCACATGGCTCACACCCTCCAGGTCGATGCCGCGCGAGGCCACATCGGTGGCCACCAGCACCTTGACCTTGCCCCGGCGCAGGGCATCCACCGTTTTCAGGCGGGCGTTTTGCCGCATGTTGCCGTGCAGGGCGGCGCAGGAAAGTCCGCTGGCGTTGAGGCGCTTGGTGAGCCTGTCCGCTCCCCGCTTGGTGGCGGTAAATACGATGGCCTGGTTCACCTTCGGATCGGTCAGAAAGTGCGAAAGCAGGGCGTGCTTGTGCTCAGGGCTATTCACCGCGTGCATGTGTTGGGTAATGGCCTGGTTGCGTTGCCGCACGGGACTGAGGTGAATGCGCTCGGGATTTTTCAGCAGGCGCTTGCAAATGTTCATCACCTCGCCCTCCAGGGTGGCCGAGAAGAGCAGGGTCTGCCGCCCCCCGGGCAGTGCCGCGGCAATGCGCTGCACGGGTTTGATGAACCCCATGTCCAGCATGCGGTCCGCCTCATCGAGCACCAGGAGTTCCAGCCGGGTGAAGTCGATCAGGCCGCGCGCCATGTGATCCTCCAGGCGGCCCGGCGTGGCCACCAACAGGTCCACCCCGCCGCGCAACATGCGTTCCTGGGGGCCATAGGACAGGCCGCCGACCACGGTTCCCGAACGCAGCGAGGTGAAGCGCGCCAGTTGGCGGATCACCACCTCCACCTGTCCGGCCAGTTCACGGGTGGGCGTGAGAATCAGCGCCCGTGGCCCGCGTCCTTCCCTGGCGTGCGGGGTCAGCAGCCGTTGCAGGGCCGGCAACACGAACGCCGCTGTCTTGCCGGTGCCCGTCTGCGCGGAGGCCATCACATCACGGCCTTGCAGGCCCAAGGGAATGGACTTGGCCTGGATCACGGTTGGGGTGTGAAACCCGTTCTTGCTCAACCCCCGCAACAGGGGCTCCGCCAGCCCCATGGACGCGAAATCCGCCTCGGGCGCGGCGATGGCTTGACGATCGGGATTGTGATGTTGGTTTTTGTGGCCGGAGGCTTCGTGGTTGGAGGTTTCGTGGCCGGAGGCTTCGTGGTTGGATGCCTTGCCGTGGACGGATGCTTTTTCCTGTTTTGATACAATGACATGGCCCCGATCCGTGGGGCCTGATCTGGAATGATGCAACAATACGTTCTCCTCTTCCGGCCCCAAGGGGGACGGAGATCGATAATACGATGAACCTGTCTGTAAAGGCGGCAAACGCGGTATCCTCACGCGTTCCTTTGACCAGCGGGCGCCGCCAGGCTCTGGGATTTCCCCCCGCTGCCCAATGCATGGGACCCGCAGGGTAAAACCTGCTTATCGGGTGGGGGCGTTACGTCTCTAACCAGAACACCAGCGGGAACAGACTCCAGGGGGTAGGTCGGGGACGGGTATTCAATATAACTTATAAACATACACGGTATTTTTGTTGTTGGCAAGAATTAATTTTGTCAAATGTGAGATGAGTCTGAAAATGGGAACGGATAAGGCCCTCCTGGAGGGATGCCGGCCGTCATGACGGCACGAAAAGGCGCCATGGTTCAGGCGCGGCCCTTCCTGGAGGGCGCCAGGGAAGTGGACTTTGAAGCGCCCAGCAGGGCAGAGCGCCACCGATGGATCGTCCAAAGCCTGGGTCAATTGGCTTATGAGCGCTGGGGCCAAAAGGAGCGGGGCTTTGTGATGCGGCCCGTGCCGGATCACGGATCCATTGGTGCGTCAACGCGTCTGACAAGTTCCCGGCCTTGTCGGTTTGGGTGAGGGTGTAGTTGAACACCTCCGTACTCCCACCCGGCTGGGTCACGGTGAAGGTGAAGAGGCCCAGCACGCAGGTGGTGGAGGTGCTGGTGCCGGAGAAGGCCTCGTCCACGGTGTCGCCCACAAGGTTCACCGTGGCATCGGTCACGCAACTACCCGAGATGAGCATGGTGATGTCTCCGGTGGTGACCATGGGAGAGGAGGTGGGCGTGGACAGGGTCAGCACTGCCGGGGCCACCGTGTCGAAAATCCAGGTCAGGGTGGTGGACGAAGAGTTGAGTCCGGTCGCGTTTTCCACCTGTGAGACGAACAAGGTGTAGGTGCCGTCTGCCGATGGCGCCGAAAGCGGAATGCTGTAGGCGCTGCCGCTACAGGCCGTGGAGCCTGTCTGGGCGCCACTCAGGTTTATGGTATGGACCGAGGCGCTCTCGCAGGCCCCGCCGATGCCGGCCAGGGCCGTGTTGCTGTAATAGGGATTGGCGGCCGGCGTGGTGATGGTCGGGGTGGGCGGCAGGGTGACAGTGGTGTCCCGGGTCCATGCAATCGTGGCGGCGGTGATGGTGGCGTTTCCAGCGCGGTCCGTTTGGCTCAGTGTAAAATTGTAGCTGCCGTCGGTGGTTTTGGTGACTGTGAACTGCACGGTGCCGTTCGTGCAACTCGCGGTTGGGGAATCGTTGCCGCCCAGGGTGACCGTCACGCCGATTTCGCAACTGCCTTCGATGACCAGCGTGTTGTCGCTGGAGGTGACGGTTCCCCCCTCCCCCCCGGGGGAAAAGCAGCCGGGTAAGCCCTGGCTCCGTAAGTCCCAGCACTTTGCCCTTTCCGCGAGTCGGATTACAATGGATATTCGCGCAGGAATGGCTGTTTTTTTCGCTCGTCAAGGAGGAGCCGTGAGATCACCGCTGGGTTGGTTGGCCGCCGCGCTCGCCCTGGTTTTGCTGGTGGCGGCGTGGGCCTGTTCGGTTGGCCAGGGGGTCAACACCTACTACGATCCCGCCAAGTGGCACCATACCAAGGAAGGATTCCGCAACAATTACAGCCACAGGCCCCACGGCGGTTTCTGGAAGTGGCGCTGGGAGAAGTTCTGGAGCGGGCTGCCCCTGGAGCCGGAGGGAGGGTTCCATCCGGTGGTACTCAAGCCCACGCCCGAGGCGCTGAAGGCCACCCCCGCCATCACCTGGATCGGCCACGCCACCCTTTTGCTGCGCATGGGAGGGGTGACCGTCATCACCGACCCCCATTTCAGCGAGCGCGCCTCTCCCTTTTCTTTCATGGGCCCCAGGCGGCGCGTGCCCCCGCCCCTGAAACTAAAAGAACTGCCACGGGTGGACGTGGTGCTTATTTCCCACAACCACTACGACCACCTGGACGAGGCCTCCGTGCGGGGGCTGAACGCGCAGCCGGGGGGGGCGCCCCGTTTTTTCGTTCCCCTGGGCCTCAAGCCGTGGTTCGCGGAAAAAGGCATCGGCAACGTGGTGGAGTTGGACTGGTGGCGGAAAAGCAGCTACATGGGCCTGACCTTGAACTTTACCCCCACCCAGCATTTCAGCAGCCGCTGGGTGGGAGACGAAAACAAGGTTCTCTGGGGAAGCTGGATGGTGGAGCACCCCACTTTCCGCTTCTACTTCGCCGGAGACACCGGCTACTCGGCCGACTTCGCGGAAATCGGCCGGCGCTTTGGGCCGATCGACCTGGCGGCCATTCCCATCGGCTCCTATGAGCCGCGTTGGTTCATGGGCGCCATGCATGTCAACCCAGCGGAAGCGGTGAAAATTCACCAGGATCTCAAGGCCCGTTTCTCGGTGGGGATGCACTGGGGCACCTTCGAGATGACCGACGAATCCATCGACCAACCCCCCAAGGCTCTCGCCACCGCGCTAAAGGCGGCCGGCATCTCCCCAAAGCGCTTCTTCCTCATGAAACACGGCGAAGTACGGCGGCTGGACGAGCCGCGCGTCCGCCAGGATTAAAGTCCCGGCATCAGGCGATTCCCTTTCCCCTCCGAGGTTATTTCCGTAATTTCCATCGCCATGGCGTTGAGAGGAAGCAAAAAAATCGGAAGGGAAGATATCAGCGCGCCAGCCCGCCGGGCACCTCCACGGCGGGCAATTTTCGCAAAATCACCCGATCTCCCGAGGAAACCCCCAGCACATCGCGGGCGAAGGCGTCCAGGCGGACGGCATCCGGATCTTCGGCGCCGTCCAGAAGCACCCAGGCCCGCAGGGGCGCGGGGTGCGCCCCCAGCATTTCGATCAGGGCGTCCTCGCCGCTGTCCAGGCGGGCGGCCAGGGCGGGGTGCAGCCGGATGCGGCGGTGCCTGCCGCGCGCGCCCGCGTAAGGCTCCAGGGCATCGTCGGCCACCACCCTCGCGCGCACCTTTTCGGCCTCCAGCCGGCGGCGCAGTTCGGCCGTGGCCCCGGCATCCACCGCGCCGCCGGCGTCCAGCACCAGCCCGAAGCCGTCCCGGGCGCGTTCGGGAGAGATGGCGCCGAATTCCAGATCGGCCCGCACCGCCTCGGGGTCGCGGCGCAGGGGGTCGCCATAGCCTCCACCGCCCCCTGAAAGCATGGACACCACGTCGCCGGAGCGAAGGGGATGGCCCGTGACCTTCCCCGGCGTGGCGAAAAAGTGCTCCTCCCCGCCGCGGCGCACCGACACCTGGTAGGTCTTTGCGCTGCCCCCGCCCAACACGCCGAAGGCGGGGATCACCGCCCGGTCTCCCAGCACCGAATAGCTGGCCTCCTCCCCCAGCAGGCGGATTTCGCGGCGCATGCCCATCCCGCCCAGGTATTCTCCCTCCCCGCCGGAATCGCGGCGCAGTTCGCAGCGCTCCACCAGCAGGGGCATCTCGTTTTCGATGCTCTCGGCGGTCTGGATGGACATCAGGTTGCCGAAGTCCACGTTGACGAAGGCCGAAGGGCCGTCGTGCCCGGCGAAGCCGCCGTTGCCGCCGGCGGGCCCTTCGTAATAGACGTATTGCCGCTGGCGGCGGTGGTTGTAGCCGCCGATGGCGTTGGGAAAAGAGGTGCCGCAAAGATCGCCTGAGATGCGTTCTGGGATGATCCGCGCCAAGGCGCCCAGGGTGACCGAGACGGCCCGTTTCCGCACCTCTCCGTGGGCGCCGGCCGGGGCGTCGTCCCGCACGTCCACGATGGAGCCTTCCGGCGCTTTGAGTTCGATGGGGCGGAAGGCGCCCTGGTTGACCGCGCCGCCGGGGTCCAGGGTGGACTTGATGGCCACGAACACCCCCGCCCCCGCCACGGCCAGGGAGGAGTTGACCACGCCGGGCACCTGGGGGTTGGAGCCCGCGAAGTCGGCCACGATGCCATCCCCGGCCACGGTCAGGCGGATGCGCATCAGCACCGGATCGAGCACCCCGTCATTGAAATATTCCAGATAGTCCTCGTAGCAGTATTCCCCGTCCGGCAGTTCGGCGATCCTGGCCCGCAGCCGCCGCTCGGTGCGGTCCATGTTCAGCGCCACGGCCCGCGGCACGGTGTCCGGGCCGTATTTGGCGTAGAGCTTGCGGATGCGCGATTCCGCCACGCGGCAGGCTCCCAGGGAGGCGTTGAAGTCGCCTTCGCGCTCCTCGGGCACGCGCATGTTGGCCATCAGCAGGGCCATCGCCGCGCGGTTGAGTTTGCCACCCTCCACGATCTTGATGGGCGGAATGCGCACCCCTTCCTGATAGATGTTGGTGGACAGGCCCGAATAGCTACCCGGCACCATCCCCCCCACGTCCACCCAATGGGCGCGCACCGCGGGAAAGATCATCAGCCGCCCCGCCTCGTCGAAGACCGGGTAGAGCATGGTCACGTCGTTGAGGTGCGTGCCGCCGCGGTAGGGATCGTTGAGCAGGATCACGTCGCCGGGGGCCAGGGGATCGTCCCCATCGGGCGCGAAGTCGTCCAAGGCGCACCGCACGCCCCAGGGAAGGGGCAGCACATGGCCGGGATGATCCCAGCTTTGGGCGGCCATCTCTCCCTCCGGCGTGAAGATGGCGCAGGAAAAATCGTCGAACTCGTAGATCACCGAAGAGTACGAGGCGCGGATGATGGTCTGGCGCATTTCCTTGACCACCGCGATCAGGCCCTCGCAGATCACCTCCAGCGTGATCGGGTCCATGGCCCGAGCCGTTTTGGAATTTGGCGCTTCCGCCGTGCTTTTCATATTTCCTCTTTTCTCAAAGGCCTGTGATTTATCGCCTCCGGCGGCCAAAGGGCGATGTAATTTGACAACCCAGCCCTCTGGACTCCCAGCAGCTTTAAAAAGCT
>JACZSY010000015.1 GCA_022573975.1 SAR324 cluster bacterium | reverse complement strand
AAGCGAAGCATCTTCTTGTTTTTTTATGCTTTGGGGTGTTTTGGAAGAAGGTACTTCGCTTCGCTCAGTACGACGGGATTTAAACTGACCCACTACCTCCCGTCCATCGCGCTGGCAAGGCGGATGCCATTCTGCTAGGCTCCATCGATAATTGTCATGACGCCTTCTTTGGGAAGTGAAGGCCAATCCTGGCAGCGGATGGAGCGATTTTCCCAGGGGCGTTTATTCCGCCGGCCATGGCTCCGGCCATTGGGTGGGTTCGGATCGGGCGTCCCATCTCTTCCACCCCCATCGCGCGCCAAGGCGCGTATCAGGGAGCACCGGGTCATGCTGAAAAGAATCCTGGTTCCACTCGATTCTTCCAAATTCACCTCGGCCGCGATTCGGATGGCGGCCAATATCGCCAATCGGGAAAAAACAAGCGAGGGCACGGAGGTCACATTGGTGGGCTTGGGCATCGTCGATACGGACCAACTCCCCTCCGGCCGTTTTTCTTCGGTGGTGGACCGGGATCAGATCATCGCCGAGGCGGAACAAGAGGCGGACGAGTTGATTGCCGCGTTCAAGGAGGAGGCCGGAAAGCAGGGCATTCCCAACCACCTGGTCGAGACCAAGCGCCTCGCCGGCCCGCCGTTCAACCTGATCATCCGCGAAAGCGTGTTCAGCGACTTGATCGTCATGGGGGAAAAATGCAGTTTTCCCCCGGTCAACCAGGATTACGAGACCATGCACAATTTGTATCATGTGGCCTCGAGACCGATCATCCTGGCCGATCATTCCATCAAGAGGGTGGAAACGGTGGTGATGGCGATGGACGGCACCGCCCCATCCTCCAGGATGATGTACCAGTACGTCCACGCCAACCCATTCCCCAAATCCCGGATGGTGCTTACCTATGCCAAAAGCGAGGTGGAGGAATTCAACCTGGAGAATTATTTCGAGCGGGTTGAAGAGTTCCTCACCTCCTACGGGCTCAACGTCGGCACACACCCCATCGAGGAGGACATGGAACAGGAAATCGGAGGCGTGATCGAAAAAGAGAACGCGCAACTGCTGGCCCTGGGCGTCCACAAGGATCATTTTCTCAAGTGGTTCAGCGATCCGCTCAAGATCAGGCAGAATTTCGCCACACGGTTGCTCCGCAGCACTTCCACTTCGCTGTTCGTGGTTCATTAAGCGCGGCTGCCGGCCCGTTTTCTCCCATGCCCCCATTGGCCGCCATCATGGACGGCCGCGCCGGATCGATGGCGGCGGCTATTTCGCCGTGCGTTTTTCCAGTTTGAATTGCACGTCCTCGAACCAGTTGGGTTCCTTCCCGCCGGAGAAGACCATCTTCCGTTCCTCGGGCACTGCCCTGAGTCCCCGCTCGGAGAGGCCCTGGTGGTCCGGGCGGAGCGTGTAGGCGCCTGGTGGAATGTTCTCGAAGAGGAAGCTTCCGTCAAACTCGACCCAGGTGCGGGACTTCACGGTGCCGTTCGGTTTCAGCAATACCATCACCAGCCCGTTGACCGGGGAGACCCCTTTGGGCTCATCGCCGGTCAACACGCCCTCCAGACCCCCCAGGGACACCAAGGGAAAATTCATCCGCACCAATTCACCCGGCCGTGGCGCGATCGGCTGGCTTTCACGCACAGGCGCGAACAAGGCATCGGTGGAATGCAAATCCAGGGAAATCCTGGACGGCTCGTGGGTGGGCAGGCCCCATCCCTCCACGATCCCGTCCTGGTCCGAAACCAGGTTGCGGATTCCGGGGGCCAACACCCTCACATCCGCTGCCGGGGGTTCTCCGGGATCGTAAATGCCGTTGCCGTTTTGGTCCAGGAACACAATGCCGGATAGACCGGCGCGGCCATAGGACTCCGCCGGGAAGGATTTGAGGCCCTTCCCGGTCACCCGGAAGGGAAGCGAATATTCCAGCCTCACCAGCCATTTGTCCTGGGAGTCCACCTCGGCGCTGGCGCGGAAGTTCTTGGCGATCATGTACCCCATCGATGCCTGGTAAAAATTCTCCTGATCGCTGAAACTGGTGTAGGACACACGGTAGAACCAGGGAGAATCCAGGCGCTGATTCTTGCTGACGGTAAGGCGGGCCTGGGTGGTGTCCACGCTGTTGAGCACTCTGGTTTTCCGCAACAGGGTTTCCACCCGGCTCAATGGGTTGAACTGATAAAAGCCCAGTATCTCCTGGCTGTCGAATCCGGAAGTGGCGAAGCCCTGCTCTTCGAGGCGCTCGTTTTTGAGGGTCAGCACGAGGGTGAAATACCGGAACAGGCGCCGGTCGGCCCTGAGTTGATTCTCATGGGATTGACGGGTCTGGCCGAAATCGGTGGCGATCCTCTTTAGGTTGAGATTGGTGGAATACACCCTGGCGCGCGCCTCGGCGATGAAGATATCGTCGGCCAGGTCGTTTTGGCTGAAGGATTCGGAGCGGGTGCGGTTGGGGGGCGCGTAGTCCCCAGCGAAAGACCGGAGATCCAGTTCCAGCGAAAGCGCGCGGAATCCCAGTTGGGCGTCCCACCGGGTGGCCTCTCCGTCCTGTTCCATCCCCATCGCCTGCTCCGTCATCAGCACCAGCCAGTTGAGGGGACGTACCAGCAGAAAAAGTCCCCCCGTGGTCTGCTCATCGATCAAATCGTAGGACACCTGATAATTTCGCAACTTCAGCGCATACCCTCCCAGGGTGAGCCAATCGGTAAGGCCGTAGCGCACCTCGCTTCCACCGACCTCAAATTTTCCCACCCCCTGCTGGCCCTCCCCCGCCCCCCCGATGGAGGCGAATTTCCCCGTGGGAAGCATTTCATCCTGCGAGAGTACGTTGTGAAAATTGCTGAACCGGCGCCCGTTCGGCGTGAAAATGCGGGCCTCGAACAGGGTTTTGACGATGGTCAGGGGGAGGTTCTCGAAGGTGTAAAATCCCTTCTCGTCCGCCTGGGTAAAGGCCACCAATATCCCCAACCGGTACAGGTCCACCTCGGAACCCGGCGGGGCGGTTCCGATCAGTGTGGTGCGGCCGAAGCGGAGCTGCTTGCCTCCGGTGAAAAAGGAGCCGCCCCGGAAAGGCACCGTGCTCAACACCAAGGGGGAGAAGGACGTGAAAGTGTCGCCGAATTGCATCTGCCAGGTGCGGAGCGGGTCGTAATAGGTGAGCCGGGCATAATCCACCCGCCCGCCTCTGGCCTCGCCGTCGAAATAGGATTGGGTCAGGGAATATTCCAGGTCGCCCTTCAAAAAGCGGTGAACCCCCCGCAGGTTGGTCAAGGCGCCATCCGGATGGCCGTGCCCACCGCTGGCGGCAATCCGGATTTCGAACATCCCCGGATCGAACCAGGGTATTTCCCGCTCCAGTTCCTCCGGGGAAAATTCCTGCTTTTTTTGCTCCGCCAGGCTCTTGCGCTTCAAGGAGCGCTTTTCACTTTCGTCCGAAGGGAGAGGGTACCCGGTAATGACGATCACCCGGTAGGCTTCCAGGTCCCAGACCGCCTTGACCGGAAACCATTTGCCGATTTCGGAATATAGGACATAAAGCTTTTGGTTAATCACCAGGAAGGCATTCTTTTCCAAAGGATGGGTTATATCCCCCACCACCACCGTTCTGTATTTAACATTGAGGATGAAACGGGTGCGCCCATCGGCCAGAAAACCGGACGCGCGGCCTATGGCTGGGACAAAATCAACGGGAATTTCCAACGCATGCATCAGGTCGTTGAAATTGAGGTAGGGGACTTCTTTTTCGGTGAGGTAGGTCTGAAAGACGGGAATGTCCGGGCGGGCGTTGACACGCAATTCGATGAACCCCAGGTTTTCTTCCTGAGCGGAGACCAGGTTGGAAAAAAGCAGAACCACCAATATCAGAAAAGCCTGGTGGCGGACCTTGTGGAAAATCACGGGAGACGGGGGCTATTGGGAGGAACCCAAAGTGTCAAATCGGAGAGAGGACTGGAATAACACGGTTTTTCCAGACGATCCGCTCAGATGGATTCGATATTTACCTCGTGGAGGCCGGGGAAGCATCAACCGGAACTCCCGCCATTGTTGGCGCTGAACGACGATCTTGCCATGGACGGATTTCCACGGTTTTCCGGTCAGATCGGCCAGGGTGGCATTCAGGGTCAAGGGGATTCGGACGTTGCCTTTGTTGATGGCTCTACCCTCCACCACGACACGATCGGATTCCAGGGAAACCTTTGCCCTCTCCAGGACTGCTTTAAGATTGGGTTTGCCTTTCATTCCATACATGGTGATTCCCAACCGGGTCAGCAATTCGATCCGCACCCTTCCTATCCCTCCCTGGGTTGATGGTTTCGGGGGCGGGGCCTTCTTCCCTGAAAAAATGGGAAGCTCCGCGAAAAAGACCACCACCCGGTATTCCCCTGGCGCCAGGGAGGCCGGGGGGCGGCGCACCGAAAACCGAACCACCCGCTTCTGGCCGGGGCGAAGTACGAACTTGCGCGGATTGATCACCACGTATTTGCTGAGATCGAGCTGGTGATTTTTGACCGGAACCAGTTTATTGGAATCGTCCACGTCCAAAAAGCTGGTGAACACTCGAAGGCGCAGCCGTTTTTGCGAGTTGTTGGTGACCGTGAAGGAGTCGGTGAAGCGTTTGTTCAGCTTGAACTCGAAGCGGGTCGGAGACACCTGGAAGGAAGCGCTCCATGCCACCTGCGGGACCATCGGAGCGATGATTGCCAGCAGCAAGACCATGGCGATTCGCCGCGCGCCGGTCGAGGCTCGATGGGCCAAGGTACGCAATCGCCCCCGCCATCGCCGGAAAATCGATTCTGTCCAGATCATTTCGATTTCGTCCCCTCGGGAAAGTGTTTTTCCCAACCTCTGAAATCACGAGCTTTTGAATTTGCCTGTATCCAGGTTATTGAAATAATTAGCACGGTCCCCCGATATAAGCCAAAGTCAATGTGGTGGATATGGTGAACAACCCGTTGCTGGTCAATCCTCCCGCCGGAATGGTCACCGATCCTCCCGCCCAAAACGTCACCGTGCCGGTTCCCAGGCAAAGATGTGGCCCTCCCGCGGAATCGGTCAGGGTGACCGTCAGCGATTCGGTGCCGTTGGTGATTATTACGGTATTGGCGAGTGTTATCTTGGCCTTTTTGTTGGGATCGCCGGTGATGTCGAAGCGGGCGGCGCCGGCCCCCTGGCAGGCGCCCGCACCCGGCGAGGCCGCCGGCAGAACGATATAGGTCAAGCTGGGCGTGGCGTCGCAGAACCCAAAATTCAGCTCCTGAATTTTGGTGATGGTAATGGGTGCGCCATAAAGCGCGGCGGGCCAAAGGAAAAGCAGGGCCGCGCCCGCCAGGGCTTTCCAGGGGACGCGCGCCATCGGAAAAGCATTCCACTTCAGCATATTCACCGGGAAACGTGGAAGGTTACTGATACACCATCTGCAGTTGGGCCGTTCCGGTATAGCTGCCGGTGGTTTCGGTGGCGTCCAGGGTCACGCTGCCCCCAACAAACAAAGTCTGCGCCGCACCATTGAAGGTGTGCGTGGCCGAGGCCAGGGTCATGGTGATACTGCGAACGGTGGTGCCGTCGGTAATGGTGATTGGATTGGTCACGAAGGAAACATCGGCAACCGCCAAGTTCTCGCCTTGAACCGTAAAGGTCGCCGAAGCGGCTCCGGCGCCCGCGGAATGGGGCCCCGCAGTGGGGTTCACCGTATAGGTGTTGGCGATCAATTCCAGGGTGCCGAAATCCAGGTCCCCCGTATTGGAGATCGTGATCACCTGACGGATCACCATGGTGATGTTGAAGGTCTCCGGATTGGCGGCGAAGGCCAATGTTCCGCTGAACAACAAAAGAATGAGGCCGATCAATAATTTTTTCATGGTCAATTTTCCCTTGCGTTGAAAATTCGGCCCGGTATTTTGGGGCCGTTGTCCATTTCCCTCAGAATTTGTATGTTATTTTACCAGTCAATCCTGGAGAATTTTTGGAGGTTGAGTGCCTTTTTTTCTCGAAATGTTAAAATTGAAAAAGACATTTTTGTTTGAATATTGGACTAATTTTGCCACCTTTTATCATCACACCAAGCCCAAAAAGACCAAATCTCCACGGTACACTCCAAGGTGCAATATCCTTGCCCGGCCGGAATGTTTCGCCTTTCGCGGACATTCCTCCATGGATAGACTGGAATATTGAGACCGCCGCATATCTCATGCAGCGAGGGGACGGTTACTGAATTTCGCCGGCGGCCCGGGTGTTTTGGATGGCGGGGGGTTGGATTTTCCGCAGGTTTTTTCCGCGGATTTTTTCGCTGTTGACTGCATGCCGCACCTATGCTCAAATAATAATTATTCTCCTTTATAATATTTTTCCACCGCCACCCATAACCAATGCAAAGGATCAATCACCATGTCAGACCTCAAAGGAAGCAAGACAGTCCAGAACCTGAAGGATGCCTTCGCGGGCGAATCCCAGGCCAATCGCCGCTATCTCTATTTTGCCAAGGTGGCCGATGTGGAAGGCTATCCGGATGTGGCCGGACTGTTCCGGGACACGGCCGAAGGCGAGACCGGGCACGCGCATGGCCACATGGATTTCCTGAAACCAATCGGCGACCCGGCCACCGGGGAGCCTTTTGGCGATACGGAAAAGAACCTCAAATCGGCGGTTGTCGGCGAGACCCATGAATACACGGACATGTATCCGGGTATGGCCAGGACTGCCCGCGAAGAAGGTTTCGCGGAAATCGCCGACTGGTTCGAGACCCTGGCCAAGGCCGAAAAATCCCATGCCGGGCGTTTCGGCCAGGCGCTGAATTCTCTCTGAAGATTCATTCCCGCTTTGGCTGATATTCTTTCCCGTTGGAGTTACCGGGCTCGATTTGATCGGGCCCAACTTTTCCGTTCGATGGCCCCGAACCAGCCCCCTAGCCGAGGAAAAAAATGAGCCGCATTCGCGCGCAGCCCACTCCCGGCATGTCCTACAGTCCGAAAGAAGCCAAGTATTTTGACGAAGCGTTGCTGAAGCCCGAGCTGACCCGTGTTTTCGACATCTGCCACGGCTGCCGGTTGTGCTTCAACCTCTGTCCCTCTTTTCCGGCCCTGTTCGATGCGGTGGATCGTTATGACGGGGATGTTTTGCAGTTGACGGAGCGTGAAACCGACTATGTGGTAGACACCTGTTATCAGTGCAAAATCTGCTATGTGAAATGCCCCTACACACCCAGCGACGGCCACGAGTTTCAGCTGGACTTCCCGCGCCTGATGCAGCGGGCGAAGGCCATCCGCGTTCGCAAGCAAGGCATGGCGCTGCGGGAACGCCTGTTGGGCAACCCGGATTTGCTGGGCCGCCTGGCCGGACTCGTTCCCTGGCTGGCCAACCTGGCCAACCGGTTGGCGCCGAATCGCTGGCTGCTGGAAAAGCTTTTGGGGCTGCACCGCCATAAACTCCTGCCCGAATTTCATGGCACCACCTTCATCTCGTGGTTCCGGCGCAACCGGGGGAATTTTCCGCTGGACGGCCCCAACGGCAAGGTTTTTTATTTTCCCACCTGTTTCGTCAATTACAACGCGCCAGACATCGGCAAGGCGGCCATTTCCGTTTTTTCCCGCAACGGCCTCACGGTGGCTTGCGAGTATCGGGAATGCTGCGGCATGCCCGCCCTGGACGGCGGCGACGTGGCCGGCGCCCAGAAAAAGGCCAGGGCCAACATCGCCCGTTTGCTTCCCTACGTCCGCGACGGGTACAAGGTGCTGCCCACCAACCCCACCTGTTCGATGATGATGCGCAAGGAATATCCCGAACTGGTGGAGGGCCCGGAGGCCAGGGAAGTGGCCGATGCCGTGATGGACCCCAATGAGTTTCTCGACGGGTTGCGGCGCGAAGGGAAACTGGACCAAAGCTATCGTTCCACGCCGGGAAAAATCCGCTGTCATGTGCCCTGCCATCTCAGGGCGCAGAACATCGGCTACCGTTCGCGGGACATGATGCGCAACATCAGCCCGGACACGGAAGTGGAATTGGTGGCCGAATGTTGCGGCCACGACGGCACCTGGGCCATGAAACGCGAGTATTTCGACCTGTCGATGAAATATGGCGAAAAGGCGTTCTCGGGCCTCAAGGGCGGCGGCCTGATGACCACCGACTGCCCACTGGCCGCCATCCAGTTTGAACAGGCCACCGGAGTGCGCCCACTGCATCCCCTGCAAGTGCTGGAGCGCGCCTATCGCGAGGATGGTTTTGAATTTCGGGTCGGGGCGGCGGAGAAAAAAGAAAACCGGTGACCCTCTGTGACTACTTGAAACACCATGATTACTGGAAAAACAAACCCGCCTCGCGGACCCATCCACCCTGGAACCCCATCCCTATCTTCCGGAGTGTTCAGCAATGAAGGCTGTAACCCTGTCCGAAATAAAGAACATCGCCGAGTACGAGGCGATCCGCCAGGATTTCCGTTCCAGGGTGATCGCGGAAAAAGAGCGCCGCCGTTTGACCGTGGGAGCGGTGTTCACCTTCCTCTTCGAAAACCACCTCACCGTGCTCTATCAGGTGCAGGAAATGATCCGCACCGAACGCATCGTCAAGGAAGCGGCCATCCAGTTCGAGATCGAGACCTACAACGAGTTGATTCCGGAAAGCGGCTCCCTCGGAGCCACTCTGTTGATCGAATTCACCGACCCGGAAGAGCGGGCCGTGGAACTGGTCCGGCTGGTCGGCATCGAGAATCACATCAAGCTGGTGGTGGGAGCGCTCCCGCCAATACCGGGCCGGCTGGATGACCGGCAGATGAACGACAAAAAAATCAGCTCCGTTCAATATATCCTCTTCCCGCTCGAAGACGGCCATCTCAGGGAATGGAAAGCCGCCGGCGAAGCAGGAAAAATCAGGATCGAAGTGGATCACCCCCATTATACCCACCAGATGACCATGCCCCCAACGATGGTGGAGGCCCTGGCCGGGGATTTGGGTCTTTAGTCATCCCTGCTGGAAATCGGCATCCATTACGTCTCTCTTTCCGCTATGTGGTTTCCGGCCTGATTTCAGCGCCCCGGAGGCTCCGGGGATTGAACGGTCCGTGGTTTTGCCTTATCTGAACAAATACCTTACATATACAAATCCAGCGGCGTTCCACAGTTTCCTCCGGTGCCGCCGATGGACTTGAGGCAAACCCGGCGCCGTTTACTCCGGAGACCAGGCAAGACCAACAAAATCCGGGGCGTTTTCCCGGTTCGAGGCGGTGATGGCGGAAGACTCGGTGGGTGGCGAATCCAGGCCGTCCGGTGCGAATCCGGAGACGGGCCAAGGAGAGAAGCAAAAGACCGCTCCCGGCGGCGAGGCCCATGAGGGATCGTTGGAACTGGATTTCCTGGCCCGCATGGGGCACGAGTTGCGCACCCCCCTCAACGCCATCATTGGATTCGTCCGCTTGGTGGAGGAAGAACAATACTCAAGCGAGGAAGAGCGCCGCGATTATCTTGCCAACGCCCGCACCTCCGCCCATTCGCTGCTGGAATTAATCAATAACATCCTGGATCTGGCCGCCATCGAGGCTGGGAAACTGGAATTGAAGTCGATTCCCGTCAACCTGTCGGAACTGGTGGAGGAAGTCACCCGCACCCTGGCCCCCGGAGCGCATTCCAAGGGGGTGGAAATCGATTGTCTGGCGCACTGGGCGCTGAGAAGGGATTTGTTGGGGGATCCGGTGCGGTTGCGGCAGGTCTTGTTCAATCTGGCGGGCAACGCGGTCAAATTCTCGCCCTCGGGGTTGGTGCTGATCCGTGCGGAAATGCTCGAAAGCGGCGCCAAATCGTGCAGGGTGCGCTTATCGGTGGAGGACCATGGTATTGGCATCGCCAAGGAATGGCACGAGGCCATCTTCGACAGTTTCGTCCAGAATCCCGGCCCGGCTCCCGGCCAATTCCGTGGGGTCGGGTTGGGGTTGGCCATCTCCAAGCAGATCGTCGAGCAAATGCAGGGAAGCATCGGTCTGACGAGTGAACCGCGGGAAGGGAGCACGTTTTGGGTTGAGCTGACCCTGGACACCGGCGGATCCTCCACCTCCCAGCCGGCGAGCGAGGGGCCGCCCCCTTTGGAGGGGATCGATCTGCTGTTGCTCAATCCCAATTCGGAGTTGAACAGGGTGTATGGGGAGAAATTGGCCATGCTGGGCGCGGAGGTGCAGCTGGCGCCAACCCCTCAGGAAGCCCTCGCCTTGTTGGCGGCCCAATGGCGTGGCGGCCAACCGTTCCAGGTGGTCATGATCGATCACCGGATTGAGCCTGAAGACGCCATCCAATTCGCCCGCTCGGTGCGGGGCGAAACCGGGCGTTACCAGCCCGATCTGGTTTATCTTTCTCCAACCGGGATCGTCCCGGAATCCCAGCGGATGATCGAGTCGGGCATCACGGCCTTCCTGACCAAGCCGCTCACTTTTTGGCGGTTGGAAGACGCCTTGCAGGGCCTGCTCTCCCGGCATGAAGAAAATGGGGCGCCTCCAACGGTATTGCGGGCGGTGACCCAGCGCGATTCCGGCTCCCTTGCTTTCGATCCGGGTCAGGTGCGCCTTTTGGTGGCGGAGGACAACCTGGTGAACCAGAAATTGATTCATGCCCTGCTGAGCAAACAAGGGATCAAGGTACAGATGGCCCAAAACGGCAGGGAAGCGGTGGAAATGGTGCGGCGCCAGGATTTCGACCTGGTGCTGATGGACGTTCAAATGCCGGAAATGGACGGCCTGACCGCCACGCGGGAAATCCGGCGCATCAAGGATGGCCAGGCCCTGCCCATCATCGCCTTGACCGCGGAATCCCTCACCGTGGACGTGGAGCGGTGCATCGCCGCGGGAATGAACGATCATCTGGCCAAGCCCATCATGCCTGACCTCCTCAAACAAAAGCTGTCCAAATGGCTGGACCCCGCCAAAAAAGGGAAGCGGCGCTCCGGTGATTGGCGGCAATTCGCGCCATATGAGCAATTTCCTTCGATGGACCTGGATCAAATGTCCGCCATCCACGATTATGCCGCCCAGCACAACCCGGGAAGCTTCGAAAACTGGGTGCGATCCTACCTGGATGAATTGCCGCGCCAACTGGAGGCGCTCTCCCAGGCCAGGGAAGAAAGGGATTGGGAATTGGTGCACCATACCGCCCAGGCGCTCCGGATGGGCGCGGCCGGTTTCGGGGCGCCCCGGTTGAATGCGATGGCGCGGGAAATGGGAAATCACGCCCGCAACCGCTCGGCCATGCTGGTGAACGAGCTTTTCCCTTTCCTGCGGCGGGAGAGCCTGTTTCTGGCGGAAGAGTTGAAACGCAGGGTTGCGGAGCCCGGCCCATCCAAGGGTTGAGGGGCAACCGTGTTTTGCCCCCCCCCTGCCGCACTTCGACAGCACCGGGAGTGGGCCGGGCATGTCTTTTTCCTTTCAAATTCGGTAAGTGAAAGTCCTGGGCGCGAGGGATGACAACCGCCTCCAAACCGCTACCCGGCCCGCGGCGGAAAAGCATGGGCCTGTCCTCAACCGCTCCTCCCGCCAAAGGGTTTTCCGTGGCGCCATCCGATTCCACAGACAGTGTTCCGGCTTCCCGTCTCCCAACGTCCGCACCGGGTGTGGGGCCGCCCTGGCCGGAAAGGTTCCGCTTCGGCCACGTCCGGGTGCTCATCACCTGCCGGGGCCCCATCCGGCTGGAGGCGATCGAAGCCTTCGAGCGAATGGGCACCCAGCCATGCGGCATTCTCCTTTCCGAAAAAGACAGCGTGGTCTATCCCCGGGCGCTCTCCCCCGAATTGCGCCGGGTGGGAAGAAACGAGCGGGTGCACAGGATTGCCGACTATTCCGGGCGGACGGCGGAGGAAAAAAGAGAGCGCATCGCCACCATCGTCGAAATCGCCACACAGCACGGATACACCCATCTGTTTGCCGGGTATGGGTTCATGGCCGAGGATTTCGAGATGATCCAGGCCGTGGAAGCGGCGGGATTGGGATTCATCGGGCCCTCCGCCGAGGTGGTGCGAAAGGCGGGGGCCAAGGATGCCGCCAAGGCGCTGGCCCGGCAACTCGGCGTTTCGGTCACGCCCGGCATCGACAACATCGAGGCGCGGGCGCTGCTGGCCCAGGCCGGCACGGGGGACCCACGGCAATATCTGGACTCCCTGATGCAAAAACACGAATGGCCACGGCACGAATGGCCTCCCCTCTCCGGGAGCGCGGCCGGCGCCCGCTTTGAGTCGGAAGTGGCCGAAGCAGCCGCGGCGGAAGCGGTGCTGGCCGAGGCGCGCGCCCACCGGGTGGAACTGGTCACCCTGGAGCAGTTGCAAGCCGAAACCCTGCGTACCGTGCGCGCGCTGCTGGCCGAAAATCCCGGCCGCCGCCTGCGCCTGAAGCACGTGGGCGGCGGCGGCGGCAAGGGCCAGCGCATCGTCTCGGCGGAAGGGGAGGTGGCCGCGGCGGTGGTCGAGGTGCTCAACGAGGCCGGCGCCACGGCCCCCGGGGACAACCGGAACTTCCTCATCGAGCTGAACATCGAGGACACCCGGCACAACGAGATCCAACTGCTGGGCAATGGCGACTGGTGCATCGCCCTGGGGGGGCGGGACTGCTCCCTGCAAATGCACGAGCAGAAACTGCTGGAGGTTTCCATCAGCGTGGAAATGCTTTCCGCCGAGATGGAAGCCAGGGCGAGGGAGGGGCGCGCCGAGGCGGCGGAAGTGTTGCGCGGCGACCTGCGGGTGCTGGAGGAAATGGAAGCCCAGGCCGCCCGCTTCGGGGAGGCGGTGGGGTTGAATTCGGTTTCCACGTTCGAATCCATCGTGGCGGGAACCGATCATTTTTTCATGGAAGTCAACACCCGCATTCAGGTGGAACACCGGGTCACCGAAATGATCTATGCGCTCCGGTTCGATCCGCCGGACAACCCGGCGGCATCCTCCGCGGGTGAATCCTCCGGGGGTGAATCCTTCGTGGTGGAGTCCTTGGTGGAAGCCATGCTCTGGATGGCCGTGTATGGCCCGGAACTCCCCCGGCCCCAACGCCTGCCCAGGAAGATCAGCGGCGCGGAGGTGCGCATCAATGCCACCAACGATGCCCTCAAGCCCCATGCGGGCGGCGTCGTGGTGGACTGGAACCTTCCCCGCGAGGGAGAGATTCGCGACGATCAGGGAATCGGCATCCGCAACCCGGACACCGGGGCCTTCATGCCCTACCACCTGGCCGGCGCCTATGACTCCAACGTGGCCCTGATCGTCTCCCATGGCGACAGCCGGGAGGACAATTTCCGCCGCCTGGCCGAAATTCTCCGCCAGACCGATCTGCGGGGCCGCGATTTAATGACCAACATCGGGTTTCATTACGGATTGTTGCACTGGATGCTGGGCGCCGATCCAATGGTCAAGCCCTCCACCCGTTTCGTGAGCGCCTATTTGGCCGGCGTGGGCGCCTTGCGGCGCGCGGGGGAGGATGTGGAACTGGATCTGGCCTGGAACCTGCTGGCCGCCCGACAGTCCACGCTGGGCCAACCCGCCTTGGCCTCCATGGAGGCCAAGCGCACCTTGATCCTGCGTCCGTTGCGGCGGTTGTTCCACAATCCCCACCTCCTCGCCGGATGGCTGGCCCCCAGGACGCCCCGCCGATTCGTGATGGAAGCCGGGCGGGTGCGGTGGCGGCAAAATCCCCTGCGCGTGCTGGAGCAGCTCTACCACTACCTGTGTCTGGAGCATCAACCGGGGGTGTCGCCGGAGGAGCGCATCTGGCCCCATGACCACGACCTGCTGACCGTGGGGTTGGCCTTTTACGAGGAATTGGAAACCCGGCTGAATGGCGGCGGAATGTGCTGGGGGGCCTTGTGCGGCCTGCTCTCCCGGGACGCCCCGCCGGAAGGATTTCCGGCCTCGCTATGGTCCTCGCTGCGCGCGGCCCACCGGGGCCATCAGGCGGGGCTTGCGCTATTGGAGCTGCCCCTGCTGATCGGCGAGGACTCCGGGTTTTACGGCATTCGCGCCGATGCCCGGCTGGAAGTGGAGATGCCGGAGGCCTTCCAGCGGGAAGACACCTCGGCCGCCCTGCGCCAAGCCCTGGAAAAACCCCCCGAGGCCGCCTCCAACGAGGTGGTGGCGGTCACGGGAGGAACATTTTACGCCCGGGCCAGCCCGGAGGAACCCCCTTTCGTGGCCGAGGGGGATCGCCTCCAGGAGGGCGATACGCTGGGACTGCTGGAAGTGATGAAAATGTTCAATCCCATCAAGGCGCCCTTTGCCGGGACCGTGAGGCGGGTGGTGGTGGATGCCGATGGAGGCAAACTGGTGCAAAAAGGCCAGCTCCTGTTCGAAATTGAGCCGGACGTGCCGATCGTCCGGGAGAGCGAAGCGGAGCGGAGCCAAAGGCTCAAGCTGAAGACCGAAACCCTGCTGGAGCGGATATGATCGAGTGGGTGGATTACAACCAATGCGCAAGAACGTGATAACCGTATTGATCATGATACCGGTGCTGGCCGTGCTGTTCTCCCTGGCCATGCGCTGGCTGGAACCGCGGCTGATCTATTTTCCCGGCCCGCCGCCGTCGCGCACCCCCGCGGATGCCGGAATGCGGTTCGAGGACGTTCAATTCCCGGCCCGGGATGGACACACCCTGAGAGGATGGTGGCTGCCGGCGCCGGAATCCGATGCGCCGGTGATGCTCTATTTCCATGGCAACGCCGGCACCAGGGAGGATCGCCTGGAAATCCTCCAGGGAATGGTGGCCGCTGGAATTTCGGTGTTTATTTTCGACTACCGGGGGTACGGCGGAAGCAGCGGCCGGCCATCGGAAGCCGGGCTGAAGCTGGATGGCGAAGCCGCGTTCGATTGGGTGAAGAAACACACCCGGGGAGGCCCGGTCTTCCTGTTGGGACATTCGCTGGGAGCGGCGGTGGCGGCCCAAACCGCGCTGACGCGGAAATCCGCGGGGTTGATCCTGGAATCGGCATTTACCAGCGTGCCGGAAATGGCCCGCAGGACCCTGCCGTTTCCCCAGGCTGTGCTGCGGATTCTGGTCAAGACCAAATTCAACAACCGGGCGGCGCTGAAGCAATACAAAGGGCCGCTGTTGATACTGCATGGCGATATGGACGAGGTGGTGCCGTTTTGGATGGGCGGCGCTCTCTTCGAAGAAGCCATCTCCGTGGAAAAACGCTTCCAGGTCATCGCGGGAGGGCATCACAACGACATCTTTTTTGTGGCCGGAGCGGATTATTGGCGCTGGTTGCGGGAATTCGCCGTCCGTGTGCTGGACGCGCGGAAATCCGCCGGCCCAAAATAGAAAAGGATAGCCCGCCGGCTCTCTCCGCGGCCGGTCATGTTTCCTGTCCGGCCACGATTTTGCCGATGATTCCGCTGGTGGAGCGGTTTTCCTTGAGGGGGATCAGGGCCACCTCTCCTCCCCACTGTCCCACCAGATCGTGGCCCACCACCGCCTCGACCGTGTAGTCCTCCCCCTTGGTCAGCACCTGAGGCTGGATGGCCCGGATCATTTCCAGTGGCGTATCCTCCTCGAAAATCACCACGTAGTCCACGAAGCCCAGCGCGGCCAGCAGATGGGCGCGATCCTCCTCCCCGATCACGGGCCGGCCCTCCCCCTTCAACCGCCGTACCGATGCGTCGGAATTGAGCCCGACGATCAACACATCCCCCTGTTCCCGCGATGCGCGCAGGTATTGGATATGGCCCGCATGCAGCAGGTCGAAACAGCCGTTGGTAAAGGCCACGCGCAGCCCCTGCTCCCGCAGGGACCGCGCCAGGGGGCCGATTTCCCCGGCAGTGAACACCTTGCGCGCTTCTCCCACGAAGTTCAGCATCTCCGGTATGGTCGCGGTGGCCGTTCCCACCTTTCCCACCACGATGGCCGCGGCCAGGTTGGCCAGTTCGGCGCTTTCGAAAAAAGGCGCGCCTCCGATGATCAAGGCCCCCAGCACGCCGATGAAGGTATCGCCCGCCCCGGTGACGTCGTATACCTCCCGGGCCTTGGCGGGCAGGAAGCGATGGCCCTCGGTGGCGGAATAGGCCAGTACGCCCTCCGCGCCCCGTGTGACGCAGATGCGTTCGGCGCCCAACCGCGCGCTCAACCGCTCCGCGGCGGCCAATGCGTCTTCGCCGCTTTCGATGGAAATTTCCGCGGCGGCGGCGGCCTCGGCCGAGTTGGGGGTGAGGCAGGCCACGCCATGGTAGCGGGAAAAATCCCGCCCCTTCGGATCGGCCACCACCATGATCCCCGCGTCATGGCAGGCCGCGATCAGATGGGAGGCAACGGCATCGGTGAACAAACCCTTGCCGTAGTCCGAGAGGATGACCCCGTCATACTCGCGCAGGGAAAGCGAAAGAAAGGCCGAAATCCGTTCCAGCAGGGCGGAATTCGCGGGGGCCGTGGATTCCCAGTCGCAGCGCAACAATTGTTGGTTTTGAGCCATCACGCGCATTTTGACCGTGGTCGGCCTCCCATCGTCCACCAGCACGCCATTGGTGGCTGCGCCCAGCGCCGCCAGCATTTCCTGAAGCCGGCCGCCGGATTCGTCATTGCCCACCAGGCCGCAGACACCCAACCGGCAGCCAAGCGCGGCGAGGTTGTTGACCACATTGGCCGCGCCCCCCAGCCGGAATTCCTCCCCCCGCACCTTGACCACCGGAACGGGCGCCTCGGGAGAGATTCGTTCCGCGTCCCCCCATTGATAATGATCCAGCATCAGGTCGCCCATGACCAGAATCCGGACCTGTGAGAGCCGGTTCAAAGTATCCTTCAATGGGACCTCCCGGAAGGTGTGGACGGAATGCGGACCCCGCCTATCGAAGGGCCTCGCCGCTTTCGGCAAGGCCCTTCAATACAGGTTACCACCATTGCCCCCGCCGGTGAAATTCGGCCGGCAGGGTCAAAAAATTCCATCGAAACCCTGTTGGAATTCTCCTTGAAAATATCCGGGAAAATATCCGTTAAAATTTCCGTGAGATTCACTGAAATATTCCCTGCGCAGGCTCCCCGCCCCTCCGGACAAGGGCCTCCAACCCACCCGGTTTCATCCTGGTGTTCAGGAACGGATGCGGGTGGTTTCCACTCAGGCCCACGCAACCGGGGCTGCAACGGAAATTTGAAGCTCCCATTTCGCGCCTGGGCCAAATCCGTCTGAACCAAACTTTGGTAATATGGATCATTGAATTAGATGCCGAGTGCCCGTATCATGAATTGTCTCCGTGATTTTGGTGAAATCCGGTCAATCCATTCACGCTGGGCCGTGTACGATCCTTCCGGGCACGGCATGATCCGGGTTCTTGGACGTCTTTCGGCGATTCGTTATGCAATCATCAATGGCAAAGGCTCACCCCCACAAATAATTGGAGAAAATTTTCATGACTTTATTCAACCGGAATCCTATTTGGAAAGGGAAGGGGGTCTTGCGGGCATTGATGCTTTTCGCCTTGGCCACCCTGATAGGCGTGACTGGCGGCATCGTGTCCGCCAAGGAGGACGCCAAACTCCAACGCGCCATCGAAGCGTTGCGCATGGCCTCCAAGGCCAGGGCGGCCATTGTCCGGGCCGTGGCGCCGTCGGTGGTTCACATCAGCGTGGAAAAGGCGGTGACCTCCCCGCCTGAACGCGGCCGCCGCCGTGGGCGGGGCGCCCCCGATTTTTTCGAAGACGAGTTTTTCCGCCGCTTTTTCGGGCCACGGCTTCCCGATTCCCGCAGGTTCCGGCGGCGCGGGTTGGGTTCGGGCTCCATTGTCGATTCCCGGGGGTACATCCTCACCAACAACCACGTGATCAAAAATGCGGACCGGATAATCGTCAAGCTGAAGAACGGCGAGGAATACGTGGCCGAACTGATCGGCACCGATCCGCCATCGGATCTGGCGGTGTTGAAGATCGACGCCAAGAACCTGCCGGTGGCCAAGCTGGGCAATTCGGACGAGATCCAGGTGGGGGAAACCGTGATCGCCATCGGCAATCCGTTTGGATTGGAACAGACCGTCACCCAGGGCATTGTCAGCGCGAAAAAGCGTTCCCAGGTCGGCTTGACCGATTACGAGGACTTTATCCAGACCGATGCCTCGATCAATCCGGGAAACAGCGGAGGCCCGCTGATCAACCTGAAAGGTGAAATCATCGGGATCAACACGGCCATTTACAGCCGCTCCGGCGGCTCCATGGGCATCGGATTTTCCATCCCGATCAACATGGCCCGCCAGATCATGCTCGCTCTCATCGATCATGGAAAGTTCGTGCGGGGTTTCCTGGGGGTGGTGATCCAGGACATCAACAAGGAACTGGCCGAGGCGCTGGGCGTCCGGCCAAAAGAGGGGGTGTTGATCGCCAACGTGGGCCCCCAAACCCCCGCCGGCAAGTCGGGCATCCGCCAGCAGGACATCATCCTCACTTTCAACGGCAATTCCGTGAAGAGCACCACCGCCTTGCGCAACGCAGTGGCCGGGGTGCGGCCGGGCGTCAAGGTGCCGGTGGACCTGTTGCGGGCCGGCAAGAAAATGCGCCTCATGGTGACCATCGGCGAGCAACCCAAGAACATGCGGGACGCGATCCAGGGACCGCGCTCCCGCCTGGGAAGAAGCGGTCCCAGGAGGGGGCGCCCGGAACGCATCCTTGGCATCGAACTGGAACCCCTGACACAGCGCCTGCGCGAACAGTTGGGGTATCAGAATCGGCAGGGGGTGGTGGTGAGCAAGGTCACACCTGGAGGGCCGGCGGCCGAAAAAGGATTCCGCAGCGATATGTTGATCGAGAGGATCAACAGCAGGGTGGTGCGCACCGTACGGGAATTCCGCACCGAAATCGCCAAGGTTAAAAAAGGGGACTCGATCCTGATGCTGGTGCGGTCTCAGAATTCCAGCCGCTTTATCGTGATCAAGAAACCCTGAACCTCCGGCGGTGGTTTCGCGGTGATTTCGCGGCGGCTTCGCGGTGATTTTGCGGTGGGTCCCGCTGTCATGCGGCCGGGGGGCGGACCGGTTCCCTCCCCCCGCGTCTCATTCCGCCGATTTTCTGGCCATCCACATCCCGGCCAAATAGGCCATCACGCCCAGGCTGATGAAAATATCGGCGAGGTTGTTGGTGAACAGTATGTAATCGCCAAACAGGAAGGTTAAAAAATCCGTGACCGCATGGGGGGGGATGGAACGGTCCACCAGGTTGCCGGCGGCTCCCCCCAGGATCAGCATGAAAGCGTAATCCTCAAGCCCATTCATGTTCCGCCGTTGTTTCAGCCAAAACCACCCGATCAACACGAAAGCGATCAGGGACCCACCCAGCAGCAGGGGCACCCTGACCGAATCCTCCAATCCCCTGAATATTCCCCAGCTGATGCCCGGGTTGAGGATATGGGTCAATTCAAACAACCCCGGCACCAGGGTCAAGGGATCGCAGTTTCCGCCCTGACACAAGGGAATCGTCGCCCGCACCAAGAATTTGACGCCTTGATCCAATGCCACCAACAAGGCCATCAGGCCGAACATTACACCGGGATGGCGCATGATTTTCCAATTCGAGGATGACCCGCTTTCCCGGCCGGAGGCGTTTGGCCGGATGAGGCCTTTCGGTTAAAAAAAAATGGGTGCGTCCGGCAAAGACGGGACACCCCAACGGCAACCACCATAAAGGCGGGAGCGGCGCCGCGCAACCCCGTGCAACCCCGCCGAGGTCTTTTTTGGCCGGCCGCGCCCGGTCCCGGCCGAACCCCTCCGGTTTGCCATGCTCCCCCGCAATCTCCTATGATGGGCTGGTGACGGGCGGACGCCGCGATTGATCCGTTTTGCCGCGATAAGCGATTGTTTCCTCACGGAATCCGAGATGACCATTCCCATCGACCATTCGTTTTCACCCCCTCCCAAGACCCATGTCAGCCCCCGCCTGCGCGTGGCGGAAGCGCATCTGGAAGACCTGGAAATGGGCATCGTGCGGGTGGGCGAGGCGGTGATGATGGCCATGGGGGCGCTGCCTGGCGCGGCGGTGTTGATCGAAGGAGAGCGCCAGACCCTGGCCCGCGTCTGGCCCCTGCGGCCCGAGGACGACCACCGCTCGGCGCTGCAGATGGACGGGCTGACCCGGGAGAACGCGGGGATCAGCCTGGACGAGCATATCCGCATCGCCTTGCAGGAGGTGGCGCCCGCGGCCACCTTGCTGCTGGCCCCGCTGGAGCGGGTGATCCTCGGGGCGGAGGACGTGGCCCGCATCCGGGCCTGCCTGGACGGCCGGGTGGTGATGAAGGGGGACAAGGTCACCGTTCCGCTGTTTTCCCGCCGCGGCACGCAGTTCAAAGTGGCCGCCTTCGATCCCGAGGGCGCGGGTTGCGTGGCCGGTTCCCACACCGACGTGCGCATTCAGGAACAAACTCGCGCGTCTTCCCAGCCGGCCTATACGGTCAAGTACGAGGACATCGGCGGCCTCGATGCGGAGTTGCGGCGCATCCGGGAAATGATCGAACTGCCGATGAAATACCCGGAGCTGTTCGCCCGGCTGCGCATCGAGCCGCCCAAGGGCGTGCTGCTCTACGGTCCGCCCGGCACCGGCAAGACCACCATCGCCCGCGCCGTGGCTTCGGAAGTCAAGGCCCACTTCACCCTCATCAACGGGCCGGAGATCATCCATAAGTTCTATGGCGAATCGGAAGCCAAGCTGCGCGAGTTGTTCGAGGAAGCCCAGCGCAATGCCCCCAGCATCATCTTCATCGACGAGATCGACGCGGTGGCCCCCAAGCGATCCGAGGTGACCGGCGAGGTGGAAAAAAGGGTGGTGGCCCAGTTGCTGGCCCTGATGGACGGCATGGTCTCCAGGGGCGAGGTGGTGGTGATCGGCGCCACCAACATGCCCGAGCTGCTGGACCACGCCCTGCGCCGCCCGGGGCGCTTCGACCGCGAGGTGTCCGTGCGCGTCCCCGACCGTCCGGGCCGGCTGCAAATCCTGCTCATCCATTCCCGGGGCATGCCCCTGGCCGACGACGTGGAACTGGAACGGCTGGCCGAGGTGACCCATGGCTTCGTGGGAGCGGACCTGGAGGTGTTGTGCAAGGAGGCCGGCATGCACGCCCTGCGGGAGCTGATGCAACGCGACGATTTCGCCGAGCGGGAAATGGAGGAAATGATCGCCGAAACCCAGATCACCATGCGCCATTTCCTTGACGCCCTCAAAGGCATCGAACCCACCGCCACCCGTGAGTTTTTCGCCGAACGGCCCAATGTCCGCTGGGAGGACGTGGGCGGCCTCCACCGGGCCAAGAACCAGCTGCGTTCGGCGGTGGAACTGCCCTACAAGTTTCCCAACCTCTACCGGGCCGCCGGACACCAGGGGCCAACCGGGGTGTTGCTGAGCGGCCCCCCCGGATCGGGGAAAACGCTGCTGGTTCGGGCAATGGCCACCGAAAGCGGTTTCAACTTCATCACCGTGGACGCCGCGGCGCTGTTTTCCAAATGGGTCGGGGAATCGGAAAAGGCCCTGCGGCAGGTCTTCCTGAAGGCCAAGCAGGCCTCGCCCTGCATCCTGTTTTTCGATGAACTGGACACCATTTTCCCCAGGCGCGACGCCCAAGGGGAATCGGCGGGACGCGAACGGCTGGTGGGCCAGTTCATTGGAGAGCTGGACGCCCTCAACCTGTTGAGTGAAGTGATGGTGGTGGGCGCCACCAACCGGATGGACCTGGTGGACCCCGCCCTGCTCAATCCGGGGCGGCTGGGGATGGTGGTGAAACTGGAAATTCCAAATGCCCTGGAACGCGAAGAAATCCTGCGGGCGCACACCCGCGGCCTGCCCATCTCCGGGACGGTGGACTACGGCGCGCTGGCCGAACTGACGGAGGGCCTGAACGGCGCGGAATTGGCCGCCATCATTAAAAGCGCCACCTTCGAAGAGATGCGAAATTTCATCTCCGATCATGGAGACCAGGCCGATGCGCGGGCCGGCCAGTTTTCCCTGGGCCACGATGATTTCCTGCGGGCCTTGAACGCCAAGCGCAATGAGGCCTAGCGCCGAGGCCTGGCGCGCTGAGGCTGGGAGCACTAAGGCCTGGCGCACCGAGGCCTGGCGCGGGATGCACCCCGGTGGCGGAAGAAGCCGCCCCCAGCGGACGCTTTTAACCATTCACATGCGCAAGGGAGGCCATGAAACGGCTGCTGTTTTTCATCGCCTTCATGGCCATGGGGACGGGTCTCTTGATCTGGCTGCTGGGCACGGAGCCGGTGCCGGAAAGCGCCACCCCCGAGACGCCGCGGGAACCGGGCGCCATGATGCATATGACCGAAGTGGCCATTCGCCAGATGGAAGGCAATTGGTTGCGCTGGGAATTATGGGCACGGAGCGCAAGTCTGTTGAACGACGCCAACACCGCGCGGTTCCGCTCGGTGCGCTTTAAAATTTACGGCAAAAACCCCGGCGACCCGGTTTTGACAGGACGCTCCAGGGAGGCGCGCCTTATCGGCGCCCCCCCCCGCATCATGCTGCAAGGAGGGGTCGTGCTGGAAAAGACGGGGGTGATGGAAATCCGCACCGAAAGCCTGGTGTTCGACCAGAGAAAAAACATCCTGCGGGCGCCGGGAAAGGTCTCGTTGAAAACCGCCCAGGCCATTCACCACGGCGATTCCCTCACTTATTTCCTGGCGGAGGACAAATTGATCCTGTCCCGTCCTTTTTTCGCGCAGTGATGTGGCGCCCTGAAATTTCCCTCCCGTCAATTTGTTTCCCAGTCATGGATGGCCCGGAAAATTATGGGCCGGTGGAATCCCCGGCCCGGGGTTTGGAGCCGGAGGGAAGTCAGGGGGAAGCATGGGCAGGGATGGAGCGCCGGTTTCCGGCGCCGCTTCAATCGTTGAACATGGACTCCACGGCCATCAGGTGCTCGGGAAGGGTCAGCACGATCACCCGGTCTCCGGGCTGGATGCGCATTTCCGGGGAGGTCAGGGACGAACCCTTGCCCGAGGCGATGGCGCCGATCACCACCCCCTTGGGAAGACGCAGCTTGGCGATGGGAGCCTTGACGGCCTTGCAGCCCGGCTTGGCGACCAGCTCGACCACCTCCAGATTGGTTTGCGACACCGCCCGGTAATCCAACACCCGGTTCTCGTGTACCACCCGCTGGATCACCTTGGCGGTGGCCAGGCGGGGGGCGATGTTCACGTCCACGCCCGCCTTGCGGCAGAGCGGGAGAATGTCGGTGCGCTTGATGGTGGCGATGGTTTTTCCCGCGCCGAGGGATTTGGCGATCATGCAGGCGGTGAGATTGGTGGCGTCGTCGGTGTTGGTGGCGATGAACACGCTGGTGGAGGGCACCTTGACCCGCCGCAGCAATTTGACTTCGCATCCCGAACCCACCTCCACCTGAATCTGGTGGCGGCCCTCGAAATGATTGTGGAGAAAGAGGGCCTTTTTTTCGGTGGTGGCCAGCATGGTGACATGGAAGTGACGGTTCAGCAGGGCGTCCGCCAGCAATTGGGAGAGGAAATTGTCTCCGGAAATGACCGCGGTGCGGTTCTTGATGGTTTCCACGCAGAGCGCCTTGTTCAGTTCCGCCTGGTGTTCCTGGGTGGACAGCACATACAGGTAATCGCCATCCTCGAGGCGGGTCTCCCCATTGAATTCCAGCAAATCGTTCCCCCGCACCAGGCTGGCGATGGAGAGGTGGGGCTGGGGGCCGTTTCCACAGAGGGAGTCCACCGTTTTACCGTTGAGGCCTCCGTTTTCTCCCACCTGGACGCCCACCAGGATGATTTGGCCGCCTGAAAACCGGGCCACCTCGTTGGCCCCGGTGGTTTCGATGATGTCCATGATCTCGTTCTTCACCGCGCTGCTGGCGTTCACCATCAGGTCGATGCCCAGCGCCGAGCTGTCGATGGGAACCTTTTGCCCCCGCAGACCCAGATAGCGGGTTACGGCGATGGTTTGCTTCACTCCCAGTTCCTTGGCCAAGAGGCAGGAAATGAGGTTGGTTTCGTCTTGCCAGGTGGTGGCGATGAAGAGGTCGGCGTCCTGAATTTCCGCCTCCCGCAAGTCGCCGATGCTGGTGGCGTCTCCCAGGATTCCGGCCACGTCCATGGTATTGCGCAGGGCGGTCAATACCGCTTGATTGTGGTCGATCACGGTGACATCGATCTGCTCGGTGGCGAGGCGCCCCGCCAGGAAGCCTCCGATCTCTCCCGCGCCGACAATGGCGATCTTCTTCATGCCCGCCTCTTCATCTGGGTTCCATCCATTTAGACATTTCCTGCTCGTCCACGATCCGTACGCCGTGTTTGTTCGCCGCGGTCATTTTGGAGCCGGCATTTTCTCCCGCCAGCAGAAAATCGGTTTTTCCCGATATGGATCCGGTCACGTTGGCTCCGGCGCGTTCCAGCCGCTCCTTCCATTGGGGCCGGGGCTGGGAAAGGGCGCCGGTGATGACCACCGTTTTCCCGGCCAGTGGTGTTTCGCCCTCCGCCGCTCCCGCGGCCTCGGGGGGGGTGGGTTGGACCCCGTTTGCGAGGCATTGATCGATCAAGGTCAACTTCGCCGGATCATGGAAGAAATCATACAGGCTTTTCGCGGTCACCGCTCCTATTTCGTTGACGTTTTCCAGTGCCTCCACCGATGCCGCGCGGAGGCCCTCCAGCGACCCGAAGTGCCGCGCCAGCACCTGGGCGGCGCCTTCGCCCACGTAGCGGATGCCCAGGGCGTGCAGGAATTTCCCCAGGGGCCTGGTGCGGGATGCGTGGATGGCTTCGATCACGTTGGCGGCCGACTTTTTCCCCATCCGTTCCAGGGATTCCAACTGGGACGCCTCCAGGGAATAGAGGCCGGCGAAGGTGCGGATGAGGCCGCCGGCCACCATCTGTTCGATCAGGGCCGGGCCGATGGATTCGATATCCATGGCGGAGCGGGAGACATAGTGGCGGATACGCTCGAACTGCTGGGCCGGGCAGACCGGGTTGAGGCAGTGAAAATCCACCTCCCCCTCCAGCTTCACCGGCGGCTCGCCGCAGGAGGGGCATTGCTCCGGCGGTTCGATGGCTTTCAGACCGCCGCGTTTTACGCCATCGGTCACCACCCGCACCACCTTGGGAATGATGTCCCCTCCTTTTTCCAGCACCACCCGGTCGCCCAGTCTCAACCCCAGCCGTTCGATCTGCTCGTAATTGTGCAGGGTGGCGCGCGCCACGGTGGTGCCCCCCAGCGCCACCGGTTCCAGATTGGCGATGGGGGTCAGCATGCCGGTGCGGCCCACGCCGATGTGGACGCTCAGCAGGGTGGTTTCCGCCTGTTCCGCGCCGAACTTGAGGGCGGTGGCCCAGCGGGGCGATTTCGAGGTGAACCCGGCCTGTTCCCGCAGGGCCAGTTGATCCACCTTGATCACGATTCCGTCGATCTGAAAAGGCAGACCTTCGCGGGCGTTCATCGTCTCGAAATAATAGGCCTCGATATCGTCTATGGAGCCGAAGCGGCGCACCGGGCTGGTCACGGGCAGGCCGAGGGATTCCAGCCAGGCCAGCGTCTCCCAGTCGGTCTCCTTCGGCGAGGGCGTCGCCAGGGCGTGGACGGCCACGTTGAGGTTGCGCAGGCCCACCGCTCCCGGGTCCAGCATGCGCAGAGTGCCCGCGGCCGAGTTGCGGGGATTCTTGAAGGGCGCTTCTCCCTGTTTTTCCCTTAGCCGGTTGACCCGTTGGAAATCCTCCAGGGTGTAGTAGACCTCGCCCCGCGCCTCCAGGGTCACCGGCTCGGCCAGGCGATGGGGGAGCCCGCCGATGGTCTTGATGTTCCGCGTCACCTCCTCGCCAATCGTCCCGTCTCCCCGGGTCACCGCCGCGATCAGTTCCCCTTGTTCGTAGTGCAGCGCGATGGCCAGGCCGTCGATTTTCAATTCGGTAACATAAGTGGGTTGGATTCCGGGAATCGTGCGCAGCAGGCTGGTCTCCCAATCGCGCAGCTCGTCCATGGAATAGGCATTGGACAGGCTGAGCATGGGAATGGCGTGCGCGCGGGAGGGAAAGGGATCCTGCGTCAGGGGCACTACCCGGGTGGTGGGAGAATCCCAATCGCGCAGCTGCGGCGCCTCGGCTTCCAGGGCGCGCACCCGCCCGGCGAGTTCGGCATATGCTTCCTCGTCGAACTCCAGCGCATCCCCGCAATAATAGTCCACCAACCCACGACGCAGCCGCAGCCGGGTTTTTTCCAGTTCCGCGCGCGCCGATTTGGAGATAGCTGAATTGGCGGAGGACATAAGCCTGGACAGAGTATTGGAGGGAGTGTTGGAGGGAAGCCCTTGACGGTGTTGGGGGCGCCCGGCAGGGTTCTTTCGGCCCGGTGTCTTCGGGCGGTGTCTTCGGGCGGTGTCTTCAGCCGGTTTCCGCCGCGGGTGGCGGCAATGGGGCCTCCACCCCCCGGTGGAGGCGTTCCAGCACGCCGTTGACGAACCTGGCGGAGTCCTCGTCCATGAATGTGCGGGTCAGTTCCACGGCCTCGTTGATCACCACCGCCACCGGTTCGCTGGCGATGATGCGCATCTCGCAGGCGCCCAGGCGCAAGACGTTGCGCACCACCACCGGGAGCCTTTCCAGCCGCCAGTTTTCCATCACGGCGGTCAGGGCGCGGTCGATTTCCTCCCGGTGCTCCAGGGTCTGCTCCACCAGCCCCCGGGCGAAGCGGCCGGCCTTTTTGGAGGCCTTGCTGTGTTCCCAGAAGCGTTCCTGGGAGCGTGGGTCCGCCGTCTGTCCGACTTCGGTTTGATAGAGCAGTTGCAGGGCGAAAGCGCGCGCCTGCCGGCGCAAGGTTTTCATCTCTACCCGCGGGAAGGTGGTTCAGATCGAGGCTTGTTCGGGCCGCAGTTTGAACTTGTCCAGGATTTCCTTGGCCAACCGGATGTAGGCCGTGGAGCCGATCGAACTCCCCCGGTAGGTGATCACCGATTGGCCCAGGGCGCTGGCTTCGGGAATCTCCCTGGCTTTGGGGATGATGGTGGTAAACACCGATTCGTACAGTGTTTCATACATCTGCCGGCAGATGCGCCGGTGCACCTCCATGTTGCGGTCGTACATGGTGAGCAGCACGCCGGCGATCCGCAAATCCGGATTGTAGCGGTTCTGCAATTCCCGAAACGCCTTCAGGTAGCGCTTCAGCGATTTGATGGCCAGGGATTCGCATTGCAGCGGAAGGATCACCAGATTGGCCGCGGTGATGGCGTTCAGGGCCAGCATGCTGGTGGACGCCTGGGAGTCCAAAATGATGAAGTCGTATTCCTGGGCTTCGCGTTCCAGCCGGGCTTGGAGCACCGTCGGCTCGGTGACCGTGTTCAAAACTTCGCGTTCCTGGCTCAGGGTGTCGAAGTTCGCGAAGATATGGTCCAGATTGGGCCCCGCTTCGGAGCGGTGGGTGAGTTGCGCAAGGGAAATGGATTCATCGGTCAGCAATTGCCGGGTGCCGTTGGCCACCGGACCCTTCAACCCGAACGAAAATCGCACCGATCCCTGGGGATCCATATCCACCAACAGCACCTTGTAGCCGCCCACCGCGAAGGCCATGGCGATATTGACGGCGGAGGTCGTTTTTCCGACCCCTCCCTTTTCACTGGAAAATACGATTGTAATCGGCATTGTGTTGAATTGGAGTGGTTGAGGTCCGTAAATATGAGTGCTGCCCAACGCTCTGGTTCACCCTAATCCTTAAACGTCTTTTTCATGAATGTGGATACACATCGAATCACTTTCTTTCATATCCTCTACGCTCCGGGAACACAAGGGAGAAGGTTTTTGCTGGGAGCCATCGCAAGGGGATTCATTATAAAAAATGCCTATTCCATTGTCACAGCAAATACGAGTTTATGATAAATGAATTCAATGGTTTATTCAGGCATCAGCCCCTCAGCCCAAAAACCGCGGTATTTGGCGGCCTCGTCTTTTCATTTCCGGTGCGCGAATCCCACCCAAAAGCACCTCACCCCCTGGCCCCCTCTCCAAAAGAGAGGGGGAAATCCGTGGTATCAACAATGAAATAACATAAGAACGCCCCTCCGGGCCGTTCAAAATCACCGCGGAGAGGGGCAGTCCCGGACGCGGTGTTTGTGGCCGGGGTGAGGTGCGGCGTGGAAAAACACATTCCCCGCCTTCCAATTCAAACAACTTTGCTGAGCGAAAGGGATAGGCATTTAATAAAATGAACCCCGTAAAAATAACCTGCTGGAATCGAGAGCGGCGTCGCAGGCTTCCCTGCCCGGGCG
Organism: SAR324 cluster bacterium; assembly: GCA_022573975.1. Classification (GTDB taxonomy): domain Bacteria; phylum SAR324; class SAR324; order SAR324; family JACQKK01; genus JACZSY01. The sequence goes on along the minus strand of JACZSY010000015.1, from coordinate 2,565 downwards.
AAAATCGACGGGCGCCCGAATCACCGCCGCTTGCTGATCAATTTCCATTGTGCCCGGCCATGGGGGTCTGGTATAAGGGATGTTGGAGAATAAACCAACCATCCAATTAAAACAGAAGCGATAGAACCAGGAAGGATAGAAATGAGCGAAACTTTCGACGCGATTGTCATCGGCACCGGTCAGGCCGGCCCCTCGCTGGCCGCGAGGCTGGCGGGCGAAGGCCGCAAGACCGCCATCCTCGAACGCCACCTTTTCGGGGGAACCTGCGTCAACGTAGGTTGAATCCCCACCAAGACCCTGGTCGCCAGCGCGCGCGCCGCCCACATGGCGCGGCGTGGCGGGGATTTCGGGGTGATGGTCGGCGGGCCGATCACAGTGGACATGAAGCGGGTCAAGGCCCGCAAGGATGAAATCGTGGGCCGCTCCAACACCGGAGTGACCGGCTGGATGAAGAACACCGAAGGCTTGACGGTGATCGAGGGCCATGGCCGCTTTACCGCTCCCCGCACGGTCTCGGTGAACGGCCGGGAACTGGAAGCCCCCAACATCTTCATCAACGTGGGCGCCCGGGCATTCGTGCCGGATATTCCGGGTCTGGCCGAGGTGGATTACCTGACCAATTCTTCCATCATGGAACTGGAGGAAATACCGGAGCACCTGGTGATCCTCGGGGGCAGCTACATCGGCCTGGAATTCGCCCAGATGTACCGCCGCTTCGGCGCGGAGGTCACCGTGGTGGAAATGATGGAACGCCTGATCGGACGGGACGATCCCGATGTCGGCGAAGCGGTGCGGGAAGTGATGGAAAACGAGGGCATCGGCATCCGGCTCAACGCCAGCTGCATTTCCGTGCGCAAAGACGGCGACGGCGTGGCGGTCGGCCTGAAATGCGAGGATGGACCGCCGGAAGTGCGGGGCTCGCACTTGCTGGTGGCCGTGGGACGCCGGCCCAACACGGACGACCTGGGCCTGGAGCGGGCGGGCATCGAGACCGATCCGCGGGGCTATATCACCGTCGACGACCAATGCCGCACCAACGTGGATGGAATCTGGGCCCTGGGAGACGTCAACGGCCGCGGCGCCTTTACCCACACCTCCTACAACGATTTCGAGATCGTGGCGGCCAACCTGCTGGACAATGACCCGCGCCGGATTTCCGACCGCATCCCATGTTATGCCCTGTTTATCGATCCGCCCCTGGGCCGGATCGGGATGACCGAACAGGAGGTGCGGAACTCGGGGAGAAAAGCACTCATCGGCAAAATGGCGATGGAACGGGTGGCGCGGGCCAGGGAGCGCGGTGAAACCCAGGGCTTCATGAAAGTGCTGGTGGATGCGGAAACCAAGGAACTCCTCGGCGCGGCCATTCTCGGCATCGGCGGAGACGAGATCGTCCATTCCCTGCTGGATGTGATGTATGCCGGGGCGCCCTATACCACCATTCAACGCGCGGTGCATATCCATCCCACCGTGACCGAATTGATCCCGACCCTGTTGGGCAGCCTCAAACCGCTGGAATAACCCAATTCATCGCTTCGGATTAGACCGGAATCCCGGCCAGGAAAATGTCCTTCCGGCCGGGATTTCTGTTCTCTTCCTCGTGGGATTCTTCAAGACGTCTTGCCTTTAAAGGCCCATGGTTATAAATATTCGTTAAGTTAAGATGGGTCAAGGGGTTTCCAAATCTCCAGCTTCGACCGGTATTATCCCTTGCCGGAATCCCCTGGGTCACGGGGCGGCGCCCGTTCCGGCGGGCGGCAGGTGAGGCGGGCGAGCCAAATAACCCCCACGCCCGGGGAGTTGTCCCTTGAAACCACGGTGCTGATGAAACCACGGTGCTGATGAAACCACGGTGCGGACGCGCTTTGATGCCGATGGCGCAGTGACGCCAGGGGCGCCGCAATATTCCCATTTTCCCCCTTGGGGTTTTTCGGTCATGACGGAATCGAAAATTTACGCCAACATTGGACCGCAGGCCTTCACGATCCTGAACATTTCCATTTCCGGAATTTCTTTTTATTCGGAAGTGAATTTCAAGACGGGCACCAAGCTGGTGATGAGCGCCATGGGAATGATCGCCCTGGAGGTGGAAGTGGTGAGTTCGGAAATAGAGGAAACCGATTCCTCCATGATGGAATACAAATACCGGGTGAGGGCCAAGTTCGGCCCACACGTCAACGGGTATCAAGTGTATGTACTGGCCAGGGAAATGCAGATGCAGAGCGGCAAGGACAGCAGCGCGACCCTGAATCTGGTTCCCCCCCCCAAGAGTTAGGCCTGCCAGGCCATAACGGGCCGTCACCCGGCGGATGCGGGGTTGCCCCGGGGGCGAATCTCCACGCCGGCTGCCCGCGGATCGGCCTGGGGGCGCCTCCCGCCCAAGGTTGGATGGCCGCATCATCGGCGGCATCTTTAACAACACCGGAGAGGGCACAGGAGACGGCACAGGAGACGGCACAGGAGACGGCACAGGAGACGGCACAGGAGACGGCACAGGAGACGGCACCGAGTAGTGGGTCATATTGAGAATGGCCGTCCTGAGCATGGCGAAGGACCTACCCCCCA
>JACZSY010000203.1 GCA_022573975.1 SAR324 cluster bacterium | reverse complement strand
GCGGCCCTCCGGGGGTGAATTTTGAAAAGTTTCAACAAACTTTCTCATAGCAAAAACAAGTATTTAAACCTATCATTCCAATATCTTATTGAAAGTTTTAATCCATTTTTTTCCAAAAAATGGGTCTGGGGGTGTGGGGGATGAAATCCCCCGCGCTTTTGGTTGGTCACAGGCCTTTTAGATCCGTGTTCATCGGCGTTCATCTGGGGTTGAAAATGACACGGCAGCATCAAGATACTGATATATAAAGATAATTAGGCCTTGACTAAAATTCTGGCGCGGCATCTTAAAGTCGCCTCGGGCCGCCGGGCATCAAGAGGGCGGGGTTGTCAGGAAAGACAGCCCCCTGGCCGCCGGGGGCCAAAAAATCACCAGCCTGCCAATAACATCCCGATGGGGAAAACTGGAGACTCCGATGGACGATCAAAATTCATACGATGAAGGACTCAAGGTGCGCCGGGAAGTGCTGGGGGATGACTACGTGGAGCGCTCCCTGCAACGCCGCAACGAATTCAACGCCGAGTTTCAGGAAATGATCACCCGCTATGCCTGGGACGGCGTCTGGAACCGGCCTGGCTTGGACCGCCGCGCGCGCAGCCTGATCACGCTATCCATGCTCATCGCCCTCAATCGTGATGCCGAATTCCGGCTCCACATCCGGGCCGCCCACACCAACGGCGTCACCCGGGAGGAGCTAAAGGAACTGCTGCTGCAATCGGCCATCTATTGCGGCGTGCCCGCCGCCAACGGCGCCTTTCACGCGGCCCAGCAGGTATTCGATGAAATGGATCGCGAAGCGGGGGGAGAAGCCTGAGCGGTGGGTAAGGTTGGCCGGGGCTCCCCTGGAAATCCATCCCTTCGGTGGCGGGGCCTGCCTCCTGGCAAGGCCCCTGTCCGTTCTCCGGTCACCTTCGCCCCAAAGGCCACATCAGCATGGGCATGTTCACCACCACCTTCGTCCGCTCGATGCCGAGGTCTCCCTTGGACCGCGCCTGCATCAACTTCTCCACCGATCTCAGCTCGTAGGCCGAGGCGGGGTTTTTCCAGGTCACGAAGAGAATCCGGCGCAGCGGCCGATACCCCGGGGTTCCCGGCAGGTGATCGAAGATATCCGGCTGGAAGCCAAGGGGGCCCATTCCCTTCACCCCATTTTTGAATACGTACACGTTTGCCAGCAAATCTTCAGGCGTCTTGCCCAACTCGGGAACCGTAATCACCGGGGAGGCCATCATCATGGACAGCAATTCGGAGATCTTCGGGTCGGAGGTTTCGCTGTGAATGAAGAACACCTCTCCGCCGTCACCGAACCCGCGCACCGGCGGAAACCGGGGCACCTTGGCGGCCATCTCCTTCATCATGGTCATCATTTTCATGGGACCGCCTTGGGCGGCGGGCATTTTCATGGACGGTGACATTCCCTTCATGCCACCGTCCTTCATGCCACCGTCCTTCATGCCACCGTCCTTCATGCCCTGTGCCCAGGCCGTTCCACCCAGGCCAAGCATCAGCAACGCGGCGGTCAACACCAGCAATTGCCTCTGGAACGTAACAGGCTTCATTTTCATTGCAGTCCCTTCCTCGAAAATTATCGGATCGAAGTCCGGCCTTACGGCGGCAAGACTCAATGGTCCCTTCAGCGGAGGGTTTCCGCACCTTGACCAAGCTAGCATGTCCCCTTGAGGGGAGAGTCAAGCAAAAAAATTACCGGACGCCAAAAAGCCAGGTGAGGCGGGTGGGAGGGGCGGCCACCGCTCAAGGGGAGTGAATGACGGGGCAGATGCGCGAGCTGCGGAAAGAACCTGCGCGTGGCAGGCGCTGCTGGATTTCCAGTAGTTCCTCCTTCAGGCGGTTCAGTGCTTTCACCTTGCGATCGAGGATCTTCAGTTTGGTCTCCACGGTATGGGCGACCTGGCCGCAAGAGCATTCCCCCTGGTCATGAACCCGGACGATCCCGCGGATTTCTTCCAGACTGAAACCCAGGGCTTGCGCCTTGCGGATGAAACGCACGCGCTCCACGGTGTCCTCGTGGTAGACGCGAAAACGGCCATTGCTACGTGGGGCGGGGGGAATCAGGCCGATGCGCTCGTAGTAGCGGAGGGTCTTGATGGTTGTTTCCGCCTTGCTGGCGGCTTCGCCGATGTACATGGCACGGGAGGGCATGGAATACTCCAAGGAGATCAGACTTCAAACCCCGATTTCTATCAGGCCAACAGTATAGCGATGCGGTGCTGTTGGATCAATTTGGCCCACCGGGATCGCAGGTTGCTCATAATTGACTTTGGTGACTTCCCCGGGTCGCGATTGTTGACCGTTGGCCGTGTGACACGCACCCGTGGATGAAGGGCATCGTATTGGCGCCGGACGGCGATCCGATTTGGGCACGATCACGATGGGGCCTGGCACGGCGCCGATATGCGCGCATGTGGCCGGGCGGCGGACAACAACACTATCGGCCTAAAAATGGGGACAGCGCGCAAATGCCGCGGCCGCGCCATCGCGTCCCTGAACACAAACGAGGTCCGTCGATGACCGAGGGTCACGCGCGGCCGGCAAGGCGCCGTTGGTGGCCGTGGGCCGGCGCCGGCATCGGCATCGGATTGGCGGCGCTGGTGCTCTGGCGGATCGACTTCGCGGAGCTCGGCCGGGTGCTGGCGGGCGCGCGGGTGGAGTACCTGGCGTTGGTGCCGGCCGTCATTGCGTTGGAGCAACTGGTTCGGGCCTGGAAGTGGCGGCAGATTCTCCATCCGCTCCTGCCTGTGGGCACACTGCGTCTGTTCGGGGCCATCATGGCCGGCTATCTCGGCAATTTTCTCATTCCGTTCGGGGTCAGTCCCCTGCTGCGATCCTGGCTGGTGGCACGGCGCGAGGGCTTGAAGATGAGCGCGGTGCTGGCCACGGTCGCCATCGACCGGATGATCGACGGCGTGGTGTTCGCGATTCTGGTGGTCCTGGTGCTGGCGGTCGCCGTCCTGCCGGACCCGACGGGCAATCTCCGGCTCGGACTGCTGGCCGGCGCGGCCGTTGGTTTTACGTTGTTCGCGGGGCTGCTGTGGCTGCTGGCGCGGCACAAGCGCGCCTTGACCGGCACCGCGGGTTGGGTGCGGTGGGTGCTGTCGCGCCTCTCCCCGAGGCTGGCCCAGGGATCGCAACGGTTGCTGGCCTCCTTCGCGGAAGGCATCGTGTGGCCGGTGAATGCATGGCGGCGCGTGGCCATCGTGCTTTCCAGCGTGCTGATCAAGTTCATCGCGGCCACCCACCCGCTGTGGGCCGGCCTCGCCTTTGGCGTGCTCTTGGAACCGATGGATTATCTGGTGGTGTTGGCCATGCTCGGTTTTTTGGTCTTTCTCACCCACCTCGCCCGTTTTCCCGGCGGCTTCATCGTCGGGGCGATCTTCGCCCTGGGCCTGTTCGGCGTCGGAGAAGAACGTGCGCTGGCCATGGTGTTCACCATGCGGATCGGCACCATGGTCAGCGTTGCCGCCTTCGGGGCCTTTTCGCTGTGGCGTAGCGGCCTGGCCCTGGCCGACCTCCCCGGCCGGCGGGAGCACCTGCATGAGCGAACCTGACTCGGGCCGGCGGTTCCGCCGCATCGCCGCGGCAGGCATCTTCTTCCAGGGCGGGGCGGCCGCCATCGATACCGGCACCATCGTCGCGGCGCTGGTGCACGTCTTGACCGGCAGCGCCATCGCCGTGGGAGCCGCCGCGGCCATCGCCCGCTACGGCTGGCTCTTTCCGCAGCTATTCGTGGCATACCATGCCAGAAACAGGCGGCGGCGCATGCCCTACTATAAGGTTGGCGCCTTTGGCCGGGTCGCCTGCCTGATCGCTGTCTGCGCGCTGCTGGTGACCGTCCCGGCCGATTCCCCGCGCACCGTCGTGATCGGGTTCTTCGTCCTGTGGACGGTGTACGCCTTCGTGGGCGGCATCGTCGCCGTGCCGTACAACGATATCGTCGCCCGCGCCATCCCTTCGCCGCTGCGCAGCCGGCTGCTCGCGACGCGCTTTTTCGGGGGCGGGGTGCTGGCGTTGATGGTGGCGGGCGCAGCGCACCGAGCGCTCGGCGCGTTGGTGTTTCCCCTGGACTATGCTTTGGTCTTGTTGTTGGGGGCCGCGTTGTTGCTGATCTCCGCGCTCTGTTTCATTTCCGCCGGGGAACCGGAGGCCACGCCGCCCCGCGAAAGGCACGATGGGTTCGCGGACTTCCTGCGGGGCGGCCTGCGCATCCTGCGTGAAAACCGGCGCTTTCGGCTGTTCATCCAGGCGAGGTGGCTGGACGGCGCGGTGACGATGGCTTTCCCGTTCTACATCGTCCAGGCCACGGCGGCGGGCGCGCCCTCCTCCGCCGTGGCCCTTTTGTTGGGGGCCCAGACAGCCGGCGCGCTGCTGTCCAACCCGCTCTGGGGCTGGTTGGGCGACCGGCGCGGCAAGCGCCAACTGCTGGAAGCGGTCGTGGTGCTGGCGGCGCTTCCCTCCCTGTTGACGTTGGGGTGGATCGCCTTCGGCCACTCCGGACCCGGCGCGGCCCCTGTCTGGTTCGCCATGGTGTTCGCGGTGCTTGGCGCGGCCGGCAACGGCGGGATCATCGCGCAACTGGGATATCTGATGGAAATTTCGCCCGACGACGACCGTCCGGCGTACAGTGGTTACTTCAACGCCCTGGTGGCTCCCGCGGCGCTGCTTCCGCTGGCCGGCGGCTTGCTGATGAAGGTGGCCGGACCGGCTGCGGTGTTCGGGATCAGCGCCGGAGCCGCCATGGCGCAATGGCTCGTCGTGCGGCGATTGCAGTCGGCGGCGCCGGGAGATTCAACATGATTCAGGCTTTGCGCCACAGGCTCAGACGGCTCACCGGACGATCCTGGTGGCTTTCCAAAATTTGGTATCGGATCCGCGGGCAGCGGTTGGAGGGCAGCCCGGATGATGAGGTGTGGTATTTCGCCTTCGGAGCCAACCTGCACGACAGCGCTTTCCTGGTGCGGCGCGGCATGCTTCCGCTGGAATGGCGCGCCGGCCGTATTCGCGGCTATCGGTTGCGCTTCAACCTGGAAGGCCACCCCGTGGGCCGCGCCGCGCCGGCCAATATCAGCCCGCACCCCAGCGGGGAGGTCTGGGGGGTGCTTTATAAACTCACCCGGCGCAAGCTGGCGCGGCTCGACTCCACCGAGGGCGTGCCGGGCCGGCGCTACCGGCATCTGTGGACAGAGGCGGAAGACAGCGCGGGACAACGCATCCCGGCGGTCACCTACATCGCGGACGGCAAGGAAGAAGACGGACATCCGTCGCTGCGCTACATCACGCTGCTGCGCGAGGGGGCGCGGGCGCACGGTCTGCCAGAGCACTGGATTCGGTTCCTGGACGAGGTCGAACCGGCCCAGTGAGCAGGCGGCAGGCCTTCTTCGCCCGCCAGCGGACCCAGCCGCGCATCGGACCGGGCGTGGATCGGTTGGGATGCGGCCGATGCGCCGCCATCGCCTGGCGGCGGTATCAATCGCGGCTTGCGCCGCCGGAGAGATTCCCGCGGCAGCCCGGAAACCAATGGCTGAAGCGGCCCGTGCCGCCAGGTCAATGTGCTGCATTCCGCCGCCGTTCGCATGGGTGGCCCCGGCATATTGCGCCCGCTGCCGGGCAGGGGCTATAGTTTGTCTGGATTATCGTCTGTCCGGTTGATCGCCGGGCCTGGGGAGGAACCCCTTGCCCGATGACGCCGTTTCGGCGGGCCGCCACCAACCGCGTTCGGGGCGCCCGGACCATGGCGGCGATACCGGCGGGATGGGGAGAGAATTTCCGATGATGAGCGCCGAAACAAACGACCGCATGACCCGGGTTGGCCCAGGCACGCCCGCGGGGAAGCTGTTGCGCAAATATTGGCAGCCGGTGGCCCTGACCGAAGAGCTTTCCCCGGAACGGCCCCTGGCGCCGGTGCGGGTGATGGGCCAGCAGCTGGTGCTTTTCCGCGACGAACGGGGGCGTCATGGCCTGCTGGAGCGGCACTGTCCGCATCGGGGCGCGGACCTGGCTTTCGGCCGGTTGGAGGACGGCGGCCTGCGCTGCGTGTTCCACGGCTGGCTGTTCGACGTGGAGGGGAAATGCCTGGAAACCCCCGCCGAGCCCGAGGGCAGCCGCCTGTTTACCCGCATCCTCCACACCAGCTACCCGGTGCGCGAGCGCAACGGCATCCTCTTCGCCTACCTTGGCGGGGACGACCCGCCCGCCTTCCCGGAGTTCGACTGCTTTGTCGCGCCGGGTTCCCACACCTTCGCCTTCAAGGGCTTCATGGAGTGCAACTGGCTCCAGGCGCGAGTCGGTAGCGTTTGTCCTTTTATGCGCCACCTGGCAGGTTCAGTGTTGCGGACCAGTGGGTCGGCCTTACGGTTGTAAGAATTTTTTGTCCAGTGAGACGAATCCTTCCAGGATCGCTGCCGCTACGGGGTAAACAGTGCCTTGACCATCTTCCAACCGCTGGTGCACCTTGCCCGTCCAGCGGCCGAGATGGTCGTTCATGAAGGAGATAGCCGCATCGCGGCAGGTGCCGGCACCCTCCACCTCTCCTTGCTCCAGTGCCACCGCTTCTTTGACGGCGAGGAGATGCATGAACTCAAGTTCCATGGCCAAATGGTCGGCCACCCCAGAGCCAGGGGTAACCTCAACGCCGAAGGCGTGGTAGAACCCTGCAATGTCGGCGAGGCGGTACCCTTTTAGCCAGGCTTCCTGGGCGCTTTCGGTGCAATGGGCTGTTTCGCCCAAAGGGCAAAAAAGCCCCCCGGAAGCCTCGAAATTCGCCTCCCACTCGGCCGCCAGTTCATCCGGATCGAGGTCGGAGAGGGATTCGTATAGAGTGAACACTCCCTCCTGAAGGCTCGCCGCGGCACCAAGGGTTTGCAAAGCCCCCGCGAGTGCAGGCACATCGTGCTCGTTCAGTTTTTCCAGAGAGTCCGCCGAGGGGGGGCTGAACAGGCTCGCCAGAACCCGGTAGGCCTGCGCCCGTGCGCCGGTTTCGTTCGCATCTCTCATTGTTTCCGCTCCGTATCCAGAGGATCAAGAGTCACCGGGGTCCAGAACATGGTAACGGATTTGATCCCGTTGACCTCCTTGGCGCCCCCATCCCATACGGCAAAGATGGCGTTAAATGTTCCCCCTGAACGAAAGAGGGGGTCGCGGGGGTTGCCGGTGGCCAGTTTCCGCCTTAACACCACCGACCAGCGCCCCAGGGCGTACTGACCCAGGCCGCGCACATTTTGCGCCGCTTTCCGTTCGAGAGTGCCAAAGCCGTAGGCGGTAAGCTCGATGACTGGCTCAAACCCCCGCCAGCCACGTACCTCTCGCGTTACCTCGTAATCCTGGGGAAAGTACCAAACCCCCTCGGTGTGGGGATAGCGCTCAGCAAAGCCTCCTTGTCCCTGGGCGTTGGCGTCAAAGTCGGCGGTCCACTGCCAGATGTCCACAGGCCGGGCTTTGTCCCCCATCAGGGGCGAGGGAAGGGCACTGCCCTCGGTCACCGGAAAACCGATGGCTACAGCATCCCGAAAAGTGGCCGTTCCCACCTCTTGGTTTGGCGTGGCATCTGCCCATTCAAGGCGTAGGGCGAGCCACTGGCCGTTGTGCATCGCCCGGACAAAGACCTTTTTCACAGTGCCTCCACCCCTAGGGAGGGCGACGACCTGTGGTGAAAGATTGATCGTCCACTCAGGCAGCCTCATCCAGGCGGAATCGCCGGGTTGTACCGGAACCTGGGGCATGTAGACGGCTCGAATACCAGCTTGGTCTTGAGCCCAGGCGGACCCGGCCAGAAGAGCCAAAGCGGCTAATAATGCAGCAATTTTTCTCATAAGTTTTCTCCAATTCGTGCTTTTCCCCCATCCACTCGCCGTCGCCTATTTGTCGCCAAGCGGCGCGCGCCTTGCCTTCCCATTTGTGCGGAACGGTGTTCAGGTGACGTCCAATCGGTATACCTTGCGCTTTTTGTCATAGGCGTCACGGAGCTGGGACGGCTCTACAAAAGGCACCTCGGCCACCTTGCGACCTTTGCCGTCAAACCCCCGCACCAGATCGCCGGTCACCTCGAAATGCTCCATGATTTCCGGGGAACTGCCGAAGAGCAGCAGCAGTCCGGCCAGGGTTTTGTCCTGCTTAGTTTTTTTGTAGGCCTGGATGGCCTGTCCGGTCCCGGGCCCGAAAAGTTGCTCCA
>JACZSY010000202.1 GCA_022573975.1 SAR324 cluster bacterium | reverse complement strand
TGGCTGCCGGGAGAAGTTCCCCGGCGCGGCGGCCTGCTGGGCTTCCATCCGATGCGGAAAGCGCGCACCACGAGATGCAGCAGGTAGAACAGAACCGCCAGGATGATCAGCAGCACGATGGTCAGTATCCGCCCCCCGAACTGCCCCACCGCAACCTCCCGCAGCAGCAGGTCCTCGCTGAGCAGTTCCACCGACTGCAAAATCGCCCCGGCGCAGAGGATGACCACCGTCATGATGGAAATTTGCAGCGTATCGAAGACCAGCGCCTCCACGTTGACCTCTCCGCCGCCGCGCAATATGTGGCGCTTGAAGGACTGCCAATGGGACATGGCGAATGCGAGCACAGCCACCAGCGCCGAAAACCAGAAAATGACGTTGTGAAAACGCGCGTTTTTCAGGTTCGCGGTGATATAATCAGCGAAAGGCTTGAAATAATAAAGGAAAATTAAAAAAATGATCAGCGCGATAAAGAAAACCCAGAATCGCGGCCGGTGCCAGAAGGATGTTGTTTCCGCCATGGGTGAGGGTGCCGGTTTGGATGAAGGCCGATGAGAAGGACGTTGCCGGTGACAGGCGTTTCCGCGCGCGATGATTTCCCGGATTGTGTATGCCATGCAAAACTGATGGAGATATAACAGGCTCCGCTGCAAATGAAAACAGCCGCGCCATCCGGCCGCCCCGGGGCGATTTCATTTTTGCGGCCGCAATCATCGGTTGACCGGAAAGATGTGATTTGATAAGCCTTTTCACCTTGGCGCTGGACCCTGACAATTCCGCCGCCCCGCTACGGATTTAATTCCTCTCCCTGGCCGGGTTGGCTGGGTGCAAGATGGAAACGGTTGAAAGCATTGCGAAATGGAAAAAATGATATTGCGTGATTGGAGCCACAGATGACCTGCCGCCTGGGAATCGACGTGGGCGGAACGTTCACCGACCTGCTTTTGTTTAACGACGACACCCGTGAACTGCATATTTTCAAGACCCCCTCCACTCCCCAGGACCAATCCGAAGGCATTTTGACGGGCATCGGAAAAATTCTGGCCTTGTCGAAGGTTTCCCCCGGCGATATCACCTCGGTGCTGCACGGCACCACCATATCCACCAACATCGTGCTGGAGGAAACCGGCGCCAAGGTCGGCCTGCTGGTGACCGAAAATTTCGAGCAGGTGCTGCACCTGGCGCGGTCCCAGACACCCGGTCCGCTGGCGGGCTGGATGATCATGGAAAAACCCGATCCCCTGGCCGACCTGGAGGTGACGCGGGGCCTCCCGGAGCGGATCAACGCCCGCGGCGAAATTCTCAAGCCCCTCGACGAGACCGCCGCGGAGGCGATCGTCCGCGATTTGTTGGGAAGGGGGGTGGAATCGATCACCATTTCCCTGCTTCATTCCTACGCCAATCCGGTTCACGAGAAGCGGGTTCGGGAAATCGTCCAAGGTATCGACCCCAAGCTGCCCATTTCCATTTCCTCCGAAATTCTGCCTGAGTTCAGGGAGTATGAGCGCACCCTGGTGACGGTGATGAACGCCTACGTGCGGCCGAAAATGGAGCGCTACCTGGCCAATTTCGAGGAAAAGCTGCGGGGCATCCAGTTTTCCCCCCATATCAGCATCGTGCGCTCCGACGGGGGTGTGATGAGCGTGCAGCGGGCTTCGGAATCCCCTGTGCACACCATGCTTTCCGGCCCGGCGGGGGGCGTGTCCGGCGCGGCCTTCGTGGCCTCCCTGGCCGGTTATGAAAACGCCCTGGGCTTCGACATGGGGGGCACCTCCACCGACGTGTCGATCATCCAGGATGGCAAGCCCAACATATCCCGCCAGACTACCCTGGGATATTATCCGATCAAGGTGCCTTCGGTGGAAGTGCACAGCGTCGGCGCGGGCGGGGGCTCCATCGCCCACGTCCCCATGACCGGCGCCTTGCGGGTGGGGCCGGAAAGCGCGGGCGCCCTGCCGGGGCCGGCCTGCTATGGCCAGGGAGGCGACCAGCCCACCGTCACCGACGCCAACGTGGTGCTCGGCCGGCTGCCGCCCAGCCTGCTGGGGGGCGAGATGACCCTGGACGTCAAGGCGGCCGAGGATGCGGTGGGAAAAATCGCCGGATCGATGGGCCTCGATCTGCATCGGGCCGCCCAGGGCATCCTGGACATCGTCAACGAGAACATGTTCGGCGCGTTGCGGTTGATCACCGTCCAGAAAGGGTTGGATCCCCGGGATTTCGCCTTGGTGGCTTTCGGAGGCGCCGGGCCGCTGCATGGAAACGCGATTGCCCAGTTGGCCGGCTGCTATCCGATGATCGTCCCCCCCACCCCCGGAGTGCTCTCCGCCTTGGGTTTCCTCTATTCGGACGTGAAAAACGAATTCGCCCAGACCTACATCCGCACCATCGGGGAGATCCAGCCCGGACAGGTGAGCGAAATTTTAACGCAATTGGGAATCGAGGCCAAAAAATGGCTGGGAGAGGAAGGAATCGAGGAACAAAACCAGGAATTGCACTATGAAGTGGATGTGAGATATTTACGCCAGGGTTACGAGTTTTCAATTGAGGTCAATCCTGCCACATTAAGCAATGGCGGGCTGGAGGAGCTCAAGACCCGTTTTGGCGCCATCCACGAACGGATTTACGGATTCCGGTTGGAACAGCCGGTGGAATTGGTCAACCTCCGGGCCGTGGGCACCGGGCGGGTGGTCAAGGTGTCCTTTCCCAAATTCGAGAAGGAAGGGCCCGATCCGGCCCAGGCGGCGATTGAACAACAGCGGGTCTATTTTGGAGGGAATTTTGTCAACGCCAATGTCTACGACAGGGCCCTTCTCACAGCGGGAAACCGCGTGCCCGGACCGGCGGTGCTGACCCAAACGGACTCCACCACGGTCATTCACCCGGGACACGTGGGAGAAATCGACGCGTATTTGAACATTTTGATCCATCCCGAAGGCACACCCCTTAGCTAGAGGCGTCACCATGACTGAATCGGGACCCCCAACCAAAAACGTCTCCCTGGACGACCTGCTCAAGGCCAACAAGGCGCAGTTCGACAAAATATTCGGGGTGCAAAAAGAGGAATTGGGGCTGAGGGGAATGAGCCGCAAACCCGTCACGCGCCACGACCTTTCTTCCGCCAGCATGAAAGCCGCCGGCGGGGACGCAGGTTCCGCCGATCCGGAACTGGCCGCGGCCATCGCCGGACTGCTCGACCCCCTCTTCGGCGATCAATGGCGCTACGAGGTGGTGGACGCCACCATCGAGGAGGGCTCGGCGATGGTGTCCTGCCGGCTGACGGTGAACAACACCTCGCGCACCACCGCCGGCGCCTCCAAGGTCAACGGCGATACGGAAGCGGCCAAGGCCAGGGCCACGGTGGACGCCATCGAAAAATGCATCGCCATGTTCTCCGGCAACGGCCCCGCGCCCGCCACGGGCGCATTGCTTTCCGCGCCCGCGCCAGATACCGCCGCCGCGCCTCCCATGGTGCGGGAAGTCCCTCCCTCCCAGGCCCCGGCCGCGGCCAGGGGCGCCCTGGATCCGATCACGCTGGACCTGATCGAAAACGCCTTGCGCAATGCCCGGCACGAGATGGACGCCGTGCTCTTCCGCTCGGCCATGTCCCCTGTGATTCGCGAGCAGCACGACGAGTTTCCGATGATCACCGATCCCAAGGGCCGCATGATCGTCGGCCAGTTCGGTTCCTACATCAACGAGATGCTGCAAGAGAACAAATTCGATTTCTATCCCGGGGACGTGATCCTGCAGAGCGATCCCTACAAGTGCGGGGGGGCCATCAGCCATATCAACGACTGGATGGTGTTGGTGCCGATCATCTTCGAAGGCGAGTTGATGGGCTTCAGCTCCATGTTCGGACACATGATGGACGTGGGGGGGTGGGTGCCGGGCAGCATGCCCACGGCGGCCACCTCCATTTTCGGAGAAGGGATGCGGATTCCTCCGCTCAAGGTGTTTGAAAAGGGCGAGCCCAACAAGTCGGTGATCGACCTGCTGATGAACAACACCCGCACGCCGGAGATGAACTACAGCGACCTGATGGCCATCATCGCCGGATCGCGGGCCGGGGAAAAGCGGGTGATCGAAATCTGCCAGCGCTTCGGCAAGGAAACCTATCGCGCGGCCTGCGAGGCGCTGCTGGAGCGCACCAACCGGGCCATGCGCCAACTGATCGTGCAGAACCTGCCCGAAGAGCCGCAATCGTTCGAGGATTACGTGGACGACGACGGCTGCGGAAACGGGCCGTTCAAGATGAAAATGACCGTCTGGCGCGAAGGCGACCATGCCTATTTCGACTGGACCGGCACAGCGCAACAGGCGCCCGGGCCAATCAATTTCTACCTCCACGAGGGCATGTTCAAGATGTTCATCGGGGTGTACCTGATCATGGTGTTCGATCCCCAAATCCTGTTCAACGACGGTTTCTACGACCTGATCCACGTGACGCTGCCCAAGGGCACCCTGGTGAATCCAAACTTCCCCGCGCCACTGGGATGCCGCACCCACGCGCTTTCCAGGCAGTTCGACGTGTTGGGCGGGGCCTTGAGCAAGAACGCGCCGGAGATGGCCACCGCCGCCAGCTACGGCTCCAGCCCCCATTTCCTCTACAACGGCGTGGACCGGGACGGCCGGTTTTATCAGTTGCTGGAAATCCTCTACGGCGGCATTCCGGGCCGCCCCATCGGCGACGGGATGGACGGCCATTCGTTTTGGCCGTTGTTCGAGAACATCCCCACCGAATACCTGGAAAGCTATTTCCCGATGCTGATCGAGAAATGCACCACCATCATCGACACCGGCGGGCCGGGCAAGCACCGCGGCGGCAACGGCGTGGAAAAGGTCTACCACCTGCTGGAAGCCGGAGAAATTTCCATTCACGACGACCGGGACAAATCGCATCCCTGGGGTATCCTGGGGGGCAAACCGGGCGGGCTCTCGGAAAAATGGCTGGTCAAGGCGGACGGAACGAGGGAGCCGCTCCCTTCCAAGATCGACAACGTGAAGGTGTATCCCGGGGACCGCATCGTTTTCAAAACCGCCGGTGGCGGTGGATGGGGAGACCCCTTGGAACGGGAGCCGGGCAGGGTGCGCAACGACGTCGCGCGCAAACTGGTCTCCCTGGAGGCGGCCCGGGACGCCTATGGGGTGGTGCTGAGCGGAGATCCCCTGGTACTCGACGCCCGGGCCACCGAGGGTTTGCGGGAGCAAATGAAAAGGTCGCGCCCCACCCCGCAGATGTTCGATTTTGGAGAACGGCACTATGGAGCGGGATCGGCGCTGGCGTCCTGAGGCGCCGGCGTGCATGCGCCGCGTCCCGGTTCCATTAATAATGAACCCACTCGCCGAAAGCGGCGAGCCATCAATCGTCCGGCATCGTTTTCGCCGCCGGCGGCAGGGAATGGAGCCGGATAAATAATTTTTTTTTAAAATTTTAATTTCAATTCCAACATGGCGCCGCGCCATCCGCGGAAAGAGGGAATATGGCCGACTTTTTCAATCAGATTTCCCAGGTCACCAACGAGACCTGGATCACCATGTGGATCCTGTTTGTGATCGTGATCGCGATCATCTACATCCTCTCCATCTGGATCTACAAGCGGGCCCCCGCCAACATGGGCTTTATCCGCACCGGGTTGCTGGGCACGAAAGTGTGCCTGGGACGCGGGGCGCTGGTGTTGCCCGTGTTTCACGAGGTGACCTGGGTTTCGCTGGAAACCATCAAGCTCATCGTCAGCCGCTCGCGGGAACAGGCCTTTCTGACCCAGGACAATATCCGGGTGGACATGGTGGCGGAACTGTACACTCATGTGGGCCATTCCAAGGCTGAAATGCTCCAGGCCAGCCGTTCGCTGGGGGAAAAAACCTTCGATCCCGAACAGGTGCGCAACCTGCTGGAAGCCAAGGTAGTGAGCGCCCTGCGCAGCTATTCGGCCACCAGGACCCTCAAAGAGCTCCATGAAAATCGGGAAATCCTCTCGGCCTCCATCAAGGAAAGCGTCGCCGAGAGCTTCCGGGCCAACGGCCTGGTGCTTGAAGAGGTGACCATCGTGACCCTGGAACAGGCCGCCAAGGAACATTTCCGCCGGGACAACGTTTTCGACGCCGAGGGGTTGAAAATCATCACCGAAATCACCTCCAACGCCCGCCGGGCGGTTCACAACACCGAAAAACGTACCTCCGTGGCCATCCGCCAAAGGGATCTGGACACGCAATTGGAAATGCTGGAGATCGAAAAAAAGGAAGCATTCGCCCGGGCCTCGCAGGACAAGGAGGTGTCCAACGAACAGGCCCTCAAGCTCCAGGAAAAACAGGTCTACATCCTCGATCAGCGCTTGCGGGTGGACAGCAAGGAAATCTCCAACGAGCAGGATTTGGAAAAATTGCGCACCGAACGCGACCTGTATTTCACCGAAGAGGCCCGCCGCCGTGAAATCGCCGAGGTGCAAAAGGCGCTGGCGCTGGAACTGGAGGAAAAAACCCGCCAGATCGAATTGATCTCCAAGACCAGGGAAGAAGAACTGGTCAACATCGCCCGCAACCTGGCCCTGGAAAAATCCGAGAAGGACCGCCAGATCGAATTGATCGGCAAGGCCAGGGAGGAAGAACTGGCCACCATCGCCCGCAACCTGGCCCGCGAGTCGGCGGAAAAAGATCGCGAAATCGAGCTGATTACCAAGGAACAGGGCCGGCAAACGGCCGAAATCGACCGCATCACCGCCGTGGCCGCCCACGAGGAAAAGGGGCGCCAGGACCGGCACAAGGTATCCGAGGAATCCAGCCTGGCCATGCGGAAAAAGAGCCTGGAAACGCGCCTGGGCACCCTGGAAGTGGACCAGGAAGACGCTTTCGCCGCCGCGCGGCAGGAACGCGAGGTGGCCGACGAGCAGGCCCGCGTGCTCTCGGAGCAGCAGCGTTTCCTGCTGGAACAGCGCTGGCAGGTGGAGCAGGAGGAAATCAAGAAGGCCCAGGCCCTGGAACAGGCCCGGATTGCCAAGGACATCGCCATCACCGCCGATATGAAAAAACGCGAGGCGGCGGAAATTCAACGCAATCTGGCCCGCGAGGCCGAGGAGCGGGACCGCGAAATCGCCCTGGTGGCCAAGGATTCCCAACTGGATGTGGAACGGGTGGGGAAAAACCTGGCCGTCGAGTTGGAGGAACGCGGCAGCGAAATCGCCCTCATCGCCAAGGATCAGGAACGCGAACGCGTGGATATCCAGCGCTTTCTGGCCCGCGAATTGGAGGAACAGGAGCGCCAGATCGCCACCACCGACAAGGCCCGCGAACTGGAACAGACGGAAATCAAGCGGCTGCAGGTCACCGCCCAGAAGTTGCAGGCCGAACACGATGCGGAATCGGTGCGGCTCATCGCGGACACCAGGCGGGGCGGCGAGGTGGAGCGCCTGCAAGCCCAAACCCAGGCCGACACCCGGGAAATCGACGAGACCAACAAGGCCCAGATCTCCAAGATGCACATGCTGACCCAGGCGGAATCCCGGCGCGACGCCTCCAGGCAGGAGGCCGAGGCCACGCTGGTGCGGGCCAACGCCAACAGCGAGGCCCAGCAGATCGCCGCGGTGGGAATCGAACGCGAGGCGGGGGCCGTGGGACGGGCGGAGATGGAGATCGACACCCTGCGCGCCGCCAACCGCCAGCGCATGCTTGAGGCCGAAGCCCAGGGGATCGAGGCCAAGGCCGATGCCTTGAAGAAATACAACGAGCCCGCCGCCTTCCTGGAGCTGGCCCAGTTGCACATCACCGCCGAACGGGACGTGCATATCGACCAGGCCAAGGCCATGGGCAACGCCCTGCAACAGGCCCAAATCCGCATGTACGGCGGCGATGGAGGAACGATGGACACCATCCGCGGCCTGTTCACCTCGGGCTTCGGCATGGGCGAGGTGCTGGAAGGCCTGGCCCAATCGCTGCCCGCCGGACTGCGGGAGCGCTTCTCGGCCAACGGCCTGCGGGGCATCTTCGGCGAGCCCTACGCCAACACCGACTGGCGCCGCGGCCTGGCCCAGTTGGGCGACTTCGTGCAGAAAAACCTGAGCAGCCGCAAATCGCGGGACATTCCCTTCAGCGAAGGCGTGGCCATGCTGGAGGAAAAAGCCGCCGATGACGAGTCCCTCGGCGAAGCCCTCACGCTGGTGAAGGAAGTCAACCAACACGGCATGTTCGACGATGTTCCC
>JACZSY010000201.1 GCA_022573975.1 SAR324 cluster bacterium | reverse complement strand
CCCTGGCCCCCTCTCCAAAAGAGAGGGGGAAAAACGTTGTATTTACAACGATATACCGGAAGGACGCCCCTCTCTTTTGGAGAGGGGCAGCCCCGGGCACGGTGTTTGTGACCGGGGCGGGGTGAGGCGCCGCGTGGAAACTCCTCAACCCTGAGCGCTAAAAATAAACAATATTGCGGAGTTAAAGGGATAGGCAATTAATAAAAAGAGTAAATCATGCAGGGAGGAAATCATGGACATGAAGAACATGGTGGTTTGGATGCCAGCGGGAATTGAATGGGTGTCCGGGGTGGCCGTGGTGATCCTGGCGCGCACCAAATTGAACATGCTGCTCAACGCCGCTAGTCCCGTCCTGCTGGTTTTCGCCCTAATCGCCCTGATTCCTTTACCCCCGCTTGTCCTCATGGGCATCGTCATGATGATTATCTGGTCGGTGCACATTAGGACAATTACACCACGACACCTGCGGGGAGCGCCATGTTCCTGGAAGTAGGTCATCCCTCATCATATCAGATTATTGCAATTCCAACTGGCACGGAAATTAATTCGTTTAAGGGAGTGTGGGGGGACTTGTTTCCCCACTGTTTTTTCTTGTGAATACGCTTTGAACATAACCCCACCGCACTGGAAGGCTCAGATGCTGCGTCCAGCCTTCTCCCAGAACGGATCGCGTAATTTACGCTTGAAGATCTTGCCGGAATCCTCCCTGGGCAACGCATCGCGGAACTCGAACCGGCGCGGCACCTTGTATCCGGCCAGGCGTTCGCGCAGCAGCGCCTGGAGGCGTTCCGGCTCGGGCGGCGGGCTTCCGCTCGGCTGCACCACCGCCATCAGCGCCTCGCCGAACTCCTCGTCGGGAATCCCGAATACGGCGCAATCCTCGACGCCGGGCAGGCCGATCAGCACTTTTTCGATCTCCGCGGGATAGATATTGACGCCCCCGGAGATGACCATGTCCACCTTGCGGTCGCAGAGGAAGAGATACCCCTCGTGGTCCAGGTAGCCGATATCGCCAACGGTTATGTATCCGTCCCGTTCGATTTCCCGCCGTTTCTCGTCTTTTTGGTGATAGGTGAAGCCGGACATGCCGGTCTGGCGGATGAACACCTGGCCGGGCTGCCCGGCGGGGAGCGGCGCGCCGCCGTCGTCCAGAATGCGGATATGGACCCTCGGGATGGGGCGCCCCACGGTGCCCGGCCTGGCCAGCCAGTCCTGGCTGGAAACGCTGGTGTTGATGCCGATTTCGGTGGAGCCGTAGTACTCGTTGATGATCGGCCCCCACCAGCGGATCATTTCCCGCTTGACCTCTGGCGGACAGGGCGCCGCGCCGTGAATGATCCATTTCAGGGAGGAAAGGTCGTAGCTTCGCTTCACGTCCTCCGGCAGCCGCACCAGGCGCACGAACATGGTGGGCACCATGTGCATGCTGGTGATGCGATGCTTTTCAATCAGGGCCAGCAAGGCTTCCGGGTCGAAACGCGGCTGGAGCACGATCATGGCGTTGCAACGCATGGCGGCCAGGCCCTGGGCGTTGGGCGCGCTGTGGTAAAGGGTGCCGGTGACCACGGTGCGCATCCCTTCTTCCACCCCAAAGATCTCCCGGACACGGGTCTGGAAAAAGGTCTCGATTTCCGGGGTGAAGGGTTCACGCCGCACCGCCTTGGGCAGGCCCGTGGTACCTGAGGTATAGATCATGCTCGCGCGTTGGGCCGGGGGATCGGTGGCGATCGGATCGAAGCCGGACAGCCATTGCTCCCACAGGGGATCCGCGCCGCTGGGAACGCCCTGTTTCAGTGGAATGTCATAGGCCTGGAGGACTTCCGGCGGCGTCGGCACCACGAACACATGGGTTCCCTCCGGGACGATGTGTCTGGCTGGAGCGATCAGGTCGGCATGAGCCACCACGGCCTTGGCGCCGGAATCGGCGAAGATGTACGCCAGTTCCTCCGGTGTGTTGTGCCAGTTGACCGGAACCGCATAGGCCCCCAGCCGGGCCGCCGCCAGGGACGCTTCGAAAAAAGCCATGTCGTTGCGCAGCAGCAGGGCCACCGAATCGCCTTCCTCCACGCCGAGGGAAGCCAGACCCGTGGCCGCCCGGGCGGCGCGTTGGTGGATCACTTCCAGGGGAACGGAACGTTCACCGCTGATGAGGCAAGGTTTCATTGGCTGAATGGCGGTGCTTATTTTTTTGTACGGGTGCCGGTTGGCTCCTTCGGGCCGAATATCCCATATCATGAATTGCCGGCCCTTGCAGCCAGGGAATTTGAACCCTTCCTGGCGGCGGACCGGAAGATGAAGGAAACCCCGCCGATTTTCCCGATGCCGGCAAGACCGGGCGCTTACCGGCGCCAGGTGAAGGGCATGAACAAAACAATCACCGTCATCAACTCCAGCCGCCCCATCAACATGGCCAGGATCAACACCCATTTGGCGTAGCTGGACAGATGCGCATAATTTTCCACCGGCCCCACCGCATCGA
The DNA here is from genome assembly GCA_022573975.1 of SAR324 cluster bacterium. Classification (GTDB taxonomy): domain Bacteria; phylum SAR324; class SAR324; order SAR324; family JACQKK01; genus JACZSY01. Next base: position 5,716 of record JACZSY010000201.1, on the reverse strand, counting down.
GGCCCGGGCCGATATTCGACAAGGCGGATACGGCGGCGCCCATGGAAGTGAGAAAGGAATGACCATCCAGGGAAATCAACAAGGTCACCACGCCCAGCGTGGTCAGAAACAGGAAGATGAAGGCGAAGATGTTGCTGAGGATGTCCTGTGAGACATTCATGTGATTCAGTTTGGCATGCACCACCAGCCGGGGATGAATCAGGCGCAACAGTTCCAAATAAATGTATTTGAACACCAGCAGGATGCGCACCCATTTGATCCCGCCGCTGGTGCTGCCCGCGCAGCCGCCGGCGATCATCAGCATCACCAGCAGGATTTGCGGGAAGGCGCCCCATGGCACGTAATCGTCCGAAACAAATCCGGAGGTGGTGAGAATGGAGACCACCTGAAAGGTGCCCTTTGTGGCGGCGGCGGAAGGGCTATACCCCTTGATGGCCGCCAGATAGGCCACCATCGCCAGCGAGGCCAAAATTATCGCGGAGAGATACCAGACGAACTCGTTGTCCCGAAAATGTGGAATCCTGGCCCTGGGGTGGGTGAAAAGGCGGTAATGCAGCGAAAAGTTTATTCCGCCGATCACCATGAAGACGATCATCGCCCATTCCAGGGCGGGGGATTGAAAGCCACCGATGGAATCGGGGCGGGTGCTGAATCCTGCAGTGGAAACAGTGGTCAGGGCGTGGTTGATGGCCTCCATGGGAGTCATCCCCAGGAGATAGAAGACAACGCCCTCCACCACGGTGATGCCAAGATATACGGACCATAATGCCCGGGCCGTATCCCTCAATCGGGGAGTGAGTTTCTCCGAATAGGGCCCGGGAACCTCCCGCTTGAAAAGCTGCATCCCCCCGATTCCGAGCGCCGGTAAAATCACCAACGCCAAAACAATGATGCCCATTCCCCCAAACCATTGGGTCATGCTCCTCCATAGAAAAATCCCCTGTCCGACACCCTGAAAATTGGTGAGAATGGTGGCTCCCGTGGTGGTGAATCCGGACATGGACTCGAAAATGGCATCGGTCAGACTTCCAATTGTCCCTGTCAAAACATAGGGCAACGCACCCACGGCGGCAGCGAAAAGCCAGGCCAGGGTGACTACAAAAAATCCATCCCGCTCGGAAATCTCGGGCGCCCCTTTGGAAAATATGGCCATCAGGACGCCTACTCCCAGGGAAATAATTCCGGATACCCCCAGGTAAAACCAATCGGATTCCCCGAAATACACGGCCACACCCATTGGAACGGCCTGTGCCGCGCCCAGCACAATCAGCAGAACTCCCACCACGTTGACGATCGGTGATAAATGCATAAACACTTTCCTGGTGGCGCCGCTTCCACTTCCGCCGCGGCAATACGGCATATTCAAGGGGTAAATCAGGTGTCAGCCCTTCGTCCCGATGACGGCTGAGACTGGGCGGCCCCAGCTTCGCATCCCGGCGGCGTTGAACCTTTCCAAACGCACTTCACCCCCTGGCTCCTTTGCAACAGCTTCTTCTTAACCCGCGCCAAAGGCAACATGGATGCCCAGCGGGTCCGCCCGGCCTCCGAGGAGCGGCCGGCGCGATTTGGTTTCGACCCTTGACGGGACAATAGCGGCCGGAAACATGTGCCTCGGCGCCATGGCCGATGGGCCATCGCCATGGTGAGCGGGATAACCGCCGGGCCAATGGGCCTGCCCTCGATGCCCGGCATGGTGTGTCCCCAAGGAGCTGGATTCCGCCTCCGCGCAACGCGGGATCGGCATTCCCGCGCATCCTCGCCTTGTCCCCTTCCCCCAAAGCGGTTACACGCTATACTCGGGGGGACAAGTTCCCCCGATTGCTGTTCGCTTTTTTAAGATATTAGAAGGCCTGTGATTTATCGCCTCCGGTGGCCAAAGGGCTTCGCCCTCTGGACTCCCAGCAGCTTTAAAAAGCTGCACCAAATTTTTTAAATTTATGCAACTTGTTGATGTAATAAGTTATTTTTAAATTTCGAATTTTCCACAAAACCCTATCGAGGGGGTTTGGGGGAACTAAGTTCCCCCATGGTGTTTCCTTTTTTGGCTTTTTCAAATTGGTCACAGGGCTTTTAAGTGCGAGGATGCCGATCGGCGCGCGTTCGTGATGGCCCAGGATCGGCCCGGCCCCCGGTTGATGGTATCGCCGGCACAAAAAGGGCCTGGATGCGGTATGCTCACCGGGGAGCGCCGCCAGGTTTGGCCGGGGAAGAAGCAATACCAGCAGGAGCGGGCATGGGGCACATGGATTCGGAACCGGAAGCGTCCAGGGAAGAAAAACGGGGAAGCACCCTCGTTCTCATTCTCATCAAAATTCTATTGGTGGCCGCCGTGCTGGCCGCGCTTAATTTTGGCGGGCGTTGGGCCATTGGGTTGGTGGAGGAATGGTTCATGCCCTTGTATCTGGCCTACGGCCAATGGGCCACCGCCATCGTGATCGGGATCTACATCGTGCTGTTGGCCCTGCCCTTCGTGCCCGGCATCGAGGTGGGCCTGGCCATCATGATGATTTTCGACACCGAAGGGATCGCCCTGGTCTACCTTTCCACTCTGGCCGCCCTGACCCTGGGCTTCCTGGTGGGCCGCCTGACGCCGCCCTCGCTGATTGCCCGCCTGCTGGGGTGGCTGCACCTGGAACGGGGCCGGGCCCTGGTGCAACGGATGCAGCCGCTGTCCCCGGAGGAAAAGCTGGCCTTGCTGGTGGAAAGCGCGCCGGCGCGGATCATCCCCTTCCTCTTGCGCCACCGCTATCTCGCGGTGGCCGCCGCCTTCAACATTCCGGGCAATTTCCTCATCGGCGGCGGCGGCGGGATCGCCCTTACCGCGGGACTCAGCGGTCTCTTCCGCTTTCCCGCCTATCTGTTGATGGTCTGCATCGCCATCTCCCCCGTTCCCCTGGCCTTGCTGGCAAAAGGGTGGCTGTGGCCGGCGGGCGGGTAGGGGCGGGGGTCTGTTTCCGGCACGGCATTTGAGGGCGCGGCATGCGAGGGCACGGCATGCTGTGCCCGTACGGGCCTGGATCCCGCCTCCCGGCAAAGCGGAATTGAGGATTCGTGCGGTTTGTCCGCTTGTCCCCTTTCCCGAAAACCGTTACACGCTATAATCGAAGAGGAAGGACGGCCACCCCGTGGCGTTTCCGGCGATCCGGCCGGCCCATGGACAGACTGAGCCATCGAACCACCGAGCTTTCGAACTGCTGAGCCATCGAACTACTGAGCATGGACCCATTCATCGACGAAATAGCCGGTCTGCTCGCCAGGGCGCTGGAAGCCTCGGGTTTGCGCGATCTCCCCACCGATCTTGCGGACCGCATTGAGCAGCCCCCGGACGAAACCATGGGGGACTACGCCTATCCCTGCTTCACCCTGGCCAAGGCCTTGCGCAAACCCCCGCCGAAGATCGCCGGGGAGCTGGCCAAGTCGATTGCCGGATTCCTCGAGGGTGACTCCGGCGGCGGTGATTCCGGCAGCGGTGACTCCGGCAGCGGTGACTCCAGCAAAAACATCACCGGCGCCGGCGGTCCAGGGAACAGGGGGTTGGTCACGGGCGTGGAGGCGGCGGGGCCGTACGTCAATTTCCGGGTGGACGTGGCCCGCATGGCCGCCCTCAGCCTGCCCGCCATCCTGGACCGGAGCTACTTCGCGCAACCCCGGGCCGCGGCCGCGGCTGAAACCGGAGACGGCGGGCGGAAACGGCGAAAAGTGATGGTGGAATACTCCCAGCCCAACACCCACAAGGCCTTTCACGTGGGGCATTTGCGCAACGTGGCGCTGGGGGACGCCCTGGCCCGCATCATGGCCTACAACGGGCATGAGGTGATCCCCGCCAATTACATCGGCGACGTGGGCACCCATATCGCCCGCTGCCTGTGGTTCCACCAACACCACCGCCACGAGTTGGAAGGCGGCTCCGAGCCGCCGCCCGCCGATCCCCCGGCCCTGCGGGGCGAGTGGTTGGGCATGCTCTACACGGCGGCCACCCGGCGCATCGAGGACGCGGCGAACCAATCGCCGGAACTGCGCGCCCGCTACACCCGCGAGGTGAGCGAGGTGCTCCAGGCGCTGGAGTCCGGGGAGGGCGAGGCGCACGCCCTCTGGCGCGAGACGCGGCAATGGTCCCTGGACGCCTTCGAGGAGATCTACCACTGGCTGGGGGCGCGCTTCGACCATGTGTTCTATGAATCGGAGATGGAAAAGCCCGGCCGCCAGGCGGTGGAGGACGGCCTGGCGCGCGGCGTGTTCGTCCACTCCGAGGGCGCGGTGGGCATTGAGTTGGAAGCCCACGGGCTGGGCTTCCTGCTGGTGCTCAAGGGCGACGGAACGACGCTGTATTCCACCAAGGACCTGGCCCTGGCCGAGGCCAAGTTCGACCGTTTCGGGATCGAGGAATCGATCTACGTGGTGGGCGCCGAGCAGATCCTGCACTTCCGGCAGGTCTTCAAGACGCTGGAGCTGCTGGGGTACCGGCAGGCCGCCAACTGCCACCATCTGGCCTACGGGCTGGTGACCCTGCCCGAGGGCAAGATGAGCTCCCGCGCCGGAAACGTGATCCTTTTTTCGCGGCTGCGGAGCGAAATGCACGGCTACATCATGCGCAACTACCTGGAGGCGCACCGGGGGGACTGGAGCGACGAGGAAATCGAGGAGACCGCCCGCCGCATCGCCGTGGCCGCCATCCGCTACGGCATGGTGAAGCAGGACCCCGCCCGCTCCATCGTCTTCAACATGGAGGACTGGCTGGTCAGCGAGGGCAACACCGGCACCTACCTCTGCTACGCCCATACCCGCATCGTCTCCGTGCTGCGCCAGGTGGCCGAAGGGCGGGGGATCTCGCCCGGCCCCGGAGCCGATACGGCCCTGCTGGCGCATGACAACGAGCGCGCCCTGATCCGCGCCCTGCACGACTTCAACCGGGTGGCCGCCCGGGCGGCGGAGACCCTGCGCCCCAACCTGGTGGCCAACGCGCTCTACCAGCTCTGCCAGCGCTTCAGCCGCGCCTACACCACCTGCTCGGTGCTCCACGCGGAGTCCGACGCGCTGGCCCAGGCGCGCCTGACCCTCTTCGCCGCCACCGGCGCGCTGCTAAAAGAAGGGCTGGCCCTGATCGGCATCGTACCCCCCGAGCGGATGTGAGATGCGCCTGCTTAAAAGCACCTCACCCCCCGGCCCCCTCTCCGAAAGAGAGGGGGTGAGGTGTAGCAGGAAACCAACCATGGAAACACCTAACAATCATCCAGTCGATATCATGAAAAAAGATAAACGATGGATATGGATTGCATTTGGTTTAATCCTAATTGTTTTTATTATATGGGGTGGTTTTTGGTATGCATTAAACCGAAACCCAGAAAGAGGGACTTTCGGAGATATGTTTGGCGCCGTGAATGCCCTTTTTTCAGGGATGGCGTTCGTTGGGATTATAATCGCCATTTTGATGCAAAGAGAGGAACTGGAATTACAGAGGAAGGAATTGGAAGCAACCAGAAAAGAATTGAAAGGACAAAAAGAACAATTTATCTTGCAAAATGAAACACTTAGGAAACAAACATTTGAAAATACATTTTTTCAAATGGTGACCTTGCCCAATGAAATAGGAACTACCATGGAGATTTCTGGGTTAAGAAATTATCCCAGTTCTAAACCGAGAAAGACTTTTGGAAGGAGATGTTTTATTGAATTTTGGAAAGAGTTAATAGAATCATACAACCAAAAATTGAAAAAC
>JACZSY010000200.1 GCA_022573975.1 SAR324 cluster bacterium | reverse complement strand
CTGGCGAGGTCGATCTGGGCAGCATCGCCCTCGACAAACGTGTAGACACCTGTGGTGGTGCCTGTGACGCCACCGTCATCGACTATCTCGACTGATACGAACGTGTCGGACCCGAACGACTCGCTTCGGAGCACGACCCGTCCATCCTCGACCGAAGCCTCGACGCCGGTCTCGCCCGTGTGTGAGTTGACCGAGGCAGCGACGTCTTCAAGGGTTGCGCCGGATGCCACATCGTTCCGGGCGTTCCGGCGGCAATCGGCAAGATCGGCCCCGATCTGACGGGTTTCGGCGGCCGTCCCAAAATCGCCGGGGTGTTGGACAATACAACGGAAAACCTGGCCAAGTGGCTGGCAAATCCCGCCGCGGTCAAAAAGGGCACCAAGATGCTGAATATGGGATTGTCGAAGCCTGAAATCGAGGCATTGATCAAGTTTTTGGGCACCTTGAAATAGGCGCCATGCCATTGAATGAAACAAGGGCGGCCAGCCAAGCCGCCGACGCATCCGCCGGGCGCACCGAAAGGCTCCGCCGCGGGGTCCGGCCCGAACCCGGCGATTATCGAGCAAGGAGAACAGTGAAATGACAGAAGCCGCCGTCCAAGCACCCCATTCCGAATACGGGTTGTGGAGTTGGCTGACCACGGTAGACGCCAAGCGAATTGGCGTTCTCTACGGTGTCACCGCCGGAATATTTTTCCTGATCGGGGGCGTCGAGGCCCTCTTCATGCGCACGCAGTTGATGTACCCGGACAACACGTTTCTGTCCGCGGACACCTTCAACGGCCTGTTCACGGTGCATGGCGTGACCATGATTTTCCTGTTCCTGATGCCGATGAACGCGGCCTTTTTCAACTTCATGATCCCGTTGCAAATCGGCGCGCGGGACGTGGCCTTCCCCCGGTTGAACGCTTTCAGTTACTGGGTCTACCTGCTGGGCGGCCTGCTGCTGGTTTCCAGCTTCGTGGTGGGCGCCATCCCCAAGGTGGGTTGGACCGGTTACTCCAACCTCAGTTCGAGCTTTTTCACCCCCGGCATCGCCACCAACTTTTACGTGGTCGGGCTGCTGGTGCTGGGCACCTCCTCCATGGCGGCGGCCATCAACTTCATCACCACCATCATCAACATGCGCGCCCCGGGGATGACCCCGCTGCGCATGCCGATTTTCACCTGGACCGCCCTGGTCACCAACTTCCTGCTGCTGCTGGCGCTGCCCCCGATCGCCGTCGCGCTGGGCCAGGTGTTGTTCGACCGGACCTTCGGCACCTCCCTGCACGTTCCGTCCGGTGGCGGCAGCGCCACGCTGTGGCAGCATCTCTTCTGGGTCTTCGGCCATCCCGAGGTCTACATCCTGATTCTTCCGCCAATGGGGATGGTTTCGGACATTCTTCCCACATTTTCCCGCAAGCCCCTGTTCGGGTTTTCCGCCATGGTCTACGCCACGGTGGCGATCGGTTTCCTGGGATTCGGCGTGTGGGCCCATCACATGTTCACGGTGGGCATGGGCGCCTGGGGAGCGGCCATCTTTTCCGCCATCACCATGCTGATCGCCATTCCCACCGGGGTCAAAATATTCAACTGGATCTTCACCATCATCGGAGGCCAGTTCCGCATGACCACCGCGGCGTTGTTCGCGGCCGCCTTCATTCCCCTGTTCACCCTGGCGGGACTCACGGGGATCATGCATTCCTCTCCGCCGATCGATTGGCAGCACCACGATTCATACTTCGTGGTGGCCCATTTTCACTACGTGCTGGTGGCTGGGTCGGTGGTGGGCATCTTTGGGGGCATCTATTACTGGTTCCCCAAGGTGACCGGGAGGATGTTGAGCGAAACCCTGGGAAAATTGCACTTTTGGACCTTCATGATCGGGATCAACCTGACGTTCTTCCCCATGCACTTCCTGGGCGTGGACGGCATGCCCCGCCGCGTTTACACCTATCAGACGGGTTTCAATTTCGACACCTGGAACTTCTGGGTCACCATCGGCGCGTACATCACCGGGGCTTCCATGCTGATCTTGATCTTCAATATCTTCAAAAGCCTCAAAAGCGGCGCGGTGGCGGGACCCGATCCCTGGGACGCGCGCACCCTGGAATGGTCCATTTCCTCCCCGCCGCCGGAATACAACTTCGTGGAGCTTCCGCAAGTGACGGCCCGGGACGATTTCTGGCACCGCAAGTACGAGCTGAAGAACTTCCAGCCACAGCCGGACAACCAGCAGGTGCATATGCCTCCGCCCAGTTACTGGCCACTGATCACCGCGCTTGGATTGGGGGTGTTTTTCACCGGATTCGTTTTCGAGTGGTATGTGCTGCCATTCATCGGTGCCCCCATCACGCTGATCGCGGTCTTTTGCTGGTCCTTCGAGGAATTTGAAATGTAGCCCAACGATCGAAACCTGAAACTTCAACAGCGGAAACCTTTTTTCGCGGAAACCTTATTTCCTAAAGGGGAGATAAACCTTGAGCGAAGCGAGTCACGAGGGCGGGCATCATACCAGCCTCGGTGTGGATAGCCGGAAACTGGGGATGTGGATCTTCCTGGCGTCCGAATGTTTGTTGTTCGGAACGCTGATCTTCACCTTCCTGCTGTACCGCAACAAAGGGATAGAGGAACCCAACATCCCAGCGGAAATCCTGGATATCCCGGTCACCACGGCCAGCACATTCGTGTTGCTGATGTCCTCTTTTTCCATCGTTTTGGCCCTGCACGCCATCCAGACCGGGAAAATCAAGTCCTTTCAGCGCTGGATTCTGACCACGGCCATCGGCGGCATCGTTTTCCTGGGCTTCCAGACCTATGAGTTCACCGAATTCGTCCAAGGGGGCCTGGGACTCTCCACCAACGTGTTCGGCAGCAGTTTTTTCATGCTCACCGGCACCCATGGGTTTCACGTGGCGATCGGAGTGATCTGGTTGCTGGCGCTGTACTTCTCCTCACTGAGGGGAGGGCTGAAAGTCGACGGGGCTCTCAAGGTGGATACGATGGCCCTCTACTGGCACTTCGTCGACATCATCTGGATCGTGATTTTCACCGTCGTTTACCTGTTCGCCGTAGTGTAGGAGACAATTATCCATGTCCACCGATTCACAAACGCAAGAGCACCACGCTGGGGATATCTCGCACCCGACCCCCAAGACCTACGCCATCATCGCCGTTATTCTCTCCGTGGTGACCGCCATCGAGTTGTGGGTGTATTATATTGAAGAGTTGAGGTCATTGCTGATTCCCATCCTCGCAGTTCTCTCGACGGGAAAATTCGCCCTGGTGGTGATGTTCTACATGCATCTCAAGTTCGATCACAAGGTCTTTTCCCGCCTGTTGGTTCTTGGGATCATCCTGGCCTTCGGCACCTTCCTGGCTTTGTTGACGCTGTTCAAATTTTCCCACCCCTTTGGCCTCTTGTAGGGCCGCCGGGTCCCGCGGCCCGCGCTTCCACCGGTTTCCGGGCCGGAATACCTCCCGCCCGGAAACCGGTTTTCTTTCGATTGGGCGCAATGGGTATCCAATGGGTGCGAACCCGTGGCCGGCTGTTTCGGAGGCGGCACGGCAAAACCGCCGGCAAGGCCCCACCTCCTTCCACGCCTTTCCTTGACCATCCCCCTTGAACATCGAACATGAACATCGCACATGAACACCGCACATGCCCACGGGGGAACGGGGCATCCCGCGCCGGGTGGAATTTCGCCGGGCGGTTCATCGCTGGATGAATTCTCCTGGTGGGAATGGACTTTCGATCCGGTCTTCCTGATCCCCTTGCTGCTGGCCGTGTTGTACTTCCGGGGATATTTCGCCTACCGGCTGCGGGGCGGGCGGGTCTTTCCCTCGTGGCGCCCCCCCTTGTTCGCACTGGGCGTGATGGTGCTGGCCGTGGCCCTGCTCAGCCCCATCGACAAGCTGGCGGACCACTCGTTCACCTGGCACATGGTGCAGCACGACCTGATGACCCTGATCGGGGTTCCGCTGCTGCTGCTGGGCGCGCCGTTCATTCCCGTGATACGGGGGATTCCCGCCGCCCTGCGCCGCGCGGTGTTCATCCCCCTGGCGAAGAATCGCCTTTTGCGCGCCGCCGCCTGGTGGCTGACCCATCCCCTGGTGGCGGTGGTGCTGTTCGAGTTGACCCTGCTGTTCTGGCATTTTCCGCCTCTCTACGACCGCGCCCTGTTCAGCGAAGGAATGCACTACGGAATGCATTCCTCCTTCATCTTCACCGCCATGCTGTTCTGGTGGAACCTGATCAACCCCCACCCATTCCCATCGCGGCTGCACTTACTGCTGCGGATGCTGATGCTGTTCGGCTCCTCGGTGGTCAACACCGCCCTCGGTTCGATCATCACCTTCGCCCCCACCCCGCTTTACGGGTATGAACTGTTGCCGGGTTTCTGGGGATTGACCATGCAGGAGGATCAGTTCATTGGAGGCGCGCTGATGTGGTCCATGGGCGCCATGCTGCGGCTGGCCGCCATTTCGATCCTGTTTTTCGTGTATGTCCGCCAGGAGAACATCAGGAACCCCCCCCTGGGCGTACCGCTGGAGACCCCGCCTTCGAGCGCGGCGAAGGTGCATCGGAGGGCCTGAACCCGTGCTTGACGAGGCGCCGAGCTGGGAACCGCGAGGAAAATCACCGCGCAGGGAACCGGCGCCGGCTGGACCCCCCCTCCGAAGCGGCCCTGCCCAAGGGTGAGATCGGGGGCCCGGCTCAGGGGGCGATTCGATAGAAGCGCAGGGCGTTGTCATGAAACAGGGCCTCCTGCTCCTTCCTGGGGAAGTGGGCGACGATTTCCTTGAAGCCGCTGAAAATGGTATCGAAATCCGCGACCAATCCATCCACCGGGAAATTGCTGGCGAACATGCAGCGCTCCACACCGAAGATGGCGATGGCATCCAACACCAGCGGACCATTGTCCGAGACGCGCCAGGGTTGACCGGGCAAACCCAGCCCGGAGATTTTCACAGCGGTGTTGGGCTGGCCCGCCAGGGTTTCCATGGCGCCGCGCCAGGCGCGCACTCCGTCCTGGGAACGGTTCACGGGGAGGCCGGTGTGATTGAGGATGATGGTCGTCCGTGGAAAATCCGCGGCCAGGGCGGCGGCTTCGGGCAGATGCCAATAGGGGGTTTGCAGATCGAAAGAGAGGCCATGGCGCGCCAGATGGGCATATCCGGCCCGCCAGGCCGGGTCGCCCATGGAGCCGGGCCGCGGGGGGGCATCGGGCCGCAACAACCCGGGCCGCGAAACCGCGGCGGGCTTATGGCGCACCGAGCGCACGCGCGGGAAGGCGGCCTGGGCGGCCAACACCTCCCCGGCATCGGGACGATGCAGCCAAGCCTGCGCCACTATGGCATGGGGGAAACCATGCCGGGCGGCCAGGGCTTCCACCCAGCGGGTTTCACCGATGGGGTCCCCGGGATCCCACTCGGTTTCCACGTACACGGATTTGACCACCCGATGGGAACCGAAATCGCGGCGGTAATCGGCGGGAAGGTAATTGCGCCGCAAGGCCCGGTAATCGCCATAGCGGAAAGGAATCGGGGGGTCGTCCTGAAGCCAGGGATGGCGGTTTTCCTGCAAATTCCAGAAATGCTGATGGGCATCGACGATGGAAAGAGGGGACCTGCCAGGGTTCATGGCGCCCCTAGGGAGTCCATTTGGGCAGGCAGGTGATGACAATATCGGAAGACCGGACGGCTTCCGCGGCATTCGGGCAAACGGCGCCGCCATGATCGCGGTGGGCGGCCATGCGGGCGGAATCGGTATCGTTGCCGGTCACCGCGAACCCGGCCTTGAGCAGGGTGTGCGCCAAGGGCAACCCCATCGCGCCCAGACCGATGAAGCCAATCCGTTCCCGTCCGGCAGGATTCTTGTTTTTCGGCATAAAACGATTCCACGGCGCGCTTTCTCAAGCCGGTTGATCCAGCGCCGCCCGCAGTTCGGCGACGTAATCCACCGCGGCGTTGATGGCCGCGCCGGTGTTGGGAGCGGCGGTGATGCGGTTGATGATGCCCGTGCCCACGATCACGCCGTCGCAGAGCGCGCCGATCCGTTTGGCCTGTTCGGGCGTGGAGATGCCGAAGCCCACGGCCAGGGGAGTGGCCGTGCCCATGGCGCGGAAGCGTTCCACCCGCCCGGCCAGGTTTTCGCCCATTCCCACGTCCGTCCCGGTGACTCCCTTCAGCGAGACCATGTAGATGAACCCGGCGGAACGTTCGGCGATGCGCCTGGCATGCGCATCGTCCGTATTGGGCGCCTCCAGCATCACCGGGGCCACGCCGTTGGCCCGGGCCAGCGCCGTCCAGTCTTCCGCCTCGTCCACGGGCAGGTCGGGCAGGATCGCGCCGTCCAGTCCGGCTTTGGCGGCGGACTGGAGAAAGGCCTCCTCCCCATAGCGGAAGATCGGGTTGTAGTGAGTCATCAGCACCAGCGGCACCGGGGTCGCCTTGCGGATGCGGGCCACCATCGCCAGGTAGTCGTCCAGTCCGGAGAAATGCCTCAGGGCGCGGTTGCCCGCCGCCTGGATCACCGGGCCGTCGGCGATGGGATCGGAGAAGGGAAAGCCCAGTTCCACCACGTCCGCCCCGGCCTCGGCGATGCGGGGCACCAGGGAGATGGTGAATTCCACCGTCGGGTCCCCGGCCATCAGGTAGATCACCAACGCTTTGCGGCCTTGGGACTTCCGCCCGGTGAAGGCGCCCTCCAGCCGTTCCAGGCCAGTGCTGTTGGCAAACCCGCTGTTGACTAGCCCGCCGCCGTTCGTTCCGCCGCTCATGCGCCCTCCTTGCCGTCTCCGGTCTTGGCGGGGTTCTGGAAGCGCTCCGGGGCGGCCTTGAGCAGGGTGTCGAGGTCCTTGTCTCCCCGCCCGGAGAGATTGACCACGATGGTGTGTTCCGGAGGCAGCGCCGGGGCCACCCGCATGGCGTCCGCGATGGCATGGGCGCTTTCCAGGGCGGGCAGGATGCCCTCCAGCCGGGAAAGCTGGAAGGTTGCGTCCACGGCTTCGGCATCGGTGATGGAAACGTATTCCACCCGCCCGATATCGTGCAGGTGGCTGTGCTCCGGCCCCACGCCGGGATAGTCCAGCCCGGCGGAGATGGAATGGGCTTCTTCGATCTGCCCCGCGGCGTCTTGCAGCAGGTAGCTCTTGCTGCCATGCAGCACGCCCACCTGCCCGGCGCTGATGGTGGCCGAATGGCGGCCGCTTTCCAGGCCCTCCCCGGCGGCTTCCACCCCGCGCATCTTCACCCCGGGCTGGTGCAGGAATTGGGCGAAGAGGCCCATGGCGTTGCTGCCGCCCCCCACGCAGGCGATCAGCAGGTCTGGCAGCCGCCCTGTTTTTTCCATCATCTGCCTCTCGGTTTCCTGTCCGATCACCTTTTGAAATTCCTTCACCATGGCCGGGTAGGGATGGGGTCCCGCCACCGATCCGATCACGTAGAAGGTGTCGTCCACGGTGGCCACCCAGTCCCGCAGGGCCTCGTTCATGGCGTCCTTGAGGGTGGCCGATCCGCTGGTCACGGTGCGCACCTCGCTGCCCAGCATGCGCATCCGGGCCACGTTGGGGGCTTGGCGCTCGATGTCCTTGGCGCCCATGAAGACGATGCATTCCAGGCCGAACAGCGCCGCGATGGTGGCTGTGGCCACGCCGTGCATCCCGGCGCCGGTCTCGGCGATGATGCGGGTCTTGCCCAGCCGCCGGGCCAGCATCACCTGCCCCAGCGTGTTGTTGACCTTGTGGGCGCCGGTGTGGTTGAGGTCTTCGCGCTTGAGCCAGATCCGTGCACCACCCAGCTTCTTCGACCATCGCTCCGCATGATAGAGCGGAGAGGGACGGCCCACGTAATGGGCCAGGTCATAGTCGAATTCGGCCTGGAAATCCGGGTCGTCGCGAAGACGCATGTAGGTCTTCTCCAGATCGTCCAGGGCGAAGCTCAGGGTCTCCGAAACGAACCGGCCGCCGTAGGGGCCAAAGTGGCCGCGGGCGTCCGGCAGTCGGGTCAGGTCACTGAACTTGCTCACTAAAGACACCTCATAGGGTCGCCATAAGGGAATGGGAGTGGTGTTGGGCCAGGCCCGGGAATACGGATACAGGTCACGCCCGGTGCGAGCGGTCGGCCTGGGCCACTGCCGCGGCAAAGGCCGCCAGCAAACCGCAATCCTTGCGCCCAGGCGCGGCTTCCACGCCACCGGAGACGTCTACCGCAAAAGGGCGGACACGCTCGATG
>JACZSY010000199.1 GCA_022573975.1 SAR324 cluster bacterium | reverse complement strand
CTTATTGTTTTCATTAATTATACATCTCTTTTTGCTGAGCCAAAGGGACAGGCATGTTAAATTATTGTAATGACGCGCGAATAAATTGCCTCTACTTTTAACGTCAGGACCTTGATGTTATATTGCCAATCACGCGATCTTCTTTAACATATTTTGAGCCATGACTGACACAATCGGATTTATCGGACTGGGGGCGATGGGGATGGGACAGGCGCTCAGCCTGGCCAGGGGCGGACGGCCGGTGCTGGTCTACGACAGCGACCCGGCGGCCATGGCCCGGGCGGCGGAACAGAACGGGATCACGGCGGCGGACTCGCCCCGGGCGGTGGCCGAAGGCTCGGCCGTGGTGTTCACCTGCCTCCCCGACGACGCGGCCGTGGGGCAGGTGTTCCGGGGGGAGGCGGGCATCCTCCAGGGCGCCAGGGAAGGATTGCTCACCTGCGATCTTTCCACGGTCAGCCCGGGCTTCACCGCGGCCCTGGACGCCGAGTTGCGGAGCCGGGGCGTCTCTCATTTCACGGCGCCCATGCTGGGCTCCAAACCCCAGGCCGATACGGGCGAAGTGTTCTACATGGTGGGAGGCGACGCGGCGCGGATGGATAAGCTGGCCCCGCTGCTGGAGATCTCGGGCAGGATGCACATTCACGTGGGCACGCCGGAAAACGCCAACAAGATCAAACTGCTCCACAACGCCCTGGGATCGGTCAATTACGCCGCCGTGGCCGAATCGCTGGCGCTCTGCCTGAGCAGCGGGGTGGACCTGAAAGCCTATTACGAGGTGGTGCGCAACGGCGGCGGGATGGCCTTCAGCAACTATTTCGACCGCAAGGTGCCCCACATCATCGCCGGGGATTATGAGCCGCGCTTCAAGCTCAAACTGGCCCACAAGGATTCGGGGCTGGCCAAGGCCATGTTCGAAGGCCTCGGCGTGCCGGCGCCCATTCACGATCACGCCAGGGCCATGCTGGACGAAGCGATGAACGACGGACTGGGCGAGGAAGACGCCTCGGCCATCACCCGCAACATGGAAAAGCGGATCGGCCGGAAAATCCGGCAGTCCTAGCAACCGGGACCGGGGACACAAATGAAATCATTGACCCAAGCCAACGGCGAAGGGCTGGAGCGGACGCAGGCCATCGGGCTGATGAAGGCCGAAGGCGCGCAACTGCTGGAGCTGATGCACGCCGCCGCGGAGCTGCGCGAGGGGGCCAAGGGGCGGGTGGTGACCTACTCGCGCAAGGTTTTCATTCCGCTCACCACCTACTGCCGGGACGATTGCGGCTATTGCACCTTCAAGCGCGACCCGGGCCAGCCCGGCGCCGGCTACCTTTCACCCGGCGAGGTGCTGGAGATCGCCCGCCGGGGCCGCGAGCAGGGCTGCAAGGAGGCCCTCTTCAGCCTGGGCGACAAGCCGGAGTTGCGCTTTCCGGAAGCGGCGGCGGCCTTGGGGCGGCTGGGTCACCGCACCACGGCGGGCTACCTGGCCGAGATGTGCCGCCTGGTGCTCGATGAAACCGGGCTGCTGCCCCATCCCAACCCAGGCACCTTGAGCCGGAAGGAGATCGGCGCGCTGCGCCAGGCCAGCGGCAGCATGGGGGTCATGCTGGAAAACCTCTCGCCGCGCATGCAACACCCGGGCATGCCCCACGAACATGCGCCGGACAAGAAGCCGGGGGCGCGGCTGGCCAATCTGCGCTTCGCGGGGGAGATGCGCTTTCCCTTCACCACCGGCCTGCTCATCGGCATCGGCGAGACCGTGGAAGAACGGGTGGACACCTTGTGCAAAATCAGGGAAATTCACCGGCGCTACGGGCACATCCAGGAGGTGATCATCCAAAACTTCCGCGCCAAGCCTGGAATTCCCATGGCGGACACGCCCGACGCCACGCTGACGGATTTGTTGCGCACCATCGCGGTGGCCCGCCTGGTGCTGGGAGGCGATATGAACATTCAGGCGCCACCCAACCTGTCCCCGGAGGCCTATCCCATGCTGCTGCTGGCGGGCATCAACGACTGGGGCGGCATCTCGCCGGTCACGCCCGATCACATCAACCCCGAAGCGCCCTGGCCCCAGATCGAAGAACTGGCCCGCCGTTGCGCGGAGGTGGGATATACCCTGCGCGAACGGCTGACCGTGTACCCCGAATACATCACCCAAAAAGAAGGATTCGTGCCGGCGGCCCTCCAGGCGCCCGTGGCCCGTCTGGCCGATTCGGAAGGGTATGCCCGAGCATCCTCTCTCCCTGCCTGAATTGATCGCCTCCCTCAAGCCGCCGCTGTCCCTGGTGGGGTTCGGCGTCGAAGGCCGGGCCACGCTGGCCTTCCTGCGCGGCCAGGGCCTGAGCGGCATCTCGGTCTACGACCGGGGGTTTTCGCCGGACGACGTGGCCGCGCTGGAGGGGGAGTTGCCGGGATGTTCATTTCATGGGGAGGGCGACTGGGGCGAATCCCTGTCCCGCGGCGGCGGCGGCACCGTGGTTCGCGGCGGCGGCACCGTGGTTCGCGGCGGCGGCACCGTGGTTCGCAGCCCCGGCGTGCGGCCGGATCATCCCGCCCTGTCCGCGGCCCGGGAAGCCGGGGCGGTCATCACCTCGGCCACCGAACTGTTCCTGGCGGCCTGCCCCGGCCCGGTGGCCGGGGTGACCGGCACCCTGGGCAAGGGCACCACGGTCAGCCTGATCGAGGCGGCGCTGACCCGCTCGGGCATCCCCTGCCGCAGCGGGGGCAACATCGGCCTCAACCCGCTGGCCTTCCTGGAGGAATTGACCCCCCGGGACGTCACGGTGCTGGAACTGTCCAGTTTTCAGTTGATGGGGCTCTCCGGGCCAAAACCGGGGATCGCCGTCGTGCTCCGCACCACCTCGGAGCACCTGGACTGGCACCGGGACGTGAGCGAATACCGCGCCGCCAAACGCGGGCTGCTGGCGCCGCCGAGTGAATCGTTGCATCCGCGAAGCGAATCTTTGCCGCCGCAAGGCGAATCTCTGCCGCCGCAAGGCGGTGGGCAGCAGGTGATCTTTTGCGCCGACAGCGAAGGCGCCAGGGAAATCGTCACCGGCCATGAAAACGGCGCCCTGTCGTTCAGCCGCGTCTTTCCGCTCCGCGATGGCATCGGCGTGGTGGGAGGGCGGGCCTATCGGTACAGGAACGGGGCTTCCGAGGCGCTGCCCCGGTTGACCGAACTTTCCCTGGCCGGCGGATTCAATCAGGAAAACGCCGCGGCCGCCTTGCTGGCGGCGGAGCACCTGGGCGCGGATCCTGAGCGCGCGCTGGCGGCCATCGCCGAATTCACGGGGTTGCCCCACCGCCTGGAACGGGTGGGTGTGGTGGGGGGAGCGGGCGGGGTGGTCTGCTACAACGATTCCTTCGCCACCCGGCCCGAGGCTACTCAGGGCGCCCTCTCCGCCTTCGCCGGGCCGCTCGCCCTGATCGTGGGCGGGTCGGAGAAAAACGCCGATTTCGCATCCCTGGCCGAAAGCATTTGCCGCCATGAGGGATTGCGGCGGGTGGTGCTGATTGGCGCCACCGCCCCCCGCATCGCCACCGAAATTAAAAACGCCGCCGGCATGGATAGGGAGGCGCCGCCCATGGTGATGGCCGGGTCCCTGGCCGAGGCGTTCGCCCAGGGCCTGGCGGGTCTGCCCGGCAAGGGCGTGCTGCTCTTCAGCCCGGCTTGCGCCAGTTTCGACATGTTTTCCAACTACAAGGAGCGGGGGGAACAATTCAAGGCCCTGGTGGCCAATGCCGGCCCGGCGGACTGATCGATCCCTCCCCCGGTGTTCCTTCCCAGCGCCCCGGGCGGGGTCATTTGACGGGTCGCGGTGAAGCAGAGTGAAGCCTCACCCCTTCCAGCCTTCGGCGTCCCTCCCCTCTCCATTCCCTGGAGAGTGGAAAAGCGTCGTGTTTACAATGAATTAGCGCAGTTAATCTCCCCCTTCTCCATGGAATGAGGAAGGGGACGGGGGGATGAGGCTTGGTGGCAATCCCCGGAACCGCCCGGATCACATCGGGGAAAAGCCTTCATCGGCCTTCCCAACGCCCGGGCGGGGTTATTTGACGGGTCGCGCTGTTTTTTGTTATTAAATGACCGCCGCCCTGGGATTCGCAGGCATTCCCCCCGAGGTGTTCGCCGCCGTTTTCAATTATGCCGAGGATGGCGGTACCATCGCCTTCAACCCGATGGATGAATTTCTGGAGGAAAAGGATCCTTCCGGAGTTGCCGAAACGATCGAGGACACCACCGATTCCGTCTCCCCGGAAAAATCCATGCGGGCGCATCTCGTCCACCGGCGCTCCATCGGCGGTGGCCCCCTCCATTCTCAAGGGATTGTCGGCAGGCATGGGCCGGATATCTCCGGCGGTTGTTCGAGGAGATAAATCCTGGCGGCCAGGGGATTCCGGTGTGCCGGGTATAGCCGGTGCGCGATGGGAAGCCGGGGGAATTTTCCGCGGGGTGTTTCTCCGCCCCCGGATGAATGAAACCCCGCCTTCCGTGGGTGGAGAGGCCCGAGGCGCCTTCCACGTCAGCTCACGATAAATCCGCGGGAGGAGGTTCCGTGGGGGGCGATCTTGAAGCGGATCATGCGCAGGCAGCGGGGACAGCATCCCGCGTAGGCCTCACCGGACGGATTCCGGTAAACGCGCTGATAGACTTGGCAACAATCGAAGAAGATGCGCAGATAGGGACGATTCAGGGAGGATTTTTTTTTCATGCCGGCATCGCCTCGACAAAGCGGAATGGATATCATCGGAACGCCCACGCCCACGGAACCCAGCCGTCTTGTGAATGGGCCTCGCACTTTTCCACCGGGGCGAATCGGATAAAACGGCTGCCAATCCAACAGGGAAATCCGCCGGTTGGTTTTCTCGCCCCGGCCCCTCAAGGACACACCATGCAAATTGCGTGTAATTCCATCAAGTTTAACACCCGGAGAAAGACGGCATCATGAAAGAATCCCTGGCCGTAGGCATTTCACACGAGAAGGAAGTCGCCATCACTGACAAAATGGGGGTTTCGCATCTGGGAGAAGGGCCGGGAGTCCTTTCCACCCCTTCCATGATCGGGCTGATCGAACAGACCTGCCTGGAGAGCACCGCCCCCCACCTGGACCACAACGAACAGACCGTGGGAACAATGGTGCACATTTGGCACAAGGCCGCGGTGAAGATCGGGGAAACGGTGCGGATCAGTTGCAAAATCCTCGAACGCGACCGCCGCAAGCTGTTGTTCGAGGTCAAGGTGATGCACGGGGAAACGGTGGCCGGCGAAGGCACGCACGAACGATTCGTGATCGATCTCAACAAATTCAGGCAATAGCCCCCCCCCCACTTTCCCCCCTCCCGGGCATCGCCTGGCGTATCCCCGGCCGCCTCGCATTGTGTTTTCGCCCCGCCCTCCGCTACGCTTGCCTTGGCGGAATTTCAGGCCGCGATTCCCTATCCTCCCGGAATTCTCCCCTGGGATTGGCAGGCCCTCCAAATGCCTGTGCCTCCAAATGCCTGTACCTCCAAATGCCTGTACCTCCAAATAACAGTGCATCCAAATAACTGTGCGTCCACCCGCCCTCCGCCTGCCCTCCTTTTGCGTGATTTCATTTCCGCGTCCCGTCGATTTTTTTTGCGCGGGTCGATTCCCCGCCACTTGATGCGGGGTGGTTCAATTCGAAATGGCCTCTTTTATGCATCAATGGGGATGTCAACGAAACTGGCCGGCATGGAAGCAGGTGAATCTCCGCCGGATCTCATTCTATCGGAAGGAAGGAGCTGACGTTGATTAGAGAGACGCTTATGATCAGGAAAACCGTACAAAAAATCGGCAGGAAGCTGGAACAATTGACCGGACGGGAAATTCCAATGACCCGGGCCTTCGATATTCTCTCCAAGAAAGCCAGCAACATTGAGGAAATCGTAGTGGTCGAGGTGATGCGGGAGGTCTACCTGGAACAGCTGGATGGGGAAATGTCAATCCTCACCACCTATTCGGATTCAAAAACACGGCCGGCCCGAACCCCCTCGATTGCGTTGAGCCGCTGAAGGATTCGCTCCAGGCGTTTGGTGTCTTCCACCATCAGGGTCAACTGCTGGGTGATGGCCTCATCCTTCAAATCCATGCGCCCCGAGGCAATGGGGATGCCCTCGTCTTCGAGAAACCGGATCGATTCCAACAGGTCCTTCATGGATTTCCTGGACAGGATTTCGATGGTCACCGGCCTTGCCGCCGGTGGATGATCGCCTGCCCAGTCCACCTCCACCATTTTCTCCTTGTGAAGCACCTGCCGGGCCAGGTTCCGGCATTCCCTGTGATGGATTGAAACGCCCCGTCCGCGTGTGATGATGCCGATCAGCGGGTCCCCATGCAGCGGGCCGCAGCATTTGGCGAAGCGGGTCATCATGTTGTCCATGCCGTCGATGCGCACCACGCCTTTTGCAGGGGGGGTTCGCTTGGGGGCCTTGCTGGCGGGCTGGGCCTTGGCGCGGACGGCTTTTGGGGTCTCCTCGGGAAAAAGGCGTTCCAGCACATCGCGGAAATGGATGCGGCCAAACCCTTCGGCGGCGAAGAGTTCCTCCAGGGAAGAAATCTTGTGGCGTTGGGCCCAACCGGCTACTGGCTCCAGCTTGAAAATGTCCTCCACCCGTTTGCCCATCCCCTTCACCAGGCGCGCCACCTGTTCGCGCCCCCGCTGGACCGCATCGGCTCTTTCCTTTTTTCGGATATAGGCGCGGATATGCCCCAACGCGCGGGAACTGACCGTGGTCTTCAACCAATCCTTCTTGGGTTCCTGCCGGTTGCTGGTCAGGATTTCCACCACGGCGCCGGTTTTCAGGGGGCTGCGGATGGAAATCATTTTTCCGTCCATCTTCGCGCCCACGCAACGGTGCCCGACCTCGGAATGCACCGCGTAGGCGAAATCGATGGGGGTTGCGTTCCGGGGCAGCTTGATCACCTCTCCACGAGGGGTGAAGACAAACACCTGTTCCGGATTCAAGTCCCGTGTAAACAACTCCATCGATTCCTGGGGATTGCGGCCTTCCTCCAGGTTTTCCAACAGCTTGCGGAACCAGTTGACGGAAGCCAGTTCCACCTCGTCCGTGGAGGAGCCGTCCTTGTAAACGAAATGGGCCGCGATGCCCATTTCCGCCTGGCCATGCATTTCCCTGGTGCGAATCTGGATTTCGATGATTTCCCCGTCAGGATCGAAAACGATGGTGTGCAGGGATCGATACCCGTTCTCCTTGGGCAGGGCGATGTAATCCTTGAACCGCCCGGGAATGGGCGTGAAGGCGGCATGCACCAGTCCCAACACCTTGTAGCAATCTTCCGGGGTGTCCAGGATGATGCGGGTGGCCAGCAGATCGTGTACCCGCTCCAGGTCGAGGTGGGAATTTTTCATCTTGCGGTAAATGGAAAACAGGTTCTTGATCCGCCCCACCACGGTTCCCCGATATCCGTGGGTTCGCAGCAGGGCCTCCAACCGCGCATCGACGCTTTCCAGCAAGGCCCTGCGTTCCGCCACCCGCGCGCCCACCCGTTCTTCCAGTCCCGCATACACGCCCGGCTCCAGCACGGCGAAGGCAAGGTCTTCCATCTCGCTCTTGAAGGTCTGGATGCCCAGGCGGTGCGCGATGGGGGCGTAGATGGCCATGGTTTCCCGGGCCAGCCCGATGCGCTGTTCGGCCGGCAACTGGCCGATGTCGCGCAATAAATTCAGGCGGTCGGCCAAGAGGATCAGGATCACGCGCAAGTCCCGGGTGCTGGCCAGGATCATTTGGCGCATATGCTCCGCCCTGGTGGCCTCGCTGCCATGAAAAGCGGCCCGGCTCAGATGGGAAAGCTCCTCGATCAGCCGCGCCGGCTCCTCCCCCACGGCTTCCCGCAACACCCGCGGGTCCGCCAGGTCGGCTTCCAGCACATCGTGGAGCAGCCCGGCGACGATGCAACGCAGGTCCAGCCTCATGTCCGCCAGAATGCAACTCACCTCCAGGGCGTGTTGCAGGACGGGAGCGCCGTTGTTGGAGAATTGATCGCGGTGCAGGGTCGCCGAGTAGACGTAGGCCTTGTCGATCTGGCCCAGATCGGCGTCCTCGGGCATGTAGGCGGAAACTTTGGAGATCAAATCGTCAATGCGGATCATGAAACCCTGTCTGCTGTTTTGCTGGCATCCTCCCACGGCGCGGCGAAACCTGGCGCCCTCACCACCGATCTTGGCCCCATCGGGTG
>JACZSY010000198.1 GCA_022573975.1 SAR324 cluster bacterium | reverse complement strand
CCAGCACGCAAAAAGAGCCGTGGGCGAAATTGACGATTTTCGATACCCCGAAAATCAGGGTCAACCCCGAGGCGATGAGGAACAGCAACACGCCTTCCATCAAACCCTGCAACACCTGTACAAAAATCATGTGATCGTTCAATCCCTGGGTGAAAACGCCCGGGAGCCGATGGAATCGGCTCCCGGGAAAAAACGGGATTCACCCGGCGGGGGCCGGGAGAATCCCCTGTCCAGGCATAAGCCCGTTATTTCATTGCGGCCGCCCGCAGTCTTCTCACGGTGGCTTCACTGGGGTGGGTGTCGGTAATGACCTGGATGTTCACCAGCACTGGAAAGGGGTATTTGTCCAGTTTCTTGGTCACCCCGATAAATACGGGTGAATTGAAGGTTTGATCGATGGCCCGCATGCGCAGAGGGCCGCGCAGGGAGTTGAAGGTAAACGAGGTCGCGGCCTTGCGCATCTTGTCCGGATCGGTGCCGCCGGCGCGCTTGATGACCTCGGCGATAAAATACATCTCGTCATAGGCCAGAATCCCCCAGTCGTTCGGGTATTCACCTTTGTTGGCGGCCCGGTATTTCTTCACAAAACTGACTGCCGCGGGGGATTTCAGGAAATAAAATGGCGCCCGGGCCCAGCCATGCACGCCGTCGGGGATTTGCGTTCCCAATGAGATGAAACTCTCGGTGCTGAGGAAGGTCAGCAACGTGGTGCGCTTGAGCAGCCCGTAGGCCTTGCCCTGCTTGATCAGGGAATTGGTATGGCCCCCGAAAAACACCGTCAGGATCGCATCGGGCTTCTCGGCCAGCGCGGCGGTGATGAAGGAGGTGTAATTGGATTCTCCGAAGCGGGGCCAAAGCTGCTTGGAAATCCTCACCGAGGGGTCCAGCTTTTTGAGCTCGTCCACGAACACCTGGACCGTCATCCGGCCCCATTCGTAATCGAGGCCCATGGTGACGATGTTTTTCCAGCCCTGCTTGTGGGCGTACACGGCCAGGGCCTTGCCCTCCATCAGGGTATGGGGATTGGTCTGGAACACATAAGGATGACCGAAATCGATCGTGGGCCTGTGGGAACCGCTAAGGGCGCTGAAGAAAGGAATCTTGTACTGCTTGGAGATGGGATTGATGGCCATGAAAATCGAACTGCTGCACGTGCCGACCAGAATTTTCACCTTTTCCGACAGGATCAGATCCCGGGCCTGCTTGGCGCCCTCGTCGGGCTTGGTTTTCGAATCCCGGTAGATAACCTGGATCGGGCGGCCCAACACGCCGCCGGCGTCGTTGATTTCCTTGATGGCGATTTTCATGGCCTTGATCACCGAATGGGTCAGCCCGCCGCAAGCGCCGGAAATGCCGCCCACATAGCCGATCTTGATCGGAGTGGCCCCCATCGCTGCTTGGCCGGCCGCGAGGAAGAACGCCAGCACCAGCGTGCAACCCGCCACGGCCAGTGAAAATTTACCGAATATCCTAGTGAATGGTTTCATGACTACCCCTCATTTAATCGCGAAAAAAGAACGGAGCCCCTAAAACCCCCCAGCCCGCATTTGGTCTCAGGCCCCCCTCTTTACAAGACTTGATACCCTTTGTCCATATGGCATTTTCGCCTTGCTGGAAAGACCCCGCGCCGGAATGGCCCGCCCCCCGGCGCGTCTGGCCCGCGGACTCCCCCTGGCCCGTGAAGCGGATAGGTCCGGCATTCCCCCGATTGCTCCTCGGTGGCCGGCACTCCGGTTCCCGCGCCCCCGGCAATCGGAGCACCCGCTTTCAGGCCGGCGGTTCCACCCGGAATTCCTTGGCCGTCTCCCTGAGCTTGAACTTTTGGATTTTCCCGCTGGGGGTGCGGGGCATCTCGCCCAGCAGTTCCATCCGCTCGGGGAGGTAATTGCGGGCCAGATTGGCCTCGGAAAGATAGCTCGCCATCTCCTCGAAGGTAAGGACCGCGCCCTCCCGCAGGACGATGAAGACGCAACCGCGTTCTCCCAGCCGTTCGTCCGGCATGGCGACGATGGCGGCGTCCTGCACGCTGGGGTGGCGGTGGAGCAGTTCTTCCACTTCCACCACCGGAACGTTCTCCCCGCCCCGGATGATGATGTCCTTGGAGCGCCCGGTGATGCGGATGTACCCCTCGGCGTCCAGGCGGGCCTTGTCCCCGGTTTCGAACCAGCCCTCCCCGTCCATGGCGTAGTCCTCGGGGTGTTTGAGATAGCCCACGAAATTGGCCGATCCCCGCGCCTGCAGGCGGCCTTCCTCGCCCGTGGGCAGGGGGGCGCCATGGTCTTCGTCCACCACCCGCAACTCCATGCCTTCGAAAGGCGCGCCGTCGGTTTCGAACACCTTGCCGGGCGGGTCTCCCAGGCGGGTGGTGGTGACCAGGCCGTTCTCGGTCATGCCCCACCCTGACACCACGGCCATGCCGATCTTGTCCATGGCCGCCTGCACCAGTACCCGCGGAATCGGCGCGCCGGCGGTGATGAAGGTTTTCAGGGAACTCAGGTCGTAGCGCTCCACGCCGGGATTGTGGGTCAGGTCCGACAAGAAGGGAGTGGAGCCCATGGTGAAGGTGACGCCTTCGTCCTGAATGTGCTGGGCGGCGGCGATGGGGTTCCAGATGTCCTGCAACACCAGCTTGGCATGGAGCATGATGGCCATGGTCACGCCATAGAGGAACCCCGTGTTGTGCGCCAGCGGCGAGGCCATCAGGATCACGTCCGCGGAGGTGAGTTCGGTTTTGCGGACGATCTGCTGAATGTTCCCGATGATCGTGTTGGAGGTGTGCATCACCCCCTTGGGATGGCCGGTGGTGCCCGAGGTGTAGATCAACTCGGAAACGTCGTTCGGCCCCGGGCGCCGTTCGGCGAAGATGGCCTCTCCGTCCATCTCGTCCTCCCAACGCCGGTTCAACAGCGCCGCCTCGAAGCTCTGGCCGTCCTCCCCGTCCTCGCCGCCGATCACCAGCACATGCTCCAGGGCGGGCAGTTTGCTCCGCAGCGCGTTCATCATGCGGGGATAGCTGAAGCCTCGGAAATAATGGGGAATCAGCAGCACCTTGGTCTCGCCGAAGCCCAGCATGAACTCCATCTCGCGATGGCGGAAGATGGGCATCAGCGGGTTGATCACCGCGCCGATGCGGGTACAGGCCAGATAGAGGGCCGAGACCTGCCACCAGTTCGGCAACTGGAAGGACACCACGTCCCCGGACTCCACCCCCAGCGCCACCAGGCCCAGGGCCATGCGGTTCCCCATGCGGCGCAACTGCCGGTACGATAGGGTGGTGACGCGGCCGGTCATGGAATTGGCGCCGGTGACCGCCACCTGGTCCGGGCAGGATTCGGCCGCCTGGTCCACGTATTCGGTGATCAGCCGGTCCGGCCAAAATCCCCCGGCCCGCATGGCGTCGATGCGTTCCCGTGGCAAAATGGGATTGAAGATCATGTTTCATCCTCATGCTGGGCTTGCGGGTTGTCGGATCGCAGCACCATTCTTAAACCACCCGCGAAGGAAGAGGCAACACCCGGGGCCGGCTGCCTGGATTTCCGCCCTGCGGGAATGCGGTGATATTTGCGGGGATTTTTGCGCTGGGTTGGGGGGCAACCCTTGCCCCGGCCCCTCCCCTCCCAATGGAAGGAATGGATATACTATTGATATATATAACGATAATTGGATATTTTTCTTCCCCGCTTGGTGGCCCTGAGCACAAGACCAGGCCGGAAATTGGGGGCGCGAGGCCGGCTGGAGGATGAGGCCGATCGCGCCTCCGCCCGCCGGAGCGAGGTGGAAAAGCGCAGGGGCCGGACAGGGGCCGGAGATTGTTGGAACATGAAGGCTTGAGGAGCTGAAAACGGAAGATGGAGGAAACCGGCATATCAAGCGCTTTTTCGTTTGACCAATACCGTGTGTTCCCCCTCTGTCACCACCTCGTCCCTCTGGTTGACGATTTGCACCGCTTCGACCAGGATTCCGCGATCGGACTTTTTGGTTTCCCGCTTGCTGGCGATTTTGACCTTTACCCGGATCGTATCGCCGATGAAGATGGGCTTGAAAAAATTGATGGTCCATCCCAACGAAGCAATGGCGGTTCCCTCGAAATGCCCGAGGCGGAATTTCAGGCCCTCGATCAAGGCCATCCCAAGCAGTCCGTGCGCGATACGCCGTTTGTAAGGGGTTTTTCTGCAGAACTCCTCATCGGTATGAATCTGATTCCAGTCACCGGTGAGGGCCGCGAACTGGACGACGTCCGTTTCCGTGATTGTCCGTCCCGGCGTTTCGAATTCCGCCCCGACCTCGAAGTCCTCGTAATAGAATGCACTCATCTGATTCGGTCTCCCGTGCAAAACAGCATGGAGGTTGATTATTGGCGGGGAAAATATACGGCACGCCAATCCATGTGGTTTCCCTGCCCGTCCCGGCTATTGTCCCCACCCGTCCCGGAACGGCGCCAACACGAGCGGTTCCATCGAGGCCCGCGCGGCAAGGCA
This sequence comes from SAR324 cluster bacterium, assembly GCA_022573975.1. Lineage (GTDB taxonomy): Bacteria > SAR324 > SAR324 > SAR324 > JACQKK01 > JACZSY01. Next base: position 3,778 of record JACZSY010000198.1, on the reverse strand, counting down.
TCCCGGTTATGCCCTCACTCAGCGGAGATGTAAACGCCTGGAGGAAATCCTGGGCCGGTTGAGATCGCGCCAGGAGGCTGAATATGGATCGCATGACCGGGCCGCCCAGCCGGTCAACTTTTGGGCGGCGCAAGAAACCTTTAGCGAACCCAATGACGCCGAATGTGTCGTGAGAAGGAATCCCATGGGGCCATTCCAAAAAAGTCCTGGCCCATTCCAGTTTGGACTCGCCAAACGATACGAATTCCGTCCCATCGCCGGCTCCGCATATCACCGCGCATATGGCGAGAGTGAGAATTTGATCTAATTTATGCCGTGGTGCGCTTGTTTTGCCAGGATCGGTAATACTGGAAAAGTAATCTTCGATCGAAGGCGCCATCCTTGACCTCCCTCGCCGATGGGTGCGTAATTACGCCGCAACCATCGGACCACAGAGGGGATCTTACGAAAACCCCGAGAATGCGATTGCCCCGGCTCCAGGGCCTTGATGTTTTTCCCCTTCAACGGAACGGAGATCGCGGCCGGGTGCGGGATGCAGGACATTGGGGAACCCGGGCAACAGTACCGCTTCGTGGCGGAGATGGAAAAAATGCACTTGATCGATCCCAACGATGGCCGCGTGTTTCCGGTTGAGCCGGTGGACGCAAGGGAATCGGGATGAAAAGGCGGGAGCGGATGGAATCGTCCACGGAGAAAACGTCGATGCCGGAAAAGCTGCTGGACGGCATGAAGGTATTGAGCTTCTGCCATTACCTCCAGGGTCCGGCGGGGGTGCAGTATCTCGCCGACATGGGGGCCGACGTGATCCGGGTGGAACCGCTTGACGGCGGGTTCGAGAGGAGAATGGGCGGTCCGAGTTCTCTCCCCTCCCACGTGAGCGCCCTTTTTATCGCGGCGAACCGGAACAAACGCAGTATCGCGGTGAACCTCAAGGCTCCCGAAGGCAGGCGGATCGTCCAGCGCCTGGTGGAGGAATACGACATCGTCGTCGAGAACTATCGCCACGGGGTGATGGAAAGACTTGGGCTGGCCTACGCGGATTTGAAGGCGGTCCAGCCAGACATCATCTACGCTTCCGGTTCGGGGTTCGGCGCGGGGGGGCCGATGGCGAAGGCTCCGGGTCAGGACCTGTTGATCCAGGCGGCGACAGGGCTCGTGGCCGCTTCGGGGAAATTTGGAGCAGCGCCGACCGCCGCCGGCGCGACCGTTGTCGATCAGCATGCCGCTTCTCTTCTCGCCATGGGAATTCTTGGCGCCTTTGTCCGGCGCCTGACCACCGGGCGCGGCGGGCGGGTCGAGTCCAACCTCTTCAGCGCCGGGATCGACCTGCAGATGGAAGCCATTACTTTCTACCTCAATCGAAAGAAGATGCCCTTTGCGAGCGATCTGGAGCGCGATTCCCATCTTGCCACCTGGTTTCATCCGGCTCCATATGGAATCTACCGCATCGCCGACGGTTTCATCGTGCTTTCATTGGTTTCGGGGGAGGAGCTCCATGCCGCGTTGGAGGATCCCGCCCTCGCCGCACTGAGCGGGCTGGACCCCTTCGACGACCGGGACCGTTATGCCGGCATTGTCGCGCAAGTGTTGGAAGGCTTCGGATATGCCGAAATCGCACCGCGCCTTGAAGCGAAGGGAATATGGTTCGCCAGGGTCGCCACCTATGAAGATCTGGAGACGCACCCGCAAGTCCATCACAACCGGTCTTTCGCCGATATCGAATTTAAACACCAATCCATGCGGGTGGTGGCCCATCCCATCCGCTATGACGGGGAGGTTCCCGGTATCAGGAGGCCTCCGCCGGAACTTGGCGCGAACACGCGGGAAGTGCTGGAACAAATCGGCTATTCGGCCGGGGAAATCGGCGATCTCGCCACACGCCGGGTTGTTTTTTTCGGAGAGACCGCTGGCGATGAGGAATCCAGCGAGAACGTCGAGGTTCATTAAGCAAAGGAAAAAACGAGAGGAGAATCGTTATGTCCAGGTTCAACAATTATCTTCCCCAGGGGGTGATCCCCGCCTGCTTGTTGCCGTTCGACAGCGATTTGAACATCGACGAGGCGGCGTACCGCAAGCATTTGCGTGACGTGGCCGCCGTGGCGGGCCTCTCCGCGATAACCACCAACGCCCATGCGTCGGAGGTGGCCTCCTGCACGTTTGAAGAACAAAAGCGGATTCTCGCCATCACGATGGACGAGATCGGCGATGACCTCCCGGTGGTCAACGGCATTTATGCCGACGGCAGCCTGGAGGCGGCTCGGCTGGCCCGCATGTCCGAGGAAGGCGGCGCCTCCTGTTTGCTGGTTTTCCCGCCCAATCCGTTCACGCTGGGCGCGCAGAGCCGCCCCGAAATGGCGCTGACCCACTTCAAGACCATCGCGGACGCCACCGGCCTTCCATTGATATGCTTCCAGTACCCGCTGGGCGGCGGGCAGGGCTACCCGCTCGACACGCTGCTGCGGCTGGCGGAGGAGGTGCCGTCCGTCCGGGCGGTCAAGGACTGGAGCGACAACGTAAGGCTGCATGAACGTCACATCCGCACGCTCCAGAGCCTGCCGCGGCAGGTCAACGTGTTGACCACGCACAGCGCCTGGTTGTTGAGTTCTCTCGTTCTCGGCTGCAATGGCCTGCTGTCGGGTTCCGGCAGCGTGATCGCCGATCTCCAGGCGGCCCTCTGGCAGGCGGTGCAAGACGGCGACCTCGCACGGGCGCGGCGGCTCAATGACCGGATCTTTCCACTGGCCGAGGTTTTCTACACCGATCCCTTTGTGGACATGCACAACCGCATGAAGGAGGCGCTGGTCATCCTGGGCCGCATTCCCAATGCCGCCGTCCGTCCTCCGCTGGTCAAGCTGAGCGAAGCGGAGATCGCAAGAATCCGCGGGGCGCTGGAGGAGGCGGATGTGGGCCCCGAAGGAGCGCTCCTCGAGGCGGCATGACCAAGCGCTTCGCTCCTGGGCGCATTGGCGGGGTCGAGTTCCACAACCGGCAGTTGTCAAGCCACCCCTGACGACCCGGCCGGCGGACGCGGAGGGCCGCGCAGCCCTCCGCACCCGCCGTTCACCCCGGGCCCCTACCCCCGCTTGGGCACCAGGATGGTGCGCTCGAAGGTCATGACTACGGTGTCTCCGGTCTTGCCGCCGACTTTGTGGCCGGTGGTGCGCACGGTGACGATGCCCGCCTCCGGGCGGGACTTGGACTCGCGCTTGGCCAGCACCTCGGATTCGGCGCGGAGTGTGTCGCCCACGAACACCGGGGCGGGCAGGCGGATGTCCGTCCAGCCCAGGTTGGCGATGGCCCGCTGCGACACGTCGGCCACGCTCATGCCGGTGACGATGGACAGGGTGAGCGCGGAGTTGACCAGGAGGCGCCCGAACTCGGTGCCTTTGGCGTACTCGGAGTCGAAGTGCAGCGGATGCTGGTTCATGGTGAGCAGCGTGAACCAGGTGTTGTCCGCCTCGGAGATGGTGCGCCCGGGCGTGTGCTCGTAGATGTCCCCCACCTGGAAGTCCTCATAGAGGCGCCCCACCTCGCGCCGGATGCGGCGGGGTTTGTTTCCGGTCGATTCGTTCATGGCGTTGTTTCCTTTCCCTCCCCCTTTGTTGCTTCCACCCGCTTCTGGAAGGAGTCCCGCCAGCCGGGCGAGAGGGCCGGGATGCGCAGGGCAAGTTCGGCGTCCGCCAGGTTGTCCTTGTGGAAATACATCAGCTCGCTGATCTGGCGCACATTCATTTGCTCCGGCCCTTCGGCGATGCGCTCCATCTCGTCCCCCGCGCCG
>JACZSY010000411.1 GCA_022573975.1 SAR324 cluster bacterium | reverse complement strand
TCCTCTTCGACAGTTGTTTTTCGGGCACCATTTTCAGGGCCAGGGCCCTGCCCGTCCCCCGCTACATCACCAACAAGACCGCCAAGCCGGTGCGGCAGTTCATCACGGCGGGAAGCGCCGGAGAGGAAGTCCCCGCCAAAAGCGTCTTCCTGCCCAGTTTTATCCGCGCCATCGAGGGCGAGGGAGACACCAACCGGGACGGTTACGTCACCGGCTCGGAACTGGGAGCGTTCCTCAATCAGCGCGTGCTGAGCTACGACACGGGACAGACGCCGCAGTACGGCAAGATCAGGGACCCGGACCTGGACGAGGGAGATTTCGTCTTCCTCAGCCCCATGGACGAGCGCGTCCCCCCCGATAAACAACCCAAGAAAGACCCAGTCGCCAAAGCGGAGCCGAAGCCCGAACCTGAACCGGCGGCCGAGCCGGAACGACCCCAACCCGAGCCAACGCCCGTTGTGAAAAAAGGCCCGAGCACGGGATTGCTGATCGCGGGTGGGGCGGCCTTGATATTGTCCCTGCAACAATACATGACGGCCCTGGATGACAATGAAACGGCGGAGGCCACCGCCAATTCCGACCCGGATACCTCCAGGCAGTTCGAGGAATACCGGGATACGGCCGCACTCGTTGCCCTGCTGTCAGCGGTGGTTGGGACGGGGTTGCTGGTGTGGGCCTTTCAGGACGGCGGCGATGGCGATAAATCCGCCTCCGCCAAGGGCTGGGGGGTGGCGCCGGTCGCGGTGGCGCGGAATGGGAGGGTAATCCCGGGGCTTAGTGTGAGGTATGGGTGGTGAGGGGTGATTGGAGGGCGGGGGTTAAATAAAGGAAACAGGGACAATGGCGAATCGTTGGAATGGGATCAGGGTTTTTCCGCTGCTGGCGATAGTGCTGCTGCCAGGGTGCTTCGAGGATATTCAACAGGGTTCAGGGGATGCAGGGGGGGCGCCCAATACATGGACCTGGATCTCAGGTTCCAATTTGGTGGACCAAGCCGGGGTTTACAGTACAAAAGGCACAGCGGATTCTGCAAACGTCCCGGGAGGGTAGGAATACCCTCGGTTGGATAGACGGCACAGGGGACCTTTGGCTCTTTGGAGGTGGCGGTTACGATTCCGCCGAGGGCGGTGGCGTATTGAATGATTTGTGGCGATACCGGCCATAGGGGGGAAGCCGGGGCGAGTTCCTTTTACGGCCCCTCACCCACCACGGGGCTGAATCCTCGCTTCCATCTCGGCCCAGGAGACACGGCGGGCCAGGCGCAGATCGTATTCGGACTGGAGGTTGAGCCAGAATTGGGGGGTCATGTTGAAGTAGCGGCTCAGGCGGAGGGCGGTGTCGGCGGTGATGGCTCGCTTGGCGCCCACGATGGCGCTGACGCGTCCTGGGGGCACGAAGATTTCACGGGCCAGCCGGTTGATGCTGATCTCCATCGGTTTCATGAATTCTTCCCGCAGAATCTCCCCGGGATGGATCGGTGCGAGCGTTTCAGATTGGTTTTTCATGGGCCGCCTCAATGATAATCCACGATTTCCACGTTGAAGGCATCGCCGTTTCGCCACTCGAAACACAAACGCCATTGGTCGTTGATACGGAATGCTGTGCTGTCCAGCGCGGTCCCCGCGCAATGCCTCCAATCTGTTGCCAGGGGGCACCGCCAAGTCTTCAAGACTTTCGGCCGCGTGTAACAGAAGCAGCTTGCGCCGGGCCACTCGTTCGATGGCGCGAAATCGGGGCACCACCTCGTCGTCAAACAAGCGCTTTGCATTCCGCTGGCGAAACGAACGGATCATTCAACCACCCTATTACGCACAGCGTAATAGGTCAAACGTAATAGAGCTTAAAAAATTTAGGGAACCAAAAAATCCCCCCCAAAAAAATTGCCCGCCCCTGCCTGTTATGATAGCCTGTGGAGAGAGTGACCGGCGCGTGTGAACAGCAAAGGGCGTCCATGGAGGGACCCTGATTTCACCCGGCCCATCCGTCAAGGATCGGCCTCCGGGAACGGCATGGAAATGCCCGCTTCGCCTTCCCCGGAGCCAAGGGGTTTTTCTCCCCTGCCGCCCCGCCCGACCGCCGCACTACCATTGTTTTTTTGGACGACGACATTTTTTCCAATCGCAGGGTGAATTGCCGCGTCGATCCCGGAGTTGGATCGCATAGCTGGATCGCATAGCTGGATCGCGTAGTAACCGATTGGAGCCACCCCACCCGAAGTTTTTTCATTGAGCAACAGCCAGGAGCACGATGGATCCCGACCAGTTGAGCCACATCATCCCGGTGAACATCGAAGACGAGATGCGCGATTCCTACATGGAATACGCCATGAGCGTCATCGTGGGCCGGGCCATTCCCGACGTGCGCGACGGCCTCAAGCCGGTGCATCGTCGCCTGCTCTACGCCATGCGC
>JACZSY010000197.1 GCA_022573975.1 SAR324 cluster bacterium | reverse complement strand
GGCAATCCATGAGGCCGCCGATCTACAGTTTCATCCGCCGATCCGGATGGCCTGCGCGGACATCACGCCGGAGGATGCGGAGCGGGAACGGGGTTCCCGCTTCGGCCGTTCCGGCCTGAGCGAACGCAGCCCGCCATAGCCCGCGGGCCAAAACCAGTCCGCGGGCCAAAACCAGTCCGCGGGCCAAAACCGGGCCACGGCCCCGCATCCCTTCGCTGAACGCTACCATACCCCCACCCCTAATCCAAAGGCATCCATGTTCGATCCGGTGGCACTCAATGGACTGAAGTTGAGGAATAAAATCGTCCTCTCCCCCTTTATCGAATACCAGGCGGGAAGCAATGGGATGGTCTCCGAACAGATCGTTCATTACTACCGCACCCTGGCCCAGGAGGGGGTGGGGTTGATCATCATCGAATCGGCCTATGTGACCCAACAGGGAAAAGCCCACACCTCCCAGTTGGGCATCAATACCGAGCGGCACATGGAAGGATTGACGCGGCTGATCGGCGCCATCCACGACGAAGGGGCCTCGGTCGCGTTGCGCCTCGCCCATTCCGGAGCCAGGACTTCGGAGTCGATCATCAGGGAGCAGCCGGTGGGACCCTCCATCATCAATTTCGGCAAGGATTTCACCGTCAGCCGGGAGTTCGATGAAGGGGACGTGGAGGAAATCATCCTGTTTTTCGTTCATGCCGCCGAACGCGCGGAAGAGGCAGGAGCGGATTTGATCGAAATCAACGGCTCGCAACTGTTTCTGCTCGATCAGTGCCTCTCCAACCGCTACAACAACCGTTTCGACGAATACGGCGGAGGGATCGAGCAGCGGATGCGCCTCGGCGAGAAAATCATCAAGGCCATCAAGAGCAGGGTTTCTCCGGAACTGCCCCTGTCCTACCTGTTCTCGATCCACGACAAGCTGGAAGAGGGTTTTTCCGAAATCGACCTGAAGGCGATGATCCGGGTGCTCAGCAACGCAAAGGTGGATATATTTCACCCGGTCAGTGTGCATGTGCTCAATAAATTTTTTGAAAAAGAGGAAACCCTCTCCGAGTGGGTGCGGAAATTCACCAAAAAACCCCTCATCGCCGAGGGGAACATCAAATCTCCCCAGATTCTCAAGGAAACCATCGCGCTGAACAAGGTGCAATTGTTCGCCCTGGACCGGGTGTTGTTCTCCCGGCCCAACTGGTATGGCTTCCTGGAAAAGAAATTCAGGCCCATTTTGTAGGCGGGAATGGCGCCGGAATTCTGGACGGTACCCTGGGCGGTATCTCCGGCGGTGGCGGGGGGGCGCTTTCTCGACTCGCCGCGAGGTGGGCGCGAACCGAAACGCCCCGTTTCCGCGCAGGGTCCACCCATGGCGATCGATTGCCTTGCGGATGCGGGTCCGGCGGTCGCTTGTCCCCCCGTTTTTTCCGAACATGAGGGGGCCTCCCGCCATGGGAGCGTCTCCCCAATCGAGCTATTTATTTCCATCGCCAGGCCCGCTTTCCCCGCGCTTTACTTTCCCCAGGCCATTGGTTATTCTCCCCCCATCCAAAAATCGTTTCAGGATTTATGGGGCCGGGAAGTTTCGGCTGCCGCCGGCCGCCGGGAATCAGGGCCGTCCAGCCGGGAAACACATGACAATTTTCATCGATCCTCCGCCGGGAACCCGGCGCGCATTGGCCATCGCGCTTTTGCTCACGTCCCTTGAATTTTCCGTGGGGCGCCCGATGTCCAATGTGATGCCACCGGCGGAATAATTGCTCCGTTACCGTTCAGGAGTCCTCCCATGGGTGTTTATACGATAGGACTGATCGCGCACAGCGGCGCGGGAAAAACTTCTCTGGGCGAAGCCCTGTTGAATCGCGCGGGCGCCTTGCGGAAATTGGGCGCGGTGGACGATGGAACCGCCGTGTTGGATTTCGAGGTGGACGAGAAGGAACGAAAAACAAGCCTGCACATGGCGGTGGGCCATCTCAAATGGAAGGACCATTCCGTGGACCTGATCGACACGCCCGGGTCGATGAATTTCATCGGCGCCACCGTGGGAGCGATCCGCGTGATCGACGGGGCGATCATGATGGCATCCGCGGAACCGGGCATCCAGGGAGAGACCGGGTTTTTGTGGAACTACCTGGAGGAGCGCCACCTGCCCCGCTTGATGGTGATCGGCAAGATCGATCGGGAACAGTCCGATTTCGACGCGCGGCTGAAATTCCTCAACGAGTCCTTCGAACACCGCCTGGTGGCCGTGACCATCCCCTATGGCCAGGCCGATGCCATGAAAGGCGTGGTGGACCTGATCGAAATGAAGGCCTACGAGTACTCCAATCCAGACAAGCCCAAGGCCGTGGATATTCCCGCCGAACTGAAGGTGGCCGCGGAGGAATACCGCTTCAAACTGACCGAATCGGCCGCCGAGGGCGATGACGAGTTGCTGGAAAAATACCTGGAAACCGAGTCCCTGGACACCGATGAAATCCGCCGGGGCCTGCGCGCCGGGGTGGGATCGGGCAGGCTGGTGCCCGTGTTCGCCGCCTCGTGCACCGCCAACGTGGGCACGGACCGCATTCTGGAAGCCATGGTGGACCTGTTGCCGGACGCGGCGGAGCGGCGCATCCAATTGGCCGAACATGAGGAGGCTCCCGAAGGGTACATCGCCGATTCCACCGAAAACAGCGATTTCGCGGCGCTGGTCTTCGGGTCGCGGGTGGACCAGTATGCGGGCAGATTGAGCATCATCAAGGTGCTGAGCGGCGAAATGAGCGCGGCCAAGGAGGTGTACAATCCCGCCACCAGCGAATCGGAACGCCCGGCCCACCTCTACAAGCTGCTCGGCAAGGATCAGGTGGAGGTCAAGACCCTGGCCGCGGGCGAGGTCGGAGCCTTGCCCAAGCTGCAACACACCCATACCGGCAACACCCTCTGCGCCATCAATCACAAGGTGGAATTCCTGCCCATCGCCTTTCCCGATCCGGTGCTCAGCTACGCGCTCGTCATCGAAGGCAAGGGGGAGGAGGAAAAAATGGCCACCGTGCTGCACCGCATGATGGAGGAAGACCCCACCTTGAAGTTCAGCCACTCCGTGGAAACCGGCGACTTCCTGGTGGCCGGGATGGGCCGCATTCACCTGGATGTGGTGAAGCAGCGCCTCAGCCGTGAGTTCAACCTGACGGTGAGTTTCAATGAGCCCCGCATCCCTTACCGGGAAACCATCCGCACCGCCTCCAAGGCCCAGGGGAAATACAAGAAGCAGACCGGGGGCCGCGGCCAGTATGGGGATTGCTGGCTGGAATTGAAGCCCAATAGCCAGGAGGAGGCGTTGTCCTTCATCAGCGCCATCGTGGGCGGCGCGATTCCGCGCAATTTTATTCCCGCGGTGGAAAAGGGCGTGGCGGAGGCCATGCACAAAGGGGTGATCGCCGGTTTTCCGGTGATCGGCATTCAGGCCACCGTCTATGACGGAAGTTTCCACGACGTGGATTCCTCGGAGATGGCGTTCAAGATCGCCGGCTCCATGGCCTTCAAAAAGGCGATGGATCAGGCCAAGCCGATTCTCCTCGAACCGATCCTGCAACTGGAGATCGTCGTGCCCACCGAATACATGGGCGACGTGATGGGCGACATCAATTCGCGCAGGGGCAAGGTGCTGGGGATGGACAACAGGGGCCGCAACCAGGTGGTACGGGCCGAGGTGCCCATGGGAGAGGCCTTGACCTATGCCATCGAACTGCGGGCCATGACTTCCGGCCAGGGATATTTCACCCAGCAGTTTTCACGCTATGAGGAAGTTCCCGGCCAAATCGCCGACAAGGTGGTCAAGGAGCGCCAGTCCGGGCAGGAAGCCAGCGCCTGAGCGCTCCCCGGGGTTGGGGCGTCCCCCAAAGATTTGAGATGGCCCCTCCGCCGGCCTTCCGGTGGAGGGGGTCGAAGGAAGGAGCGCCGCCCCGGGAACCCCGAACCGATCCCACCGGTTCTTTCACCACCAAACCATGTCAGGCCATCAATGCGGCCTTGGCCGCTTCGCGGTCCCGCTCCGCTTTGTTCAATTCGGCCATTTTGGTATTGGTGGCCGATGATTCCCTGCTGGCCCAGCCGGTCTTTCCCTGATTTTTGAGCTGCACGGCCGCCTTGTAGGCCTGATCGAGATAGTGCAACTGTTCTTCCAGGGAGGACTTGGTGACTTCCACCCCTTCCCAGAGGGGGTAACAATCCTCCAGCACTTTCAGCGATTTCGAGTATTGCCTCAGTTCGTTGTAGTTTTCTCCCACCTTCCCCGCGATCTTGACGCGGAGCCGGCGCTCCAACTGGGGACTGGCGGCGGCTTGGATATGCCAGCGGTTTGCCTCTTCCAGCAAGGCCCCGCGCACCCGGGTCACCTGGCCGGAGGACAGGGAATCCAGGCGTGGGATTTCTCCTCCTCCTTGCGAATAATCCCAATTGTAGCGTTCGATGAAGGCGTTCAGCTTGCGGCCGTCCCGCAAATCGGAGGAGGAAATATCGGACAATTGCTGGAACAATTCGCCTGTCCGGCGGACCACCCAACTGCGGGAGCGGTTCGACCCCGCCCCCCTGCGAACCAATAGCCGAAGGAGCATCCGGTATTGCACCAGGGCGTCGAAATAACTTCCCTGGGCCAACAGGGCGTCCCCGATTTCCATTCGCAGGGGAATCTCGTGGGGCATGGTCTCCAGCTTGCGCATCTGTTTATAGATGAACTCCTCTTTTTCCATCAAATTGGCGTAGCGGTTGGGGGCGTCGGTACCCAAGGCGACATAGATGTTGAACACGATCGCTTCGGCGTCCCCATTGGCGGAGAGGGGAGAGAATTGGACGATCATGCGGGCCATGTCGGCCGCCTTGTAGAGGAGAAATTCCTGTTTGGCGGGATCGTCCTCGCGCCGGGCCTGGTGCATCAGGTGCGCGGTGAAAAATTTCAACACGGCCACCAGTTCCCCCGTATCCCCGTGCCGGTGGTAATAGGCCACATTGGAAGACAGGCCGGTCTCGTCCAGAAAGCTCAAACCTCCCTCGGTGTTCTGCCCGACCAGATCGGCGATGGTCACCGAAGGGCCCATGTTCAAACGCACCAGGTTCCAGAGCAGATTCCCGTACTTTTCCTGCTCCTGCCGGGAAATGTTGCGCGTTTCGCTGCGATACTGCGATTCCACCCGCATGGAACGCAAATGGCGCGCTGGGCCAATGGCCGGCATTCGGGCTTTTTGCGCCGCGTTTTGCGTATCGTTTTCCGCCATGGTCTGTCCTGGTAGGTCTCGAATTCGTGGCAAGTACCGGCTTAATTTATAATTTTCCCTCAAAAAATGAAAAAAATCACCAATTTGTATAGAATATGCTAGGAGTTCTATCGGTTGGATATTGTTATCGATGTTCCGCGGGCCGGCAAACGCCTTGTTTTATTCGGACCCTTTGTGCAAAAAACGATCGAAGGATGGAAAAGACCCGATGCCGGACAATCAAAACAAATCGGGAGGTTTCGAAAGGAATCCATCGATCCTGTCCCTGCTCACGAAAACCCAGTTGGTGGACTTCGTGGAGAAACTCTTCCTCAATGAGGGGAGTATCGAGACCCTGTCCCTGGACCAGAAATTTTTGCGCCGTTTTATCGAAAAAACCAGCCTTCATTACCGGGAAAATCCATATCACAATTTCCACCATGCCGTGGATACCGTGAATACCATCGGCTGGATGATTTCACTTCCGGTTTTTCACCGGCATCTCCCCCAGCATCATAAGTTTCTGCTGTTGTTTACCGCGTTGATTCACGATATCGAACACCCGGGACACAACAATCAATGGGAAATCAGCATCCAGTCGGCCCTGGCGAAAAAATACCAGAACGAGGCGGTGCTGGAAAAGCATTCGCTGGACGTCACCCGCCATCTTCTTTCCGATCCCAAGTACATTTTTTTAGCCAAGGTGGAAGCGGAAACCGTCGGCGATTGGATGAACACCATCGAGGAATTGGTGATGTCCACCGATTTTGCCGCCCATCGCGGTTTTTTGGACGATTTCGGCGCCTATCTGGAAAATAACGAGCCGGATTTTTCGCAACCCCAGTTTCTTTCCTGGATCACACGGGCATTGATGAAGGCCGCCGATATCGCCAACACCTCCAAGCCTTTTCCGGAGGCCATGGTATGGGGCAAACGCGTGATGATGGAATTCTGGGCGCAGGGGGTGATGGAAAAGTCCCGGAATTTTCCAGTGGGACCCCTCAACGATCCGGAAACGGTGAAATTGAACGCCGCGCAGGCCGGTTTCATTCGCTTCGCCGTGCTGGAATTGTTCCAGTTGATCGCCCGGATCGAGCCCGGCTTCCAGCTGCTGGTGGACACCCTCACCACCAATCTGGCCATTTACGACGAGATGGCCCAAAGCGGCGACGATCTATTCGAATAGCGACATCTGTTCCGAAGGCGCCTCGGCCGCCTGAGCGCCAGGACGGCTCCAGTCCAGCGCCACTTTCTTGATCCCCGACCGGCTGTCGTAGAGCAGGTGGTGGTGCTCCAGCGCAAACTCGAACAGCCGCCGGGTGACGTCCACGTCCTGCTTGCAATATTCGATGATCAGGTCCATCCGGCCTTCCTTGTACCATTGCAGGGATTGCAGGCCGTCGGCGGATTTGCCTTCCTCCAGGGTGGAACGCGCCAGCGAGTCGAGTTTGAGGCGATGCCCCAGCACTTTTTTCAATTCGGCCAGGATATCGAAGTGGTTGAGGCCTCGCAACTCCAGATAAAGCCGGTTGCGCAGTTCCCCGGTGGGCTCGCTGCCGGCGACCACCCGCAGGTCGAAATCGAGATGGTTGAATCCCACGGTCAGGTCGGCCTTGTGCAAATGGGCGATCAGAGCGGGCATTTCATGTTCGAGGTAGACATGGAACTCTCCATCCAGGGTGTCGTAAATCACGCCCACAGCCATGCCCATGTCCATGATGTTGGACCAACCACCGACGTCATCGGCGGAATATTTGGTTTCCAGATCGAAAAATAGGGTTTGTGACATCCTTGTCCGCTTTCCCCGCAAGGTGTGGTTGAATGGGGCAGGATGGGCATCCCGCCCCATTTCGGCCGATTGCGGTAAAATGGTGCGGCCTGAACAGGGCCAAGCCGATGTTTTGCCGGCATGGAATACCGCGGGCCGGGCCGCCGTGTTTCCAGGCGGTTTCACATGAAGGCGCTACGCCTGCCGGGGCTGCTATCGGGGCTGCTATCGGTGCCGTTTTCGGTGCGATCATCGATAGCCGTCTGCCCGGCAGGGCCAGTGTACTGAACATGATCGATTATTACAACTTGCTGGAAATCCCCCCCGAGGCCTCCCGGGAGCAGGTCAAAAAGGCTTTCCGCCGCCTGGCCAAGCAAGTGCATCCCGACGCCAACCCCGGCAGCACCGCGGAAGAACGGGAGGTGTTGAGACGGCGGTTCATCCAGTTGGCCCAGGCCTACGACGTGTTGAGCGATCCGGCCGGGAGAGAGCGCTACCGGAGGCAGTGGCGGGCGCATCGGCGCCGGCCCCCCGGGGATAGTGGCCGTTCCGCCCGGCCCGCGGGCGCGGGACCCTTCCGCAGTGCCAGCGCCGCTTTCGGCGGCGCCCGCCGGGCACAGGACGGGGAGTCCCGGCAGCGGAACCGCCCAAACGAAGAGCCGGGTTTCGAATTCCCCGGCGATCTGCTCGATGACGTTAAAAAACTGCTGGCGGAGTTCGGCCTCGACCTCCAGCATCCTCTCGAAAAATTGCTGGATCGGCTGACCGCCTGGGCGCGGGAAATTTTTCAGGGGGTGGCCGGAGGCATGGAACAAGGCGCGGCCAATGACCCTTCACCCAAACAACCGCGCGGGGGGAAAACCGCGGGCCAGCAAAAAACCGGCGCAAGGAAAGCCGGGAACGCCGCGAAACAAAAAAACCAGGGCGCGGAACCGGAACTGGACGCCGAGATGGCGGCGTTGAAGAAAAGGGCGCGGAAAGGCAAAGCCCGCAAGGCCTCCGGAGAACAGGAAACCGAGGAGGAGTTGAGACGGCTCAAGGCCAGTGCCGCCTCCCGGAAATCGAGACGCGAATAAAATCCCGGGCCGCGGTGGCGCCACCATTCCTCCCTGCTCAAAACCATGATAGGGTGTGCCACATTTTCACGCCGGGAGAGAATTCCCACCGGCGAACCGGAACCAAAGTTAACTACCGGAGGCGATCGGATGAATCGGCTGACGAAGCGGGCAGTGGGAGTTTGGGCACTGATTTTGATGGGGGCGGTACTGGTGGCCGGATGCAGCACCCCGAAACTTTCCGAAAAAGGCAAAAAAG
>JACZSY010000410.1 GCA_022573975.1 SAR324 cluster bacterium | reverse complement strand
GAGAGATGCATTTTTTGGGGCGTTTTTATTGAAATTGGAAAAAAACGCATCGGATAATGATCCAACCCCGGCCCCTGGATCAAGCATTCGGCTTATTAAAGGTAGCGGAGAAAAAAGTGAGACCATAAAATCGGCGATAACACTGGGAGTCATGAACTGACCAAGGGCAGATTTTCTTTTTGAGTCGAGCCGCTGGTTAACGTCTTTTCGAATCTGGTCAATTGTGCGTTCGGTTGTCTTATACATAAAAAGAATTTACGAGTTTTATGCACCGTCTGCAAATAGCATTTTAAATGTTAGGGCCAGACCCTGGAGCGAGGCGTCAGCGCCTCCCTCAACCTGGACGGCCACGGCAAATGCTGGCGTGTTTTGCTGCTTTCGCCGGAGGTGGAGCTGGGGCGATAGGCAAGCCGGATAGCGCCACTTACATTCAGCACCGCCTTTGTGATATTTTTTCACCAGCTTTTGACCTTCGCCTGGTTTTATTTCGATTCGATTGAAATGATGGGGGTCCGCCCGCAAGGGGCTCCCGTTGTCAGGGAGAGCAGGTCCCAATCCGTTGACACCGAAACTGGAAACCGCCATGAGCGTCGTAACCGTCCCCAAGGACCTCGACCAGGATTATTTGCGCGAGGAAATCAAAAAAGAATACCGGGTGGTGGCCGCGAACCCGGAGCAGGGATTCCATTTCCACACCGGACGCAAGCTGGCCGGGATCGTGGAATACCAGGAGGATTGGCTCTCCGCGGTTCCCGCCGGCGTGCTGGCCTCCTTCGCGGGCACCGGCTGCCCGTTCCGCATGGGAGAACTCTCACCCGGCGAGCGCGTGGCGGACCTGGGCTGCGGCGCCGGCATCGACAGCTTTATCGCCGCCAATCAGGTGGGGCCGGAGGGGAAGGTGGTCGGCGTGGACATGACCGAAGAAATGCTGGCCAAGGGAGAAGCGGCCCGGGAACAGGCCGCCGGAGAAAAAGGCGGATTGGCGCAGTTGGAGTTCCGCCAGGGCGTTTTCGAGGACTTGCCCATCGAGGACGGCTGGGCCGGCGTGGTCATCTCCAACGGGTCGATCAACCTGTGTCCGGACAAAATGCAGGCTTTTGGCGAAATTTTCCGCATTCTCAAGCCCGGCGGGCGCTTTCAGATGGCCGATATCCTGGTCAATAAACCGGTCTCCGAAGCCGCCAAGCAGAACATCGATTTATGGACCGGATGAATTGCCGGCGCTCTGCTGGAAGCAGAGCTGGAAGCCGTGGTAAAAGAAGCCGGTTTCATCGACTTCGCCATCACCTGGAGGGCCAAGGTTTTCGAGGGCGCCCCGCAGACCAGCAGCGCCGAGGCCTTCGGCACCGTCGGCATCAACTTCAAGGCCCGCAAGCCCTGACCAGTCCATGGCCGCCCCGTCATCCCGCGGGGCGGCCGTCCTTTGTATCCTTTCCCGTTTTTGTTCTACTCCGCATCGTGGAAGATGAGGCCCAGCGTCATCCGTGTCCCCCGGGTGACGGTGGAAACGCCGTGCCGCACGCCGGCCTTGAGCCAGCCGCGCTTGCCCCGCACCGGCCGGAAGGCGTTGGGAATGATCACCGCCTCCCCTTGCACCGGCATGATGGCCTCGCCCAGGGACTGCTCGCGGGGCCGGTTTTCCACCAGCAGCAGGGCGCCGCCCTCGAAGTCCACCCCCGGCCGGCTGAGCAGGATCACCACCTGGAAGGGGAAGCCCAGCGCGCCGTAGCGGTCCTGGTGCAGCCGGTTGTGGCCGCCCTCGGTGTAGCGCAGCAGCAGGGGCGTGGGGCGGGTCTGCCCGGCGGCATGGCAGAGGGCCAGGTAATCCTTCAGCGCGGCGGGGTATTTTCCCCCATCCCCCGGCGCCTCCCCCAGAGCCTCCACCCAGCGGTTGGCCAGGGTTGCCAGCCGGCGGTAGAAGCCGGTGCGCAGGCTCCGCACCAGGGCGGGCAGCGGCGCGGAGAAGTAGGCGTAGTCTCCCGCGCCGTAGCGGTAGCGTTCCATGCGGATGCGTTTGCGGAAGCGGCTGTCGTCGGCGAACATCCCGCGCAGGGCCGCGCATTCGGCCGCGGAGAGCAGGGGGCCGCGGCGGGCATGGCCCGTTTCCCACAGATCGGCCTCGATCCCTGTCCAATCCAGGGCGGCCAGCCTGCCGGCCAGGGGCGCTGGCGAAGATTTTCCCGTGTCCGTTTGGACGAGCAGATCCTGGCTCATGGTTTGGTCCTCTGTGGAGAGGGATGCGCCGGGTTCGTCTTCAGTGACTGCCTCAATGGCGGGGAAGCCCGCCACCCGGAAATTGCCCCCCGGAAATTAAAAAGCCTGTGACCAACTAAATGCGTGGGGGATTTCATCCCCCACACCCCCAGACCATTTTTTGGAAAAAATGGATGAAAACTTTCAGTAAGATTTTGGAATGAGAGTTTAAAATA
>JACZSY010000014.1 GCA_022573975.1 SAR324 cluster bacterium | reverse complement strand
GGCCAGCGCATCCCGGCCGCGGAGGCTGGTAATTTCCGCATCGGCCACCAGTTCGTCCAGCAGCTGGGTTCCGTTCTGGTAGACCCTTTGGGCGGCCTCGTAGACCTTGTGATGGGCCCGGTCGAGGGGCATCCCAGCCTCGGCCAGGACGAACATGGCCGGCTCGGAGAACAGCAGCCCCCGGTCCAGGTACAGGTTGCTTTCCATGCGCTCCACGTTGACCTGAAGGCCCTCGGCCACCGCGATCAGATGGGCCAGCGCACCCGAAAGCATGAGGAAGGATTCGGGCAGCCGCACCCACTCGGTGCGCCAGCGCGAGGCGTCGCGCTCATGCTCGGCGCTCATGGACTCCATCATGGTCTGGGCGTTGGCGCGCACCATGCGGGTCAGGTTGAGCGCCCATTCGGTGCGAATCGGATTTCGCTTGTGGGGCATGGTGCTGCTGCCGATCGTGCCAGGGGGGAACGGCTCGGCCAGTTCACCCACCTCGGTGGTGGCCAGCAGGTATATTTCCTGGGCGATGCGCGACAGGGTTCCGGCGGTGAGGCCGCAGAGGGTGGCCGCCTCGGCGGTGCGGTCCCGCGCGCTCTGCCAGGGGGCATCGGGCACACCCAGTTCCAGCAGGCGGCAGGTTTCGGCCTGCACCTCCAGGCCCTTCGCGCCCCATGGCGCGAAGGTGCCCACGGCGCCGTTGATGCCGCCCACCAGCACCCGTTCCCGCGCCTGGTCCCATCGGGCCACCTGGCGATGCAACTCGTCCAGCCAGCCGGCCACCTTGAAGCCGAAGGTAATGGGCAGGGCATGGTTGCCGTGGGTGCGGCCCACCATCACGGTATCGCGATGGGCCTCCATGTGCCCCAGCAGGGGCTTCATCAAGGCCAGCAACTGTTCGCGCACCTGCCCCCAGGCGGCCGAGACCATCAGCATCATGCCCGTGTCGACGATGTCCTGGGTGGTGGCGCCCCAGTGGACGTACCCCGCGTGATCCGGCCCGGCCACGCGCCGCAATTCCCGCAGCAGTGGCACCAGGGAATGCCCGGTCTCCCGGCCATGGGCATGAACCGCCTGGAAATCGATCCGCTCCACTTTCGCCGCCGCCGCGATGGCCGCCCCGGAGGCCGCGGGAATCATCCCCAGCGAAGCCTGCGCCGTGGCCAGGGCGGCTTCCACATCCAGCCAGCGTTGAAAGAGGGCGCTTTCCTCGAATACCTTCCGCATCGCCGCAGTGCTCATGGAGTCCTCGAAACTCGCCATATCCAGCATATGTACGCTCATCGCCATCGCCTCTTTTGATCGTCAATCCATTGGGTGGAGGCGCATCATAGCGCAAAACCTTAGGCGAAATTAAGGCCGTTTCGATTTTTTCCGGGGTTGGCGCGTCCGCGCGCGAGGTTAAAACTCAAAGGTCATGCCCAGCAGAAACACCGAGTCCGTGGTTGCCGTGGTCTTGGTGATTACAGGTGCGGGTAGAAGAGAAACAAAGAGAATCTTAAGGCAAGGGCGCCTTGGGCGGGGTCCCGCGGACGTTTGAGCATTCGAAGGCGATGGGTTAGGAAGAAAGACCCGCCACGAGGTTTGCAGGAAACTGGCGGGCCGGCAATTTAACCGCACGTAGTGAATTTGTCATGAAATCGACACTCGGCAAACCAACGGCCGGCATGGGATGGAGCGCGCCGGCCTTTCTGGCGGGGCTCACCGCTTTCACCTGGTATGCCTTCGGGGCCTTGCCGTTGCATTTGGCCATTTCGGCCCAGCTTGGCCTGAGCGCCGCGCAGACCTCCAGTTGGGTCTTCATCGTGTGGTTCAGCGGCGCGTTGCTGACGATTTTGCTCAGCTTTTATTACCGCCAGCCGATCCCCATCACCTGGACCGTGCCGGGCTTGATCTACCTGGGCACCTTGGCGGGTCAGTTCAGCTATGCGGAAATCATGGGTGGCAACCTGATGGCGGGGCTGCTTTTCCTGGCGCTGGCTGTGTTGGGGATGGGCGAGCGGATCATGAAATGGCTGCCCCTGCCGGTGGTGATGGGCATGTTCGCGGGGAGCATCTTCACCTACGTCACCCGCACGGTGGAGGCCATCGTGGGCGATCTCCGGGTGGCCGGGGTCACCATGGCCGGCTACCTGATCGGGCGGGCCATCGGCCGGCGTTCGGTGCCGCCGGTGGGGTTGGCCGTGATCGCGGGGTCGGTGGCGGTGGCGGTGACCTGGACCTCCGCGCCCATCGAACTGTCTTGGACCCTGCCCACCGTCGCGATACCGGAAATGCGCTTCACCTTTCCCGCATTCGTGGCGGTGAGCCTGCCGCTGGTGGTGCTGGCCCTGGGGCTGGGGAACGTCCAGGGGCTGGGGTTCCTGATGGCGCAGGGCTACCGGGTGCCCGTCAACAAGGTCACCATCGCCACCGGGGTCTGCTCCGTCGTCAACGCCCTCTTCGGAGGCCATCCCGCCACCGTGGCCCGCACCGGCGCCGCCCTGCTGGCGGGGCCGGAGGCCGGGCCGGCGCCCGGGCGGTACTGGGGCGCGGTGACCTCGGCCGGACTGACCATCGTGATGGCCCTGGGCGCGGGAACGGTGGCGGCGCTGGTGGGGGTGCTGCCTCGTGGCTTCATCATCGTGCTGGCCGGGGTGGCCATCCTTTCCTCCTTCCAGGACGCCCTGGAAAAAGGCTTCGGAGGGCAGCTGCGCTTCGGGGCGCTGACCGCCTTCGCGGTGGCGGCCACGCCGTTTTCCATTTTCGGCATCACCTCGGCCTTCTGGGCCATCCTGGCCGGAATGGGCGGCTCGCTGCTGGCCGAGCGGCGGGAACTGTTGGCCTATTGGCGGGGAAATCGATAACACGGAACCGCGTGCGGGCGGCCGCCTTATTTCCGCTGGAAGATCACGAAGGCCTCCATGCCGCTGGGCACCACCGCCACCGGCTCCTGCACGCTGTCATCCCTGGGCGCGGCGGCGGATGAGCGACGCCACTTTTTGACGTTTTCCCCAGCCCTCCATCTGGAGATGGGCCGTTGGCCGTGTTAGGGTGGGGGATATTGGATTTCAGTCTTCCGCGTTGCCCGCTTGGACGCGAAACAGGACGCCCGCCGGCCGGTTCCGCGGGCGCTGGCGGGGTAACAGGCAATCCGATACAGGCAACGCCACCACCGGCAAACAAGGAGATTTCACCATGACCGCAATCGGCATCAACGGCTTCGGGCGCATCGGGCGCAACGTCCTGCGGGCGGCCCGGGGCAACGCCGCCTTCGACGTCCGGCTGATCAACGACATCACCACCATCGAGACCATGGCCCACCTGCTGAAATACGATTCCAACTACGGGCATTATCCGGGCAGCGTGGACATCGAGGACGGCCACCTGATCGTGGACGACCGGCGCATCCGGGTCACCTCGGAGCGCGATCCGGCCAACCTGCCCTGGCGCGAGCTGGGGGTGGAGGTGGTGCTGGAGTGCAGCGGTCATTTCAACTCCCGCGAGGGCGGCGAGAAGCACCTGGGGGCGGGGGCCAGCAAGGTGCTGTTCTCGGCGCCGGCCAAGGGCGAGGACATCACGGTGGTGGCCGGGGTCAATTTCGACAAATACGACAAGGCCAACCACAACCTGATCTCCAACGCCTCTTGCACCACCAACTGCCTGGCGCCGGTGGCCAAGGTGCTCCATGAGGCCTTCGGCATCCAGTACGCCCTGATGACCACCATCCATGCCTACACCAACGACCAGCACACCCTGGACGCCCCCCACAAGGACCTGCGGCGGGCGCGGGCCGCGGCGCTGTCGATGATCCCCACCTCCACCGGCGCGGCCAAGGCCCTCGGGCTGGTGCTGCCGGAGCTGCAAGGGAAGCTGGACGGCATGGCGATCCGGGTGCCCACGCCCACGGTGTCCATGGTGGACCTGACCGCCACCGTGGAGCAGGAAGTCACCAGGGAGAGGGTCAACGACGCCCTGAAAGCCGCCGCGGAAGGCCCCCTGGAGGGCATCCTGGGGTACAGCGAAGAGCCGCTGGTCTCGGTGGATTTCAAAGGCGATCCCCGCTCGTCCATCGTGGACGCCCTGTCCACCGTGGTGGCCGGGGGCCATCAGGTCAAGGTGCTCTCCTGGTACGACAACGAA
The DNA here is from genome assembly GCA_022573975.1 of SAR324 cluster bacterium. Classification (GTDB taxonomy): domain Bacteria; phylum SAR324; class SAR324; order SAR324; family JACQKK01; genus JACZSY01. The sequence goes on along the minus strand of JACZSY010000014.1, from coordinate 27,308 downwards.
TGGGGCTTTTCCAACCGCATGGTGGAACTGGCCACGCAACTGATCTGACGGTAGGCCCAAACGCCAGCCTTTCGCGCCGAACCACCGCCATGCTTAGGCGGGCTGGGTGAGCGGGGGACGAGCGGTTTTTTGGCCGCCGGAACCCGGCTTAGCAAAAAACGGTCCCCGGCGCGGAGAAATTCCTCCGCGCCGGGGGATGGATGGGTTCAGGCGCGGCCCTGAATCCGTTTCACCGCTTCGGTCGTGGTCCAAAGCGCGTTGGCGATGAAGCGGAAGTTGATGATGGCGGCCAGGTAGCCGTCGCCTTCGGGCAGAATCGCCCCGGCGGTGGCGTCCCGCACCACGGCCACCTCGAAGCCCATTTCCAGCAGCTCGCGCAGGTGTGACTCCACGCACAGGTTGGCGGACATGCCGGCCAGGATTACCTGATCGATCCTCTTTTTGCGCAGTTGCAGCACCAGATCGTTTTGCTCCGGCCCATACACCTTGTGGGGCGAAGTGATGATCGTCTTGCCGTCATTGATGTACTGTTTATATTCGGGCATGAAGTCCGCGCCGGAACCGTCGACCGGGGAGTATTGGTTTTTCCGTTTGAACATCTTGATGTTATGCATCAGTTTTTCCAGGGCGCCGTTGAACTGCCAGCTATCGTCCGTCGGATAATAATAGTGGGGAGAAATCGCCACCGTCATCCCAACGCCCTTGGCCGCGGCGAATAACCTGCCGATATTGGCCACGGTGTTGTTTTGCGTAACGCTTTTGCCCACCGCGCCCCAGGCAACGCCGGTCGGATGGAGAAAGTCCTTTTGCGGATCGGTGATCACCAGTGCGGTGCGTTTCAGGTCCAACACCATGTCGGAAGGCGGCAGAAAGGTTTTTTTCGGATCGGCATAGGGATTCTCTGCCGCTTCGGCCTGCCCGCCGGTCAAACCCGCCGCGGCCAGCACAGCCCCGGTTGCCAAGCCCGCTTTCAGGACGGTGCGCCGGTTGGCGTGCCCGCCATGCTCGTCATGCTGATGAATTTTATCCTTGCTCATATTTTCCTCTCCCTAAATTTGATAAAAATTTCTTTTCGGAACAATCGTTACAGAATAATGAATTAACAAATGGGTCAGGGCATCTATGTAATGTTGACTACAAGGACAGTTTATTGCCCACTGGATGGCCGGAAAACCAATAACGCCCCATCGCGAATGCTTTCCATCACCTCCGGAGCCGCACCCGTGCTGCCCCGCATGGCGATGGACTGCATGGCGGCCATAATCACCCGGGTCAGCAACATGGAGTCCACGGAAGGATCGATGCTTCCGTCCTTCTGGGCGCGTTGCAGGTGACCGTCCAACAGCAGTTCGATCCGTTTCAGGCCGATTTCAACCTGACTTCGGATTTCCTCGTCGCTGGAGGCGACTTCCAGCGCGGTGTTATATAGTAGGCATCCCCGCTGAATTTCCACGGTTTCCGCAATGAAATCGTCCAACATGCGGCGGATTCCCGTGATTGGGCCGGGGACGGATTCCAGGGAGGCGCGCAGCCGGCCCAGGCAAATGTCCGTATAGCGTTTCAGCGCGGACAGGAACAATTTCTGTTTGTTGCCAAAGGCGCCGTAGAGACTGGCCCTGTTGACTCCGGTGGAATTCACCAGCTCCTGCATGCCTGTCCCCCGATAGCCCCGGCGCCAGAAAGCCATCATGGCCCGTTGCAAAACCTCCCCGGTCTCGAATTCCCTCGGTCTGGACATGGTCCGGCCCTCCGCTTTCGCCTTGGTTGCGAAATTCCCGACAAAATGAGTCGACCCTATTATGGAACGTTCGATCAAATACGTTCTCTTCCCTCAAACCGTCATTCAGCGATTCTTGAATTCCGGCGGTCGTTTTTCATTGAAGGCGTTGATCCCCTCGTGGCGGTCTGCGGTGGGAATGCAGTTGTTGTAGGCCTGCACCTCGAAGTCCAGCGCCTCGGCCAGGGGAAGTTCGATGCCCCGGTCCACCGATTTTTTCACCTGCCGCACGGCGATGGGGCCGTTGGCGCAGATCATGCGGGCCAGTTCCAGCGCTTTGTCCATCAGTTGTGCGGCCGGCACCACGTGATTGACCAGCCCCCAGGCATGGGCCTCGCCCGCGTCGATCATGCGTCCCGTATAGAGCAACTCCTTGCCCCGGCCGATCCCCACGCGGCGGGGCAGGCGCTGAGTGCCCCCCGTGCCGGGCATGATGCCCCGCGCGACCTCCGGCTGACCAAAGCGGGCGTGCTCCGCGGCGACGATGAAGTCGCAGGCCAGGGCGTATTCGCAGCCGCCCCCCAGGGCCACGCCGTTGACCGCGGCGATCACCGGCACGGGAAAGCGCCACAGGGCCTCGCAGGCTTCCTCGAAGATCACATGCTGGCGCCGCCAGGTCTCCTCGTTCATCCCCTGGCGCTCCTTCAGGTCCGCCCCGGCGCAAAATGCCCTCTCCCCCGCGCCGGTGAGAATCACCGTCCTCACGTCGGGCTGCTGGGCATGATCGAAATCGCGGAACAGGGCGCGCATCTCCACGCCCGTTTGGGTGGTCATGGCGTTCATGGCCTGGGGCCGGTTGAGGGTGACGATGAGGATGTGCGGCTCGGGGGAATTCACGGTGATGGTTTCGTATTCAGGCATCGTTCCTCCTGGATTGGGTTGGGCGCCCGCGGCCGCCGCCTGCCAGGGGGGGGGGCGGGCACGGTGGTCTGGCGCTGTGGTTTGGCTCTGTGGTTTGGCCCTATGGTTTGGCCCTGTGGTTTGGCCCTGTGGTTTGGCCCTGTGGTTTGGCCCTGTGGTTTGGCCCTGTGGTTTGGCTCTGTGATCGGGCGGGTTTGCCGTTCGCCGCGCCAGGGTTTGGAATTTCCGCGGAAATGAGGGATAAACGCTCAGCGGAGCCTTTTGTCAAACTCCATTGGCGATAATTTTACCGCGAATAATTTTGCCGCGAAAAATTTCATGGCGAATAACTTTATCGGCATTAACCCTATTCCCAAACCCTATTGTCAATTCCAACCGTCAAACGTAACCGTCAATCGTAACCGTCAATACCTCCCTGCGAAGGCGCAACCACTCTGGACCGCTTCAGAGTCGAGCCACAGGTGAACACGGCGTTGTGGTTTTTCTGTAATTTCCGGCTGCCTCGCCGGGAGGCAACCCTTCATCGAAGCGTATCCCATGGAAGAAATCCGGCTGGAACCCCCCCCCGAGTTGAACATGAACATTGGCCAGGCCATGTTCTCCCAACGCGCCATCCGGCGCCTGAAACCGGACCCGATCAGCGACGCGAACCTCAAGATCATTCTGGACGCCGCCTCCAAGGCCCCCAACGGAGGCAACTGGCAACCGGGACGTTTCCTGGTCATCCGCGACCGGGAAAAAATCCGCGCCTTCGGGGAATTGTACCGGGAGGCCTGGTGGTGCAAACGCCGCGACGAGAAGCATTCCTGGACCACGCGGGAGGAAATTCCCGACGCGGACAAGGTGCATCAATCCGCCGCGCTGCTGGCCGACGAGATCAAGGACGCCCCGGTGATCATCCTGGTCTTCGCCATCAGACCGCGCATGGCCAGTTCGGTCTTCCCGCCCATCCAGAACATGCTGCTGGCGGCCCGCTCCCTGGGCATCGGCTCCACGCTGACCTCGCTCCATCCGCAGATCATGGAACGGGTCTATGCAATGTTCGCCATTCCGGCCGATGCGGAATTTCACGCCTGCCTTCCGCTGGGGTATCCGCGGGGCCGCTTCGGACCCACCAGCCGCCTGTCCACCGGGGACACCACACATTGGGATCGATGGGACAACCCGCCCCCCTGGAAATAGCCTCTGGGGAGCCAGGAGGCCGCCTGTAGGCCACCTAAAAAATGCGGAGGGCGATTCGAGCGCAGGCGGGACTCAGCAGGAAATATAATTGAAACCGGGGGGCGGGGGCCCAATCGCCACTTCCCGGGGGGCGGGGCGGGCCTTAATCCTCCCGGATTTCTTCCAGTTGGGCCGGGGTGAGATTTTCCGCGAACCTGGGGCGTCCGCGGAAAGGGAACCCGCCCCCGGGCATTCGCCATCGCCCGCTCCATTTTCGCTCCACCACCGCTCCGGTCAGGCCGGCCCCGGCCAATTGGACGCCGCGTAAATCGGCGGCCAGCAGAAAAGCCCCCCGCAGGCCGGCTCCGCGCAGGTCGGCGTTCTTGAGGCTGGCCGCATAAAACACCGTCCCCACCAGCCGCGCCCGGCGCAAATCGGCGCCGGTCAGGTCTGCCCGCCGCAGATTGGCCCGGCTCAGGTCCGCGCCTCTCAGATCGGCGCGTTTCAGCACCGCCCCCACCGCATCGATGCGCACCATATTGACCCGGCTCAGGCCGGCGCCGGTCAGATTGGCTTGAAGGAGGGTGCAATTTTCCAGGCGGGCGCCGGGGCCTGGAGACAGGCCGCCCCCACTGCAAGAGCGAAAAACAGGATTCCCGGGTAGCTCTTCATCGCGGCCTCCCTCGAAAGTTCCCCCGTGCAACGGCCCAGGCTCCGGTTGCTTTCTCCGGCTTTCCGGCCCCCCTGGTCCGCTCCAACAATGACGCATAAAACAGTGGTCCAGTAAAGGAAAATTGGGTGGGGAACCGGCGGCTGGCGGGATGGCGATGGGCAGGTCAGGCCGTGGGGCGGTCATGCCGCGGGCGAAGCCCCACGATCATGATTTCATCGCCGTCCGGGTTTTCCAGCACTGGCCAATCCTCGCCATAGATGGGAGCGATCCTCTGCTCCGGGAGGGAGGTTGGCGCCATGGCCGAAGGGCTGGGCGGATAGAGAACCACGGTCAGCATCAGGGTCAACATGAGCACCGGCATCATGCCCGACACCGGGCGCGCCAGCATCACGGAGGCCACCGCATTGGGTTTCCATCGGATCATGGCTGATCTCCATCGTTGGGGTTCGCGGCTTTGCTGCTACTTTCCTTATCGGTCAATCTGCGAAATGATAAAGGACAAGCGGCACTCTTTTTTCCCATCGCCGATCCCGAACCCGCGGTGGAGCAACCCTCAGAGAGAGGACACCACGCCCATGGCAGTCCACACCGTTCAATTGATCGGCCGCCCCGAACCTGTTCCCGTGGGAAAAATCGTGTGCATGGGCCGCAACTATGTGGCCCACATCGCCGAACTGAACAATCCCCGCCCGGATCGGCCCATGTTCTTCCTCAAGCCGGGCACGGCCCTGCGCCCTCTGGAAGACCCCATCGTGATTCCCCCTTACTCGAAGAAAGCCCGGCACGAGTTGGAACTGGCGGCCCTGATCGGCAAGACCCTGAAAGATGCGGCCGAGGACGAGGTGTATCCCGCCATCGACGGCTATGCGGTGTCCCTGGACGTGACCCTGCAGGACGTGCAGGACGGCGTGAAGGAACGCCGCCATCCCTGGGAAATCGCCAAGGCCTTCGACGGATCGTGCCCCATCTCCCCGTTCGTTCCGGCCTCGCAAGTGCCCGATCCACAGGATGTGATGATGAAAATGCTGGTCAATGGAGAGCGGCGTCATCACGATTCCACCAAGCTGATGATCTGGAAGATTCCCGAACTGATCGCGGACGCTTCGCGCTATTTCACCCTGGAGCCCGGAGATATCGTGCTGACCGGAACTCCCGCCGGCGTAGGGCCCCTGGAACCGGGCGATGCGCTGGAAATGGAAATCGAGCACGTGGGGAAATATACTTCCTCCGTGGCCCGCTGATTTTTTTGCGCAACGGAGCAGTTTGGTGGCCGCTCATTTTGAAAAAATTTTTAAAAATATAGCGCCAGGTCTTGCTGAGCGAAGCGAAGCATCTGCAAATTTTTGATGATTTGAGTGATTTGATAGAAGGTCCTTCGCTCCGCTCAGGACGACAGTATGCAAATGGATACGCTTTCTCCATGGCCCGCTGAGTTTTTCGGGCCACCGGGCAATTGAGCCCGGCGCGCGCCCGGTGCAATGAACGGCCTCGCCGCAAGCGGCGGGGAAATGACCCGCGAAAAATATTCCCGAAAAGTTTCACCCTCAACCAGAGAGCAACCACCCATGCAGTTCAGCGAGTTTGGTGTCAGCGACGACCAGAAGGCCCTTTGCCAATCGGTGCGCGACCTTTGCGCGCGCTTTCCCGAGACCTATTGGCGCGGGCTGGAGAAGACCTCGGCCTATCCCACGGAATTCATCAAGGCCCTCACCGAGGGAGGCTTCCTGGCGGCGATGATTCCCGAGGAATACGGGGGATTGGGGATGGGTGTGGTCGAGGGGGGCCTGATCCTGGAGGAAATCAACCGCTCCGGCGGCAATTCCGCCCCGGGCCATGCCCAGATGTACATCATGGGCACCCTGCTGCGGCATGGCAGCCAGGAACAAAAAGACGCTTACCTGCCCGAAATCGCAGCGGGCAAACTGCGCCTGCAGGCCTTCGGCGTCACCGAGCCGGACGCCGGATCGGACACCCTATCCATCACCACCCGCGCCGAGCGCAAGGGCGCCAAGTACATCGTCAATGGCCGCAAGGTGTTCATCTCGCGGGTGGAGTATTCGGACCTGATGCTGTTGCTGGCCCGCACCACGCCCAAGGAGCAGGTGTCAAAGCGCACCGAAGGCTTGAGCGTGATGCTGGTGGACCTGCGCCAGGCGGTGGGGAACGGCCTGGAGGTCAATCCCATCGAAACCATGGTCAACCACCACGCCTGCGAACTGGTCTTCGACAATCTGGAGGTGCCCTGCGAAAACCTGATCGGCGAGGAGGGCCAAGGGTTCCGCTACATCCTTTCCTCCATGAACGCCGAGCGCATCCTGGTGGCCTCGGAGTCCATCGGCGACGGGCGCTATTTCGTGGAAAAGGCCATCCAGTACGCCAACCAGCGCAAAGTGTTCGGCAAGCCCATCGGCCAGAACCAGGGCATTCAATACCCCATCGCCCGGGCCTATGCGGCGGTGGAGTCGGCCCGCCTGATGCGCGACAAGGCCGCCCTCATGTTCGACGCGGGCGAGAACCCCGGCGAGCAGGCCAACCTGTCCAAGCTGCTGGGCGCCGAGGCGGCCTGGCAGGCGGCCAATATGTGCATGGACACCCACGGCGGCTACGGCATGGCGGTGGAGTACAACATCGAGCGAAAATTCCGCGAGGCCCGCCTGTTCATGGTGGCCCCGATCACCAACAACATGGTGCTCAACTACCTCAGCCAGAACGTGCTGGGCCTGCCCAGATCGTTGTGAATGCGGTTCTCCCTCCGCCGCCCCCAGGGCAATCGCAAGATCGGTGTGGGCTTTTCGCAGGGGATTTTCTGGGCGGCTTCGGGTATTTCAGGGAGTCCGCAGGGGTGAGGCTTCGCTTGGCTGCACCGGGCGATCCTGCAATGGCGCTGCCCCCCGGCCGATGGCGGCCCAGGCGGCCTCCGGGGCCACCTGGCAGAGGAAACAGACCCTATTTTTTTTCCCACCCAATTGTCTGGCGATGGGGCCGAACCCTCGCCTATATCACCCCCTCGGAGGCTTCCAGCACCGACAGGGCGGTCATGTTGACCACGTCCTGCACCATGGATTCCTGGGACAGGATGCAGACCGGCTTGTCCATGCCGGTGAGGATGGGTCCCAGGATTTCCGCCTCGCTCAGTTCGGAGAGCAGCCGGTAGGCGTTGTTGGCGGCATGCAGGTTGGGGAAGATCAGCACGTTGGCCGAGCCTTCCAACTCGCTGAAGGGATAATGCTGCTGGCGCAGCTCGGCGTTGATGGCGAAATGGGCCTGCATCTCTCCGTCCACCATCAAATCCGGTTCGCGTTCGCGGACGATCTTCAAGGCCCGGGTGATGCGGTCCACGTCCGGATTGCGCACCGAGCCGAAGTTGGAATAGGAGAGGAAGGCCACCCGGGGTTGCTGGCCGAAAAACCGCGCGGCGTGGGCGGTGTTGATGGCGATATCCGCCAGCACGTCGGCGGGTGGGTTCATGTTCACGGTGGTATCGGCCAGAAAGAGGGTCTTGTCCCGGTAGAAAATCAGGTAAAACCCGGTCACGCTGGCCATTTCCGGGCGGATGCCGATGATTTCCAGGGCGGGCCGGATGATCTCGGGATAGCTGCGGGTGATGCCCCCCACGAAGGAATCGGCGCGGCCGGTCTTGAGCATCATCAGGGCGAACTCCACCGGCCGCTCCACCATCAGCAGGGCGCGGTTGCGCAGCAATCCCTTGCGCTGGCGCGCCGTGAAAAGCGCTTCGCCAAATTCGGTGCGCCAGTCCGAGGAGGGGAGATCGATGATTTCCACGCCGTCCAGCGAAATGCCCACCTCCCCGGCCCGCTCGCGGATGTCTTTTTCGAAGCCCACCAGCACCGGCTGGGCGATCCGCTCCAGCACGATCTGATGGCAGGCCCGCAGGATGGTCTCGTTGCGGGCCTCGGGAAAAACCACCCGATTGGTTTTCACCTCCCTCGCCCGGCGGATGATGCGGCGGCTGGTCTCCTGGGAGATGCCCTGGGTGGCGGCCAGCCGGTCCCGGTAGGCGTCCAGGTCCAGCTCCGTGATGCGGGCCACTCCCGATTCGATCGCCGCCTGGGCCACCGCCGGGGCGACGGCCAGCAACACCCGGTGGTCGAAGGGCGTGGGAATCAGGTATTCGCGGCCGAAGCGCAGGGATTTGAGTCCGTAGGCCACCAACACCTCGTCCGGGGTGTCCTCCTTCACCAACTCGGACAGCGCGCGAACCGCCGCCAGCTTCATTGCCTCGTTGATTTCGCGCGCCTGAACGTCCAGGGCGCCCCGGAAAATGAAAGGGAAGCAGAGCACGTTGTTGACCTGATTGGGAAAATCCGAGCGGCCGGTGGCGATGATGGCGTCGGGCCGGGCCTCCCTGGCGGCCGGATAGGTAATCTCGGGGTCCGGATTGGCCAGGGCGAAGATGATCGGGTCGGGCGCCATGCTGGCCACCATCTCCGGCGTGACCACGTTGGGCGCGGAGACGCCCACGAACACGTCCGCATCCTTCATGGCCTCGGCCAGGGTGCGCAGGGGCGTCTCGCGGGCCAGGGAGGCGAGGATGGGATTCATGTTGGCGGTGCGGCCCTTGAAGACCACGCCATCCACGTCCACCAGGGTCAGGTTCTCCCGCTGGACGCCAAGTTGCAGGTAGAACCGGGCGCAGCCGATGCCGGCGGCCCCGGCGCCGCAGAAAACCACCCGGACGTCCTCGATGCGTTTGCCGATCAACTCCAGGGCGTTGAGCAGGGCGGCCCCGGTGATGATGGCGGTGCCGTGCTGATCGTCGTGAAAGACCGGAATGTTCATCCGGCGCCGCAGTTCCTCCTCGATGTAAAAACACTCGGGGGCCTTGATGTCCTCCAGGTTGATGCCCCCGAAGGTCGGCTCCAGGGTCTCCACCACCGCGATGAACTTGTCCGGGTCGCTCTGGTCGATCTCCAGGTCGAACACGTCGATATCCGCCAGTTTCTTGAACAGCACCCCCTTGCCCTCCATCACCGGCTTGGCCGCGTCCGGCCCGATGTTGCCCAGGCCCAGCACGGCGCTGCCGTTGGTGATCACCCCCACCAGATTGGGCTTGGCCGTGTACTCGTAGGCCAGATCCCGGTTGGCGGCGATCTCAAGGCATGGCGCGGCGACCCCGGGCGTATAGGCCATGGTCAAATCGTGTTGCGTGGCCGTGGGCTTGGTGGAACGAATCTCGATTTTCCCTTTTCTGCCCCGGGAATGGTAGTCCAGCGCCTCCTGATCCAGCATGGTCGATGCTCCTCGGGTGGTGGATTATAAAATGAATAAAAAGATGCCGGGGGAGGGCAGGCTTGATGGGTGAACTTGCCGCGGCCGGCCCCTGGCGCCGTGCCGGCCAAAACGCCAAGCCGGAAAGCTCAGGGCAGCAATACAGCGCCCGCGGCTTCCATTTCGGCATAGGCCCGGCTCTCGTCGCCGGGTTGCAGGTTCACCGCGCGGCATCCCCGTTGGTACACCGACACCCGCAGCCCGAACTTGAGCGCATCGAGCACGGTGAACTTGACGCAATAATCGGTGGCCAGGCCGGTCACGTAAACCTCGCCGGCCCCTTGCCGCTGGAGAAATTCACGCAGACCGGTCTCGTGCTCCCGGTCATGGTCCAAAAACCCGCTGTAACTGTCCACGGCCTCCAGTTCCCCCTTGTGAAAAACGCGGTCGCCGGGGCGCCTGTCCAAATCGGGATGGAATTCCGCGCCCTCGGTGTGCTGGACGCAGTGGTCGGGCCACATCACCTGATCGACCCCGCCAACCTTGATCATTTCCCCCACCTTGGCCCCTGGATGGCTCGAGGCGAAACTTTGGTGGCCTTTGGGGTGCCAGTCCTGGGTGAACACGGTCAATGGAAAGCCGCCGCGCACGGCGTTGATGAACGGCACGACCTGGCCGCCATCGGAAACGGCCAGGGAACCGCCCGGGCAGAAATCGTTTTGCACGTCCACCACGATCAATGCTTTCATGGCGCCCCTTGCGTTTGGTTCAAAAGCGCTTCTTCCATTTGCGATTCGGCCTGCCGGTCTTTGATGGCCGGAGTCCACTCCCGGTTTCCGCCAAGCTCCATTTAAACCCCATCCCGGCGCCATATCAAGATCGGGCTGCCTAAAGTAATGTCTCATTTTGAACCCTGCCGTCCTCGGCGGCGCGAAGGACCTCCTTTCAAATCACCCGATTGATCAAACAAAAGAAGATGCTTCACTGCGTTCAGGATGAATTTGTGCCGGGGTTTTAAATAAATTTTTTCAAACCGATAGGACAACAGTCCAGGCCCCGCCGATCCCGAGGCCCGAATTCTAAGCCCCGTGGCCTGATTGCAACCGCGCCGCCAATACCGTGTTCCGCATCAGCATCACCACGGTGAGGGGCCCCACTCCGCCGGGCACGGGCGTGATGGCCGAAGCGCGGGCCGAGGCGGCCTCGAAATCCACATCGCCAACCAGCCGGTAGCCACGGGGCCGCGATGGATCCTCCACCCGGTTCATTCCCACGTCGATCACCGTGGCGCCTTCGGCGATCATCTCCGGCACCACCCATTCCGGCGAGCCGATGGCGGCCACCAGGATATGGGCCCGGCTGGCGATGCGCGGCAAATCGGCGGTGCGGGAATGACAGAGGGTCACCGTGGCGTCATGGCCTTTCTGCGACAACAGCAGGGAGAGGGGCCGCCCCACGATGTTGCTGCGGCCGATCACCACCACCTGCCGCCCGCTCAGCGCGATGCGGTAGTGGGCCAGCAGGGCCAGGATGCCCGCCGCCGTGCAGGGAACGAACCGGGGCGTCCCCCGGGCCAGCAAGCCGAAGTTGTAGGGATGAAAGCAGTCCACGTCCTTGAGCGGATCGATCAGTTCCGGGATGCGGTTCCCATCCAGATGCCCGGGGAGGGGAAGTTGGCACAACACCCCGTGGATATCGGGGTCGCCGTTCAAGCGGTGGATTTCCGCTTCCAGTTCGCGTTGGGAAATGCCGGCGGGGAGATTGCATTCCACGGAGCGGAGGCCCAACTTTTCGGCCATTTTGCGCTTGCGCCCCACATAAGCCTGGGATTCCGGATTGTCCCCCGCCAGGATCACCGCCAGCGCGGGTTCCACCCCTCGCCCCCGCAGGGCGCCGATTTCGGCGGCAATCCCGGTTTCGAGATCCGGCAGCACTTCGCTGGCCAGCAATTTCTTCATGTTGAAAACAATATTCGATTTCCAGCACCATGCCGTGCGGAGCGGGGCATCTTCTTTTTTGGATGATTTGGGGGAAATGAAGGAAGGGACCGCGGTACGGCCGGTTTCAAGCTGAAACACTACCGGGCCGGCAGACCCCATGCAAGTGTGCCGGGATCAATCCGGCAGGTTCAATACCCGCTTGGCAATGATGTTGCGCTGAATTTCGTTGGAACCGGAATAGATGGACATGGCCCGGGTGATGGTCATTTGCATCGGCATCTCAAAGGCCTCGGGTGCCAGGTTCTCATCGTACCAGCGGGCGGCGTCCGGACCCATCGCCTCCAGGGCCAATTCGTACAACTCCTGGCACACCTCTGATTGGTAGAGCTTGAAGATGGAAGCCTCCGGGCCAGGCGTTTGGCCCTGCAACAGGGTGGTGAGCATCCGGTAGCGGGTGTAAAGGAGCCCGTCGGCATCCATCTCCAACTGCGCCAGCCGCTGCCGGAAGGACTCGTCTTCCAGCACGGGACGGCCGTCCTTTTCATATTGGCGGGCCAGGGTCTTGATGTTGTCCACCAGCCGCTTGACGTCCACATTGGCCCCGGTGCCCGATCGCTCATGGGCCAACAGGGCCTTGGCCATGCCCCAGCCCTCGTTGATTTCGCCCACCATGTTTTCCAGGGGCACCTCCACGTTGTCGAAGAAGGTTTCATAGAACGCGGCCAGCCCGTCGATCTGGTCGATGGGGCGGATGGTCACGCCGGGAGTCTTCATGTCGATCAGGAGAAAGCTGATGCCGCGCTGCTGGGGGCCCTCGTTGCTGGTGCGCACCAGGCAGAAGATCCAGCCGGCCTTGTTGGCCCGGGAGGTCCAGGTTTTCTGCCCGTTGACGATGAAACGATCCCCATTCAACTCCGCCTTGGTTTGCAGCGAAGCCAAATCCGAGCCGGAATTGGGCTCCGAATAACCCTGGCACCAAATTTCCTCGTGCGCCGCGATGGGAGGCAGGAAGCGCGCTTTCTGGGCGTCGCTGCCGAACTGAAAGATCAGCGGCCCCACCATGGACAATCCGAACCCGCCGGGCACGGGGGCGCCCAGGGTGCGGAACTCGTCCACGAACACCATCTGCTCCGCCGGGGAAAACCCAGGCCCGCCGAATTGTTCCGGCCAGCGGAAGGCCAGCCAATTCTTTCCCGCCAGCTTTTGAAACCAGCGATCCACCGGGTCGTCCTGCTCCATGCCCGAATAGATATAATCCTGGCGAATGTCCCCGGGAATATTGGCGCTCACCCATTCCCGCACAGTGGTGCGGAAGGCCGTCAATTCAGCGCTTTCCTTGATGTCCATGTCTCGACTCGAACCTGTGCAAAAGGGTATGGCCGCGCCACACGGTGGGGCATGCGGTGGGGCATGCTGTGGGGCGCGCGGCGAAGGCGCACGGTGCGGGCTTCTTCCAATCCAACTTGGCAGAATGAACGGGGAAAATGCAAGCAGCGGTGAAGAAATCCCATTTGCCTTTCCGGCTGGCTATTCCCGCTCCACCAGGGCGTTTTCGATGGGAGGCAGGGATTGCAGATATTCCCACAGGGCCTTGCGGTCCGCCGCGGTGAGATGCTGATGGCCGTTCTCGATCATTTCTCCCATCAAACCCTGAACGTCGTCCCCATCGGGCTTGACGCCGGTTTCCAGAAACCAGGAAAAGTCCGCCTCGCTCCAGCGGCCGATGCCCGTCTTTCGATGGGGGGTGATGTTGGCCGCCAGTTCTCCATCCGGGCCGTCTTCCGAGCCGGCGAAATACCAGGAGGATTTGGGCGCCCCCAGCAAATTGCGCGGCGTGTGACACTCCCCGCAGTGGCCCAGCGCCGTGGCCAGGTAGGCCCCACGGTTCCATGACGCGGAACGCCCTTTGTCCGCCCGATATTCCCCCGGGGAAAAATTGATCCATTTCCAGACCCGCACCCCGAACCGCCAGCGGAAAAGAAAGCCCAACCGATGGGGCTTGTTTTTGCGGGGGTGCGGAGGAACGCTTTTCAGGTAGGCCCACAGGTGCCGGAGGTCCTGCCTGGCGATGCGGGTGAAGGAGGGATAGGGAAACACGGGGAAATAGCGGGTGCCGTCCGGGCCGATGCCATGGCGCATGGCCTTGATGAAATCCGCCTCGCTCCATTGGCCGATGCCCGCCGCCGGATGGGGGGTGATGTTGGTGCTCAGGAAGGTGCCGAACGGGGTGGCGATGGAACGTCCCCCGGCCAGGAAGGGCCCCTCGTTCCCGGTGTCCGTGTGGCAGCCGCAGCCTCCGGTGGTGCGGAAGATATACTGGCCCTGCTTCACCGAGGGTGGCGGGGATGATTTTTTTTGGGGTGGATCGGACCCGCATCCGGCGACGCTCAAACCGAGGAAAACTGCCCACAACAGGGCCATGAGACGGAAAAACCCTGAGCGCATCCGAAACCGGGGGTGAGATGGGAAGGTAATTGGCCGATGGGGGGGCGGTTGGGGGCAACGCGCAATCCCCCAACCCGATATGGATGGCCTACATTTTCTTGCGTTTGTAGGACTCTTTCTTGGGCTTGCGGAATTTCTTATGACAACTGCCGCAGGTCTTGCCGGTCTTTTTCAATTGGGCGCCAAAGGCACCCTTTTCCCTGGAACCCGCTGCCTCGATCAGCTTGGCGGTTTCCCGCTGGAGGGCCATGGCTTTTTTCTCGAATTCCTGCCAATTTTCCCAAATGTCCGGCTTGGCGTCCGTGGGGCCCTCGACGACCCTCTGCTTGAACGCCGCGAGGATCATTTTGGCGTTGTTGTTGATGTTTCGGGCGTGCAGCGCGAGATTTCCCGTATGCGGCACTTTCTTTTTCACGATGTCGAAGATGCCCAACAGGTTTACGACTTGGGATTTCATCACCTTCTGCCGGTATGCGATGTTGGGATCCACGTCTTTTTTCTGGCCCAGCACGGCAGGCGCGGAAAGCGTGGCTACAAATCCGGCGATCACCAGACAAGCCAGGATGGTTCGGAATTTCATGGCATTACCCTCCTCTAATGGAATGGAATTCAACCTGAGTTCAAAAAAAATTCAACCTTCATTGATTTAACGCCAAAACGTATAGCAACATTCCATCCATCAATCAATTTTTCAAATTTTTATTCGCCGCCGGAAAATTCCGCTCAAGCCCTTTGGGCGATTTCACTGGGCAGGTGGGCCTGTTCTTCGCCCAGCAACCAGGCGAAGAACAGGCCCACCTGCTCGCGGTGTTCTTTTTCCAGGAAGCAAAACGATCCGCCCCGGTCTTCGATTTCCCAGAACTCGCGGGTTTCGGCCTTGAGCAGTTCGGAGCGCGCGGCGGCGAGCGCAAAAAGGACTATTGTTCATGGTTGAAAAGGGTGATGGGCGAAAAGGTTGATGGTCATGGCCCGAGAAAATTCAAGCCAGGCCACAGGGCATTGGAAGGCGGCGCGGCAGGGCGATCCGCGCCGGGGCGCCGCTCCGCCTCCCCAGACAGCGCGCCAAGCATGGAAAGGATTGACAGGAAATGACGCCGACCGGAAAATGATCGAGGGACGATGGCTTCCGCTCCGGAGGGCGGGTTGACCGTGGCGGCCCGGCCCCCGCATCGGCCCCTTCCAGCCGATGGCGGCCGCGGAAAAATCCTGTTCTCTCATAAATGCTATTTCGATGAACTTCAATGGCCTATCGCCTGAAGAAAATGAAAAACGGCGCCTGGTGCGTCCATGACACCGCCTATGGGGAGACCATGCATCCCGGTGGGGGGCCGTGGATGGAGGCCAACCGGCTTTACGTGGACGGCGGCAGGCTGCCCGCGCTGTTGGCCGGGGGGGGCGGGGGCCGCGGCGCCGGCGAGGTGGTGGTGTTCGACGTGGGACTGGGCGCCGCCGCCAACGCCCTGGCCGCCGTGAAATGCCATCAGGATCGCCTGCGGGGAGGAATGGCGGTGCCTCCCATGCGCCTGGTCAGCTTCGAGAACGAACCCTCCTGCGCCGAATTCGCCATGGAGGAGGCCGCGGCCCTGAAGTATCCCGTAGGGTACGAGGAGGTGCTGGACCAATTGCTGGAGCGCGGCCGGGTGGAACTGCCGGGCAAGCTGCGCTGGGAGCTTCGCCTGGGCGATTTCACGCGGCTGGTGGCCGAGGAGCCGGCCCGGGCGGACCTGATCTTCTTCGATCCCTTCTCACCGGCCAGCAACCCGGAGATGTGGTCGCTCTCCAGCCTGGAGGGCCTCTACCGCTGCCGCCGCCCCGGTGGCGAGACCCGGCTGGTCACCTACTCCTCGGCGTTCGGCGTGCGGGCGGGGTTGCTGGCCGCCGGGTTTTTCGTGGGGGAAGGCCCTCGCTTCGGGGAAAGGGGATCCACCACCCTCGCCGCCACGGCGCTTTCGGGGCTGGATGCGCCGCTGACTCCGGCCTGGCTGGCCCGCTGGCGGAAAGATTCCCAGCCCTGGCCCCCCATGACCCCGCCGGAACAGCGGCCGGGGTTGCGCAAGAAGCTGCTGGAACATCCCCAGTGGGGGAGCGCTGGAACGAGCGCCGCCTCTCCCCAGGGGAAGGAGGCGCCCAGGAAGCGCAACCGCCGGCGCAAACGTGGCGGAAGGTAGAGGGAGGGGCAGGTGAACCGCGCACCGCATTAACCGCGGATGAAGGCCAATGAACGCGGATCTAACTGCGAACCGCAACAGCGGGCCTCACCCCAGCGCCCAACAACGGCGCTGACCCTCTCCGCACCTGTATAGACCGGAGAGCGACTGTTTTAATAATTAGGTTAAATGGCGGCAGTTGAATCCGCGTCCATCGGTGTGCATCGGCGGTTCCAAAGCAGTTCGCTGTTCCCTTCTCTTTTGGAGAGGGGCAGGGGTGAGGTGCAGTTCGCGGTTATCCGCGTCCATCGGCGGTTCCAATGCGGTTCGCTGTTATTGGCGCCTATACGAGAGATTTTTTTAGCAAAGCCCGCCCTCGTTTCATTGGATTCACCGGCCCCGGATGCTTTGTTGACGGTGATCTGATACTCAGGGATGAGGTTCCATGATATGAGGCGCCATGGTCCGCGCACTCCGCCCCTTCAGGGGGGATCACCGTGGAGGCGGGCGAGGCTCGATCCCCCAACCATAAACACAGGACCCCGGAGCAGCGAAAGATGCTGGAAATGCGCGCCATCCGCGAACGGTTGGAAGAGGTGAAGGAAAACGTCCGCAACCGCAATATCGAAGTGGACATTCAAGCCTTGCTGGAAGCGGACGAGGTGGCCAGGAAGACCCGCTCCGAGCTGGAGGCGATTCGCCAACGGCGCAACGAGATCGGCCAACGGATGAAATCGGCCCTGCCCCCCGAGGAGCGCCAGCCGCTGGTGGAAGAAGGGCGCGCGCTGAAGGAATCCGAGGCCCGGCTGGACGCCGAATACAAGCGGGCCGACGCCAACCGCGCCGAACTGCAAATCCTGGTGCCCAATTTCACCCATCCCGACTCGCCCCTGGGCAAGGACGACACGGAGAACCTGGAACTCCGCGCCCATGGGGAAATCCCCAGCTTCGATTTCGAGCCCAAGGACCATGTGCAACTGATGGAGGGGCTGGACCTGGTGGACTTCGAGGGGGGCGCCAAGGTGACCGGCCAGAAGTTCTATTTTCTCAAGAACGAGGCGGTGCTGCTGGAACTGGCGCTGCTGACCTACGCCACCCGTCTGCTGCGCGACGAGGGCTTCTCGCTCTACATCACCCCGGACCTGGCGCGGCGGGATATTCTGCAAGGCATCGGCTTCAATCCGCGCGGCGAATCGACCCAGATCTACAACATCGAGAATACGGATTTGAGCCTGATCGCCACGGCGGAAATCACCCTGGGGGGATTGTTGGCCGACGAGGTGCTGGAGGCCGAGGAGCTGCCGCTGCTGATGGCGGGGGTTTCGCATTGTTTCCGCACCGAAGCGGGCTCGGCCGGCCGCGAGTCGCGCGGGTTGTACCGGGTGCATCAATTCACCAAGGTGGAAATGTTCGCCTTCACCCGTCCCGAGGAGTCCGAGGCCATGCACCTGCGGATGGTGGGGATCGAGGAGAAAATATTCCGGGAGCTGGAAATTCCATACCGGGTGGTGGATATCTGCACGGGGGACCTGGGGGGGCCGGCCTACCGCAAGTTCGACCTGGAGGCGTGGATGCCCGGACGGAACCGCTGGGGGGAAATCACCTCCACCTCCAATTG
This sequence comes from SAR324 cluster bacterium, assembly GCA_022573975.1. Lineage (GTDB taxonomy): Bacteria > SAR324 > SAR324 > SAR324 > JACQKK01 > JACZSY01. The sequence continues at coordinate 9,457 of JACZSY010000014.1, read as the reverse complement.
CACCGATTACCAGGCGCGCCGGCTGAACATCCGCTTCAAGGAAAAGGGGAAGAAGGGCACCCAACTGGTGCACATGATCAACGGAACGGCCATCGCGATTTCCCGCGCGATCATCGCCCTGATGGAAAACGGACAACGCGCGGACGGTTCGATCCGGCTGCCTCCCGCGCTCGGGCTTGCCGATATCCAACCCCGATGATAAGATGCCGATGGATTAAACGTCTTAGGACAGGCCTTCAAGGGCATGTATGGGGAGGGCGGATTTCCATTTTCGCCACTACGATCACCATGCGAACGCCTGATTGCGGGCGTATTGTTCTGGAGCACCTCCATCGGTTGCGCGCCGGTTCGATTCCCGGTTCGATAACCGTTTGGCATCGCGAAGGGCGGGGCGAAACCCCGTGCCTTCCCGGTAGAGGCACGGGTTTGGCCGTGTTTTGACAAAACCAGCAGCCAACATGATCGAAGGAACATTCAAGCCGCAAATTCTCGTGGCCATGCCGACGTTGAAGGATGGTTATTTCGACAAGAGCGTGGTGCTGCTTTGTGAATACAACGAGTCCGGAGCGATGGGATTCGTGATCAATTCCCCCTCCACCACCTCCGTGGACGATCTTTTGCTGGAACTGGGCTTGCAGTCCCAGCCCGGCCAATTGCAACCGATCATGATTGGCGGGCCGGTGCAGCCCGAGTTGTGTTGGGTGGTGCACACGCCGGAATATTCCGGGCGCTCCACAACCGCGCTGGGAGAAGGCCTTGCCCTGTCGGCGGCGCAGGAGGTGCTGACCAGCCTGACCGAAGGTCCCTTCCCTTCCGAATACATGCTTGGGGTTGGTTACGCGGGGTGGGGGCCGGAACAACTGGACAAGGAAATCGAACAGGAATCCTGGTGGATCGCCGACCTGGACCCCCTTGAGGTGATCCGCTCCTCCTGTGATACCCGTTGGGATCTGGTGATGACACAGCTGGGGTTCAACAAATCCCCATACTTTTGCGCCACCGCCAAAGCCTGAACCCTTCCCAAAAGTTCCACCCGCTCCATTTTCCGGAATCCCTGAAAACGTCTGGCGCCAACAGCGAAGAAATTTCCTTTTTCGCGGCGGGCGGATTGATGAATTTTTTTGTTCCGGGCCATTCCCCGCCGCTTGCCGGCGATGCCGTTCATTCCCATGCGCTGGTCCACCCAGGGGGGATGCCGGGCGCGATCCGGGGCCAGGCGGGTCAAAATTTTCCGGCGGATGGGGCCATCACGCCCCTGGGACGATCAATTGAGGAGCATGGGGGGCGGGGCGTCCTCGATTTCCGCCAAGGGTTTTCTCCCCATGAACCCTTCCTGGTAATGATGGAAATAGGAGAGCGTAGACTCGTTGAGGGTCCAGCAATAGTAAAACCCCTTTCCCGAATCGAAATCGACGGTCCACAGACCCTTGGGCAGCCCCCCCAAGCCCATGATGTCTTCCGCCCACTGATTTATGACGGTGTTGATCCATTCGTTGAGCTTTTTCACCTTCGCCGATCCGGGAGGGCTGTTCTCGATTTTCTCGCGCAACTCCTGAAGCCGTCGATGGGCCGCCTCGGTGACCTCGCGCACCGCTTCCAATGCCTCGCTGGCCTCTTCGTAGGTGAAAACCTTGTCGTCCATTTTGCTTTCGCCCAATGCTCCCGGGTCAACCCCCCTGGGATTTCCTTGCCGCCTCGCGAGGAGGATTTGCCAGATTGAGTTCGGGAGAGGGTGAAGTTTCTCCGCGCAGATGGGCCATTTTTTTCTTCAAATTCCTCAAATCCTCCCTCCACCGGCCCGAGCGCACGTTTTCCAAAAGCGTCTCGACATTGTCCCGGCGGATGTATCCCATGAACAAATTGGAGGTGGTGCCCTCCGGATCGGAATCGGCCAATTCCAACAGATCCCGATGCATTTCTTCACCCCCGGCCAGCCGTTCCAGCAGGCAGGCCAGGATGATCCGCTGAATTTCCGCGTCCGATTCGATCATTTCCAGCAGCATGTCCAAATGGCGGTACTCAAAATATTTCCTGAAGATGGCGGGATAAAACCGGTCCGATGGCGTGCGCATCGGAGAATCATGAGGGGGCGTTTCCAGCTTGCCCTCCTTGCGGACGATGCGGCGCGCGATATGGATCACCAACTCGGGATCGGTTTCTATTTTGCTGCGGAACAAAGCGAAAAACTCGTCACTGAAAATCCCCATCAAAACCGTGACCATTCGCATTTGAGCATGGTCGTCGCCGATCTCGAACTCCCGGCAGATGCGGTCGGCCAGATACTCCAGCATTCGGCCCTGCACCAGGTTGACCAGGGCGTGAACAACCGCCCGTTCCATTTGAGAGGGATGAACCGGGGCAAGGGGGGAAAGGCATTTGGCCATTGCCAGGGTGTAGCGGCTGGTGCCGGCGGGGAACCGCTCCGGGAGGATGGCGCCTTCATTCATGAAATCGCCTCGTTTGCTATGGGATTCAGTCAAGCGGTAAATTTCAAATTGAGTACACCCAGATGGCCGTCCAGGAGATGGCCTTTTCGATGCAATTTTCTCCTCCCCTCCACAGCTTCTTTCCTGTATCTCCTCCAGCCTTTTCAATTCGTCAAGGAAAATCAACCTCTTAAGCGATTTTTTCTGCGCGCCGCCTCCTCCCGTACCCTGTGGCGGCCCGGCGGGAGCCACCCCTTTTTCGGCGGAAGGCGTGAAAGAAAACCCAACCGTGATATCCCCCGCCCCGAAAAACAGGAAAGCCTCCCGTCACGAGCGCATGAGCGGGCTGGGGCCCTCAAGCCGCCGGGCCGCGGGGAGGGGGCCGGCATGACCCCAATGAAGTGAAGGAAGGGGGTGTTTCAGCGAGGATCGTGGTTGAAATAATCCCCGCTTTTTCCGCCGGTTTTTTCAGCGAGGTAAATGCGGTCGATCACCATCCCCTTGTCCACGGCCTTGCACATGTCATAGAAGGTCAGCGCCGCCACCGTCGCGGCCGTCAACGCTTCCATTTCCACGCCGGTTCTGGCATCGGTGCTGGCCATGGTTTCCACCAGCACCAGATGTTCCTTCTCGTCCAGGGTAAGCTCGATCTCCACTACGTTGAGGGGCAGGGGATGGCACATCGGGATGAGGTTGCCGGTTTGCTTGGCCGCGAGAATCCCCGCGGTTTTGGCCACGGTGAAGGCGTCGCCCTTTTCCAGGGCGCCCGCTATCAGCACCGAAGTCAATTCCTCGCTGATTTTGATGATTCCCCGGGCGCGGGCGGTGCGCTGGGTCACTTTTTTTCCGCCCACGTCGACCATTCGCGCGCGGCCGGTTTTCCGATCGAAATGGCTGAGGGATGAGGACATGGAGGCTGGGCGTTGTGGTTAGGAACTGGCGCTGGCCACGGCGGCCATATTGTTTTCCCGCAGTCCGACCACCATTTCATCGGATTCGGGATCCTCCTCCCAAGTGTCGGTGTCCTCGCGGATGCCCATCAGCTTTTCGATCAGTTCCTCGACCGTCTGCAGTTTGTTGATGCGGTAGCCGTTGCTGCCGGTGAAGAAAAGTCCGGACTCCACCACGCCGTTCCAGGCATCGCCAAGGGAGTCCGCGATGCAGTAACCCACCTTGTTGGATTCCTTGCCATGATCGCAGGGGGTGACACAGTTGGAAATACAGGGAATCTTGGGGCGGAATCCGGCAACCACCCGCTGGATCAACGGGGTGGTGGCGATAGCGCGGGCCGGATACCCGACCGGAGACTTCAACAGCTTGATATCCTTCTGCTTGGAATTGAGGATCACCTGCTTGAAAATTGGCGAGGCGTCGCATTCCTCGGTGCCGATGAAACGGGTGGCGATCTGCACACCGGCGACGCCCATGTCCATGTACATTTCGATATCTTTATAATCCCAGATTCCTCCGGCCACGATGAGCGGGATGTTCCCCCAGGCCTTGCAGGATTTCAGCACCGGGGGGGTCATGACTTCCAATTGGTATTCCTGCTGGAAACATTGCTCGTAGGTATAGCCCTGGTGTCCGCCGGACTTTGGCCCTTCCAACACGATGGCGTCCGGAATGCGGCCCGAGCGTTTCCAGCGCTTGCAAATCAGGTCCACCACGCGGGGGGAGGAAACGATGGGGATCAGCGCCACATCGGCATTTTCAGCATATTCCGGCAGCCGCAGGGGCAATCCCGCGCCGCTGATGATGTACTGGGCCCCCGCCTTGATGGAATCCTTCACCTGCCGCTCGTAATCGGTGACGGCGCAGAGGATGTTGACCCCGACCGAGCCGTTGCCTTTGGAGCGCTTGATGGCGTCCTTGATGATCAGGGTGAGATTCTTCGAACTTTGGAAATTCACCGGCTTGAGGGGGCGGCCGTTGATCAACCGCACATTGCCGGTGTTCCAGTACCCGGTTCCAACGGTGGAGACGGTGCCGGCGGCTCCGGTATGGGCCACCGCGCCCGCGAGCCGGTTCCAGGATATTCCCACACCCATCCCACCTTGAATCAGGGGGTATTTCAGGGTTAAATTCCTGATTTTCAAAGGAGGCAGCGAGTATTTCATCATCACGCTCTAACCGGTTTCACGTTGTGAATTTCAGGGTGGGATATTTCAGGGTGCGGTTCGGAAATTCAAAATGGTTGAGCGGGTTGACGCCCGCTTGATGTTTTCCCGCCAGATATTCCCCGCCCGATCGGGCCGGCGATCCGGTGAAATCGCCTGAACCGGACATGTTTCCAAATCAGAAAATCGTCGATCACTCCAATTTCGATCGCGCATAATGGTGCGGAAACCGTGGGATGGATTTTGCGTAAACGGGCAATCTGAATCCAGAACGAGCGAACCGAATCACGCCTTTCAAGGGCGGTATTTTGATTGTCAGTCTGCCCCGGATACCTTTTAAAGTCAAATAATCCGGGTTCGGGCGGACACCTCCAGCTAGGCCTCCCAATGGAAAACCACACCGCGGTCAAGGGTTTTCCCGTCTCCCTACGAGGCGGAGGGCGGATTCCGGCGAAATCTGCGAATGAAAAAAGGCAGGAATACCAGCGCCGCGAAAATTCCCACGGCCCAGCCGATTTTTTTGATCAAATCCTCCCCGCCGACCAAGGCCTCCCGGCCGGCGTACCCCAGATAAACATACCCGGCGATGCCGGGCAGCATGCAAACCGCCGAGGCAATCACATAGGAGGAAAGACGAATCCTGGTCAGGCCGAGGGCATAGTTGAGCAGGTTGAACGGAAAAGCCGGCACCAGCCGGGTGAAGGCCACGAATCGCCAGCCTTCCGCATCCACCCCTTCCATGACGCGCTTGACGATGCCGGTGGCCTTTTTTTCCACCCATTCCCCGGCCAGATACCGGGCCACCAGGAAAGCCAGGGTGGCGCCGGCCACAGAGCCCGCCAGAACATAGAGCACACCCCAAAAAGGCCCGAACAGGGCGCCTCCGATCAGGGTTACCAACGATCCTGGCAGCATGAATACCGTGGCTATTACGTAGACCGCGATATACACCAGCGGACCCCAGAAGCCCAGGTACTGGATCAAGACTTCCAGCGCTTCCGGGGTGAGGTGTTCCCGATAGATCAGCGCGGTGGAGAAGCCCAGGACGATCGGCACGGCGATGGCGAGGCGCAGCATTGTTTTGCGGGTCATGGCCCTTCCCCGGAGGATTCGTTCCGCTCCACGCCGGAGATGGTGTAATCGCCTTTTTTCCCCAGCAGCGGTTGGATCAGGAGGCGGTCCAGCCACATGTCGCGGTGTTGACGGAACTGGGAGATGCCCAGGGTCATTGCGCCATGGCCCGCCTCGGGCTGGGCGCGGTAGGTGCCGAAGAGCCGGTCCCACCAGGGCAGGTTGAATCCGAAATTGCTGTTGGTTTCCCGGGGGATTATGGAGTGATGCACCCGGTGCATGTCCGGAGTGACCACCACCAGCCGCAGCCAACGGTCCAGCGCCTCGGGGATGCGGACGTTGCTGTGATTGAACATGGACGTTCCGTTGAGCAACACCTCGAAGATCACCACCGCCACGGCCGGCGGCCCCAAGGCGGCCACCAGGATGAGCTTGATCCCCATGGAAAGCACGATTTCCAACGGGTGAAAGCGCGCGCCGCTGGTGACGTCCAGGTCCACGTCGCTGTGGTGCATGCGATGCAACCGCCAAAACACGGGCACGGCATGCACCATCACGTGCTGCAGGTAGATCGCCATGTCCAGGATCACCACCGATCCGGCCACGGCGATCCAAGAGGGAACGGTGAACTGGTTCAACAAACCCCAACCCCGCTCCGCGGACAGGGCCGCCAGGCCCACGGCCAGCAGCGGAAACGCCAACCGCAACACCGCCGTGTTCACGGCCACCAGGGTCAGATTGCTGAGCCAGCGCAGGGCCGTGGGAGCGATGCGCCGGCGGCGGGGCGCCACCGCTTCCCACAGCGCCATGGCCGCGAAAATGCCCAGGAAGACACCGAGGCGGATAGGGGCCTCGTTTTGCAATATGATCTCGTTCAACCGGTCTCCAAAATTCTCTGTGCTGAAGGGTTTTTAAAAGGGCTGTGACCAACCAAAAGCGCGGGGGATTTCATCCCCCGCGCCCCCAGACCATTTTTTGAAAAAAATGGATGAAAACTTGCAATAAGATATTGGAATGATAGGTTTAAATACTTGTTTTTCCTCTAAAAAAGTTTGTTGAAACTTTGCAAAGTTTCCCCCCGGAGGGCCGCCGGAAAACCATTCCGGATGCGGTACTGGCCGCCGGCCGCCTCAGCCAGGATGCCGGTCCCCCGTTTCCGGTTTTATTTCCAATCGCAGGTTGCGCACCGTCCACTCGGGATAGCCTTCCTCCAGCCGGAAAGCCTTGAATCCGTTGTCCCGCAATACTTCCACGGCGCTCACGGAAAGCAGGCAATAGGGTCCGCGGCAATAGGCGATGACCGCCTTGCCCGCGGGAAGCTCCTTCAGGCGATCCAGCAATTGATCCACGGGAATCGAAATGGCCCGGGGCAGATGGCCCGCCTCGTATTCCTCCTCCGGCCGGACATCGAGGACGGTCACCTCATCCCGGGCCACACGGCGCAGCAGTTCTTTCATCGACACCGGCTCCAGCCCATCGCGCCCGGTGATGAAACGCCTCACCAGATCCTGAATCTCCAGCAATTGACTCTCACCCAGACGTTGCAGGGCGCCCAGCAGATCGGCCACCGCCGGCGAGGAGGCCCGGTAATGCACGTGGTGCCCATCCTTCCTGGCTTCCACCAGCCGGGCCGCTTTCAGCTGCTTGAGGTGTTGAGAGGCGTTGGCCATGGAAATTCCGATTTCCGCCGCCAACCGCTCCACGGATCGTTCCCCCTGCAGCAGCAGGTAGATCATTTCCAGCCGCACCGGACTGGAAAGCGCCTTGCCGATGCGCGCGAACTGGGAAAAAAAGCTGGTGTTCAAGCGAGGTTCGGTCATGTTTCCCGGTAATTTCCATTGTCGATTGGTTTTTTATTCAATTGATTAATTGAATATTAAATTGAAAAGAATGTCAAGAGGAATTTCCGGCGCTGTCCTGATTTCAAATTCACGCCGTTCCCCCAGATTCATTGGATGAAAGGCAAGTCTCAGCCTTTTTCAGGGTTTCCGGGCAATTTCTTGCTGAAATTCCCACCCCCATTGGGTAAGGTAAAAAGAGGCGGTGCGCTTCCGCCGCCCATCGGTTTCCATTTCCCTGCAACGATCGAATTTTCCTGGCCATAACCCCTCAGCCCATAACCACTTATGCCCAAACGAGAGGACCTTCACACCATCCTGATCATCGGCTCCGGGCCGATCGTGATCGGGCAGGCCTGCGAGTTCGACTATAGCGGCACCCAGGCCTGCCGTGCCTTGAAGGAGGAGGGCTACCGGGTGGTGCTGGTGAACTCCAATCCGGCCACCATCATGACGGACCCGGATCTGGTGGACGCCACCTACATCGAGCCCATGACGGCCGAGGTGTTGGAAGCGGTGATCGCGCGGGAGCGTCCCGACGCCCTGTTGCCCACCATGGGCGGTCAGACCGCGCTCAACCTGGCCCTGGAACTGGCCGACAGCGGCGTGCTGGAACGTTTCGGGGTTGAGTTGATCGGGGCGGGCGTGGAGGCGATCCGCAAGGCGGAGGACCGGAAGCTGTTCCGCCAGGCCATGGACAAGCTGGGCATCGGCGTGCCCCGCAGCGGCATCGCCCGCTCCGTGGAAGACGCCCGCGCCCTCGTCGAGGAACTGGGACTGCCCCTGGTGATCCGCCCGTCGTACACGCTGGGGGGCACCGGCGGCGGCATCGCCCGCGGCGAGGAGGAACTGGAAAGCGTGGTCGGCTATGCCCTGGCGGCCTCTCCGGTGAACGAGGTGCTGGTGGAGGAGTCGGTGCTGGGCTGGAAGGAGTTCGAACTGGAGGTGATGCGCGACACCCGGGACAACGTGGTCATCGTCTGCACCATCGAAAACCTGGACCCCATGGGGCTGCACACGGGCGACAGCATCACCGTGGCCCCGGCGCAGACGCTGACGGACCGGGAGTACCAGCATCTGCGGGATCTGTCGATCCGGGTGATCCGTGAGATCGGGGTGGACACGGGCGGCTCCAACATCCAGTTCGCGGTGAATCCCCGCGATGGCGAAGTGCTCATCATCGAGATGAACCCGCGGGTCTCCCGCTCCTCCGCGCTGGCCTCCAAGGCCACCGGTTTTCCCATCGCCAAGATCGCCGCCAAGCTGGCCGTGGGCTACACGCTGGACGAGCTGCCCAACGACATCACCCTCAAGACCCCGGCCTCCTTCGAGCCTTCCATCGATTATGTGGTGACCAAGATTCCGCGCTTCACCTTCGAGAAATTCCCCCTCACCGATCCCCATCTGACCACCCAGATGAAATCGGTGGGCGAGGTGATGGCCATCGGGCGGGTCTTCAAGGAGAGCTTCCAGAAAGCCCTGCGCTCCCTGGAAACCGGCCTGAGCGGGCTCGACGAGATGGTGGAACTCACGGGAAACGGGGATGACGAGGAAGTGGCCGCCATGCTGCGGGACAATCTGGAACGCCCCACCCCGGAGCGCATTCGCTGCCTGGCCGACGCCATCCGCTTGGGATGGAGCGACACCCGGCTGGGGGAATTGACCGACATCGATCCCTGGTTCATCGTTCAGATCCGCCAACTGGTCGAGGAGGAAACCGTGATCCGGGACACTCCGCTGGCGGAGGTCACCCCCGCGGCCATGCGCCATTGGAAGGGCTGGGGCTTCTCGGACGCCAGGATGGCCCACCTGATGAACCAATCGGAAACGGCCGTGCGCCAACGCCGTCACGCCCTGGGGGTGCGCCCCGTGTACAAGAAGGTGGACACCTGCGCCGCGGAGTTCGAGGCCGCCACCCCCTATTTTTACTCCACCTACGAAGAGGAAAACGAGTCGTTTGGCAGCGACCGCAAGAAGGCGCTGATCCTGGGCAGCGGGCCCAACC
>JACZSY010000409.1 GCA_022573975.1 SAR324 cluster bacterium | reverse complement strand
GCAAGACACAGCCGCCGGCAGGCAAGACACAGCCGCCGGCAGGCAAGACACAGCCGCCGGCAGGCAAGACACAGCCGCCGGCAGGCAAGACACAGCCGCCGGCAGGCAAGACACCGCCGCGGAGGAGGCCCCCGCCGGGCCGCGGCTGTCTCATCACGGTTCCGGGATCGAATTGTTTGCCATCATGATGGTCAACCTTTCCCTCAAGATCGTGACGGCGGGGATCTATCATTTTTGGGCCAAAACGCGCGTGCGCAGGTATGTTTGGAGCCGCACCTTTCTGGCCGGCGAGCCGTTGGAATACACCGGAAAAGGCCGGGAACTTTTCCTGGGCTACCTGATGGCCCTGGCCATTCTCCTCCCGGCCGCCGGCGGCACGGCGCTGGTTATCTTCCTCACGGAAAGCGGCGTGCTGCTGGCGCTGGCCGCCGCCCTGGTCTATCCCTTGTTCCTCTTCCTCTCCGGATTCGCGCTGTTCAGTTCCCGCCGCTATTTGCTCAGCCGCACGCGCTGGCGGAGCATCCGTTTCGGGATGACCGGCTCGCGCGTCCGCCATGGGTTCATGTTGTTGGGCCATTCCCTGCTGGTGGTGATGACCATGGGGTTGTATATTCCGGCCATGCGCAACCGGCTGGCCAAACACCTGATGGAAAACACCTGGGTGGGCGACCGGCGGTTCGGATACGAGGGCCGGAGCCTGGGGTTGTACAAGAAAATCTTTCTGCCCTTCCTGGCGGCCATTGGCCTGCTGATCGGATTGATGGTGTTGTTCAATGTCGCCTCTGTAATATTCCACGAGACCGTCGCCGAAGACTGGGATTCCAGTTTCCGCCAGGGCGTCCAAGCGGCGAGAGGGGTGGTTTCCCTGGTTTTGCTGGCGGGATGGTGGATCGCGATGGGGTTGATTTACATGGGGGTGGAATACCGCTTCATCGCGGAAAACACGGTTCTGGGAGGCCTGCGGTTCAAGCTGGGTTACACCCTCTGGGGATTCGTCCGCTTCAATTTCATCAACCTGTTGCTGATGACCCTGACTTTTTCGCTGGCCTTTCCCTGGGTGGTGGCCCGCATCGCGCGGTTCACGGCCCGTCATTTGTCCATGGAGGGCGATTTGGATCTGGAATCCATCGCTCGGCATCCCCATGGCGCGCCGGGAACCGGGGAAGGCCTGGCCGAGGCGTTCGACCTGGGGAGCATCTGAAAAGACGGGGAGCATCCGGAACCACGGGAAGCAGGTGAAGAACCTATGCGGCTGAATGGACATTTCATGGACGGGGAGACCTCCAGGCGCCAACCGGTGGAGGTGATGCCGGCCGCCGGGGCGCTGCTAATTTACGGCGCGGACCGCGTATTGGTGGGAACATGGAGCTACCAGGGACTGAAACTGGTGGACGAGGCCTTGGCGGGGCAGCCCGTGCGATTCCGGCACGATGAGATGGGCGAGGCCCTGCTGGCTGTGGATTCCCACGAAATACTGGAACATATCGAGCGCTCCGGCGATGTGGGATTTCGCAAAGCCTCGGCCATTCGGCCCACCCGGGCGATGCTCCTGTTCTCCGTGAGCCTGCTGATGGGGCTGATTTTCCTCATCTGGTGGGGGGTTCCCAGGCTGGCCGCGCCCTTGGTGCGCTTGATCCCGTTTGCCTGGGAAAAGGAATTGGGCGAAAGCGTGGTCCATAGCCTGCGGGAGGGCAGGGCCTTCTGCGCCAATCGGGAAGGCGCCGCGGCCCTGGCGGAAATGGCCGGGAAGTTGATCGCGGCCGCCGGGCCGCAATACACAGCCGCCGGGCAGCAGGACACCGCCGCCGGGCCGCAAAACACCGCCGCCGGCGCACAACGGCCAACCACCGTTCCGCTCACGGTGCGGGTCATTCCCGAGAAAACGGTCAACGCATTCGCCGCGCCGGGCGGCCAGGTGGTGCTGTTCAGCGGGTTGATCGAAAAAGCGGAAAGCCCCGAGGAAGTGGCCGGAGTGATGGCCCATGAGATCGCCCACGCCATCGAACGCCACCCCATGCAATCCATGCTGCGCGCCGCCGGGGTTTTCCTGCTGGTGGGCCTGCTGGTGGGAGACACCTCCACCCTGGGCACCTTCGCCTCCGAAGGGGCCAAGGTGCTGCTGGTGCTCTCCTACAGCCGCGACACGGAGCGCGAGGCGGACCGCATCGGAATGGAACTGCTCAACAAGGCCGGCATTCGCGGGGACGGCCTGCTCGATTTTTTCGCGCGGTTGCAGGGAGAACGGGGAGAGGAAGGCCGGCTGCCCGTGCTTTTCGCCTCGCATCCCATGCACGCCGAGCGCGTGGAACGCCTCAAGCTGCTGGCCACCGGCACCCAGGCCGCCCTGAGCCAAAAACAGTGGCAGGCCCTGCGGGATATTTGCCGGTAGGCGGGGGGAGCGATGGGAACGATCGCGCCAAATAACCGCGGCGCCGC
>JACZSY010000196.1 GCA_022573975.1 SAR324 cluster bacterium | reverse complement strand
GGGAATTTAATCCCCCACAGCCCAAGACCATTTTTGGGAAAAAATGGATTAAAACTTTGAAAAAAATATTGGCATGAGAGGTGACCATTCTGCTTTTTCCCATAAGAAAGTTCGTTGAAACTTTTCAAAGTTTCCCCCCGGAGGGGCGCCGGAAGCATCCCCCTCCTGCTTTTATTGAGTTGGTCAGGGGCCTTTTAAAGCCCCCGCATCCATACCAATCGATATTGTTTGCCGGGAAGGAGCCCAGATGACCCTATTCGCCACTGGACACGAACTGCGCGCCCGCGCCCGCGATGGTGGCTTCGACACCATCACCAGCGGCCAGGCGCCGGGATTCGTGCAGGCCAACCTGGCCATCGTGCCCCGGGAATACGCCTTCGACTTCCTGCTCTTCTGTCAACGCAACCCCAAGCCCTGCCCGCTGCTGGAGGTGATCGAGGCGGGCCAGGTGTCCCCGCGCCGCCTGGCGCCCGATGCGGACATCCGCACGGACCTGCCCCGCTACCGGGTCTGGCGCGATGGGGAACTGGTGGACGAGCCCACCGACGTATCGGACGTCTGGCGGGACGACTTCGTCTCGTTCCTGCTGGGATGCAGCTTCAGCTTCGAAAAGCCGCTGATGGACGCCGGGCTGGAGGTGCGCAACATCGCCCGCGGCACCAACGTGTCCATGTACCGCACCAACATCGCCTGCCGCGAGGCCGGCCCCTTCGCCGGGCCGATGGTGGTCTCCATGCGCCCCTTCCTGCCCGAGGACGCCATCAAGGCCACGCTGATCACCGGCGCGCTGCCCCAGGTGCATGGCGCGCCCATCCATCAGGGACACCCCGCCGCCATCGGCATCGCGGACATCGGAAAACCCGATTACGGCGACCCGCTGCCCTTCAACGAGGGGGAGATTCCGGTCTTCTGGGCCTGCGGAGTCACGCCCCAGGCGGTGCTGCTCAACGCCAAAATCCCCATCGCCATCACCCACGCCCCCGGCTACATGTTCGTCTCGGACATCCGGGAGGAAGGCCTGATGATGTTCAGCGAGTCCGTGCGGTAGGGGGGGCGCTTTGGGGACATGGGGGGGGACTTGTTCCCACTCTTTTTTGTGAACACCCCTGACATAACAGCAGGTTATCTCGTAAAACTATAAATGTAGTTTCCACCTGGCGCCGCTTGATGGCAAGAAATACATTTTGGAAAACGGCCCACCATCAACATTCCTTTCTTGTTCCTGGTCGGCCTTCCTTTCGCGTCGTAGCGAATGTAAAACCAGTCCTGATTTTTGGTGTCAAATCCTTTTTCTCTTTGGAACATAACCGCCACGAACGCCAAATTCTCGCCGGGATTGTTGGCAACGCTTTCAACGCTCACGTTTTTTCCTTGAAACATTTTTTTGACGATCACCTTCCCCCTATGATTTTCCACCTCAACTTCGCTATCCAGGGTAATTAGAATTTTCTTATGGATGGCCGCCGCATAGGGTACAGCTCCGATGGCATTCTTTCCCACCAAATTGGCGTTGATTAACGCTTTCCATAATTTGCCGGAAAATTTCACATCCTCCATTGTGCCAAATTTTGGGGCACTCAGGACGGCAAACCCGAAAATCACCGCACCAATCATCACCAACATCATACTTGCTCTTTTCATGCTTGAACTCCCTTTTTTGCCATTAACTGCTTATTTTCGGCCGATTCCGGATTCAGGCAATCCGGCAGGCACCCTTCGGTAGTGCTTGCGCAACAGTTTTCGGTCAGGTAATCCATCAGTTTTTGCATATTGGAGAAATTGGCCGCATAGAAAATCCGCCTGCCATTCCTTCGGCCCCTTACAAGACCGGCATAACGTAGGCGTGTCAGGTGAAACGAGAGCGAATTGGCGGGAATAGACAATTTCCTGCCGATTTCTCCCGCGGGCAAGCCATCCTGCCCCGCCGTGATCAACAACCGGAAAATGCCCAGCCGTGAGGTCTGGGCCAGGGCGGAGAGCGCGTCAATCGCCAATTCTATTTCCATATTTCAACGATTATTGAAATAATGTCTATTGTCAAGCCGAAACTTTCACCTTGAGGCCCTATGCCGATCATGACGATTGCAAAATCCGGTTTCCTCTTTATCCTGGCGGGCCTGCTGGAAATTGGCGGCGGCTATCTTGTCTGGCAGTGGTGGAGAAATGGCGCGGGGTGGGCGTTCGCGGCGGGCGGCGGGATCGTGCTTTTCCTCTACGGAATAATTCCCACCTATCAACCGGAGCACTTTGGGCGGGTCTATGCCGCCTATGGCGGGTGGTTCGTGGTGCTTTCACTCCTCTGGGGTTGGGGCTTCGATGGAAATGTCCCGGACCGGTTCGACATTATTGGCGGCCTGATCTGCCTTATCGGTGTCGGAATCATCATGTACTGGCCGCGATAGGGTCCGGCATTCGTTGGTGGGAAAGTTATCGCCGGGCGGCGCGAAGCCTCATCCCCCGGCCCCCTTTCCACTCTGTGGAGAGGGGGTGCAACACATTGAAATATTGTCCGAATTTTGCTTTCAAAATTCCCCTCTCCATGGAATGGAGAGGGGAGGGAAGCCGAAGGCTGGAAGGGGTGAGGCCTCGTGGGTCTACCCCTCCCACTTTACTCCGTACCAAAAGACCCCGGCATGGCGTCGAAGGCGAGCAGGTTTTCGGCCCAGCGGCCCATTCGCAGCAGGGCCATGTCCTCTCCGGGGGGCGCGACCAGTTGGATGGCCAGGGGCAGGCCGCCGGAGGTCAGCCCGGAGGGCAGCGAAAGCGCCGGGAATCCGCACTGGGTCCAGGGGCTGAGGAATTTGGGATCTCCGGTGGTGGAGGAATCGGGAGGCGGCGTGGGCGCGGTGGGCAGCAGCATGGCGTCGGCCTTGGGCATGCGGGCCAGCATGGCCTCCCGGAAGCGCCGCCGGTGTTCCAGGGCGTCCAGGTAGTCCACGGCCGGAATGGCCAGTCCTTCTTCCATCAGCCCGGTGAAGCGGGGCGGATAGCGCTTTTTGCGCTTGGCGAAAGCCTCCCGGTGGTGGCAGGCGGCCTCGCTGAAGCAGATCGCCTGCCAGCTATCGTAAATTCCCTCGAATTCGGGCGGCAGGGCCTGCTCGACGATTTTCACCCCCGCCTTGCGCAGGGCCTTGCAGACCTGGTCCAGGCCGGCCCACACCTCCGGGTCGCTACGCTCCTCGAAAGGCCCCCGCAGCCGCCAGAGCCTTTCCGGCTGGCGGGGCGCGGGCGCGGGGGGCAGCCCCTTGCGGCCCTTGGCCCGGCTGGCGGGCGGCTGGCGCATGACCTCCCAGAGCAGGTGCAGGTCGGCCACGTCCCGGCCGATGGGGCCCACGTGGTCGAATGTCCAGCTCAGCGGCAGCACGCCGCCGGTGGGCACCTCGCCGAAGCTGGCCTTGAAGGCGGGGATGCCGTTGAAGGCGCCGGGGCGCAGGGTGGAGCCGCCGGTCTGGGTGCCCAGGGCGGCCAGGCACATGCGGTCCCCCACCGCCGCGCCGGAGCCCGAAGACGACCCGCCGGGGGTGCGGGTGAGGTCCCAGGGGTTGCGGGTCTTGCCCGTGTCGGCGTAGGCGAAGGCGGTGGTGACCGTCTTGCCCAGCACGATGGCCCCGGCGGCGCGCAGGCGGGCCACGCATTCGGCGTCGGCCTCGGCCACATGTGCGGGGTAGGCCCCGGTGCCCCCGGTGGTCTTCATCCCCGCCACGTGGATGATGTCCTTGATGCCCATCGGGATGCCGTGCAACGCACCGGCCCAGACGCCCCGGCGGGCCTGCCGGTCCAGTGTTTGGGCCCGTTCCAGGGCCTCCTCGCCGTGCAGGGAGACCCAGGCCTTGACCTTGCCCTCGCGGGCCTCGATGCGCTCCAGGCAGGAGCCGACCAGCGCGGCGGCGGTCAGTTTTCCCCGGCGCATGTCGCCGGCGGCCTGGCGCACGGTCAGTTCCCGGGGTTCTCTGTTGGCCATGGCCATGGTCTCCTCTTGGGTTGGTTGGTGGGTGGGGATGGGGGTCAGGCCTGTGCGGTCTGTCCACCCAGTTCGGCTTCCAACCCGGTTTCAACAGCGGCGTCCTTGCGCTGCTTGTTGGCCCGCCAGCTTTCCTCGGCGCGGGTGCCGGTGCCGTCCGCGATGCGGGTCATGAAGTTGAACATGGCGCAGACCAGGACGATGTCGAGCACCTGCCTGTCGTCGAAGCCCTCCGCCCGCAGCGTGTCCACGTCTTGCTGGTTGACTTGGCCGGGGGTGCGGGTCAGCTTTTCCACGTATGCCAGCATGGCCGTGTCCTGGGCGTTGAGACCGGCGGCCCGCCAGTCGCGGGCGATGTGGTAGACCAGGGTGTCGTCCTTGGTTTCCATGCGGAGAAACTCTCCGTGATGGACGGTTCAGTAGTCGCATTCGTTGATCACCGATACGGTGGTGGCGATCATTTCCTCCTGGGGCCGGGTCAGGGTGGAGCCGCCGAAGGTGACGGTGCGGTTGAGGGCCGCCACCGCCGGGATGGCCTCGGGGTGGAGGCTCATGCACTGCATCACCGGCGGCAGACGGCCTTTGTGCTTCCCGATCAACTCCTCGTATATTTCCTTCAGCCGGCCCTCGGCTTCGTCTTTTTGGATCACTTTGATGAAACTCATGGAAATCCTCAGGCTATGGGTTGCCCGAAACCGCCGGGGTGGCGGTTCCGTTGTCAATGCGTGTCAGCCGCTGGCGGCCTCGATTTTCCCAGCGGCCAGTCCGGCCTCCAGCCCGGCTTCCAACTCAGCTTCTACCGCAGCGTCCTTGCGCGCGCTGTTGGCCCGGAATTTCTCGTCGGCGCGGATGCCCACGCCGTCGGCCAGGCGCGTCATGAAGGCGAACTTGGCCGTGATCAGCACCACGTCCAGGATTTGGCGCTCGTCGAAACCCGCGGCGCGCAGGGCCTCCACGTCGCCGGCGTTCACCTGCCCCGGGGTTTGGGTCAGCTTCTCCGCGTAGGTCAGCATGGCCCGGTCTCCCTCGCTCAGATCGGCCCGCCGCCAGTCCCGCAGAATGTGGTAAACCAGACGGTCATCTTTGCTTTCCATACGGAGCAACTCTCCGTGATGGATGCTTCAGTAATCGCAATCGTTGAGCACCGCGACAGTGGTGGCGAGCAGTTCCTCGCGCACGCGGCCCAGGGTCGATCCCCCGAAGGTGATCGTTCCGCCCCACTTGATGACGGCGCCGATGGCGTCCGGGTGCAGGCTCATGGACTGGAGCACCCGCGGCAGCCGGCCCCCGCTGCGTTCGATCAACCGCTGATAGATCTCCTTGAGCGGTCCTTCCGCCTCCTCCCTGGGGACGATGTGAATGTAACTCATGGGGGTCCTCGCATTGGTAGCAATGGTTGCGCCGCCGGGTGGAGCGCTCCATTACGGGTTTCACGGTGGAGTTTCACCGTGGGGTTTCACCGTGGGGTTTCACCGTGGCGGAACGATGCAACTCCCCGCCGCATCCGGGATTGAATCAAGCGGGGGAGAAAATGTCCAGGGGGAGGGCGAAACCGGGGATAGGGGGGATGGATGCGGAGGAGGGCGCCAAACGCAGACGCGCCAGCGCCCCGGCCATGCTCCCACCGTTATTTTCTCACCGCTCCGCTCCCGCCGCTATTCTCCCACCGCGTTGGACGCCCGCACTTCAAATCATGGCCACCGGGCGCACCGGGCAGCCGGTGGCGCCCTTGAATTTCACCGGCAGCAGGATCAAGCAGAATGCGGTCACCCCCTCGCGCGCCAACTGGCTCAGCATCATGTTTTCCACCAGATACACCCCGGCTTCCACCAGGGTGTGGAGATGCACCGGGAAAATGACCTTGGGGTGCTGGGGGTTGGGCATCACCTCCACCGCCATGTTGTCGCAGCCGATGGCGACCACGTCCTGCCCGGTCAGCCAGCGGGCGGCCTCCTCGTCGATGCCCGGTTCGCCGTTGGTGTAGCGGTCGTTGTCCGTCATGAAAAATCGGCCCCAGCCGGTATGGATGCAGACCATGTCTCCCGCTTGCAATTCCAGCCCCGCCTTCTCCAGCACGCGCTCCAGATCGGCGCGGGTGACGGACCGCCCGGATTCCAGGTGTTCCCCGCCGTCCAGCCCGGAAACGTCCAGGCATACGCCGCGGGTTATGATGGGCGGCGCCTGCTCGATGCCCAGCTTGGCCAAGCCGGTGTCGGTCACCACCTCGTCCGGATGCAGGCCGTTGTACATGGTTTCCCCTTTGGCGAAATGCCCCAGCGCGTCGATGTGAGTGCCCACGTGCATGGTCATTTCCACCCGCTCCAGGTTGGGAGCGGGGCCGTTGGTGGCCCCCATTTCCGCCAGGAAGCGTCCGGTTTCACGCGAGGTGGCGCTGGAGAAAATCAGGTAGGGCGTCTGACGCGGCGGAAAGCGCGGGGCGCCGGTTTCGATCACCTGGCTCAGATCGTAGAGGCGTCCCTCGTTCACCAGGCGGAGCGCCGCCAGCCGGGTTTCGGCCGTGATCAGGTTGGCGGCGCCCATCTGGTCGCCGGCGCCCCAGCGGGAATGGTCGTGAACAAGATCGCTCATCTTCGCTCCTTTGCGTGCATGATCGCGCTTCCGGCCGTTTATCGGCGGAAGGCCTTTTCCGGCCCGGAAAGGGCGGAAGCGCGGATGAAAATTCTGTCGCGGACGGATGAAAAGATAAATCGCGGATCGAGGAGCTGTCAATCGCCCGGATGCCTCCGTCCGCAGGAATCCATCGCCCCGCCGCCCCCCCATTGCCCCTTTTCCATCCGATGGGGTATCTATGGGGAAACCGGATCGCAGTATTCTTTCGTTTTCGGAAAGCTGCAAATGGAGAAACCCCAATGAGCGAAACCCGACCCCTGCCCGAGGCGCCCGAGGGAGATTTCGACCGGCGCGGCCGCTACGAGGCGATGATGGAGGTGATGCGCACCCGCATGACCAACCGCGCCTTCGCGCCACATGCGGTGCCGCGCGAGCACTTCGAGATGATCCTGGAGGCGGCGCGTCACGCCCCCTCGGGCGCCAACGCCCAGCCCTGGCATTTCATCGTGGTCAACGACGCCGCCATGAAGGAACGCATCGGCCAGTTCTTCGTGGACGAGCAACTGGCCCGGGCCAAGCTCAAGATGGGCTTTCCCACGCCCAATTACAACGGCATGAAGACCGCGCCGGGCTTCATCGTGATCGCCGCCGATTTCCGTTTCGTCAAGGCCTTCCCCGTGCTCAACGACGGCTCCGAGCTGGACCTGCTCTATCAGCAGAACGCCGAGCGCATCCTGTTGCAAAGCGTGGCGGCGGCGACCATGTCGGCCCACCTGGCCGCGGCGGCGCTGGGCTATGCGGTGTGGTGGATCACCGCCATCGGGCAGGAGAACATGCAACAGCGGATCAAGCCCATGCTGGGCATTCCCGAGGAACTCTCCATCATCGACGTGATGTGCTTCGGCCCGCCCCAAAAGGCCTCCTACAAGCGCTGGAAAAAAGAGTTGCCCCAGATCATGAACTGGGAGCGCTTCAACATGGACAACTTCATGTCCGATGAAGACATCGAACTCTGGATCAAGAACACCCGCCACAAGGTGATGTTCAAGGACGAATCGAAGATCGATTGAACACCGGCGCCGCGTTGGCCGCCGTGCCCGCCTCCCCTTGCCCCTTATTGTTCCCGCACCTTGGCCCAGGTGTCGCGGAGCGGAACGATGCGGTTGAACACTGGGCTGCCCGCTTTGGAATCCACCGGATCCACATAATAATACCCCTTGCGCTCGAACTGGTAGCGCTCGCCCGGTTTCGCGGCGGCGAGGGAAGGTTCCAACAAGGCCCGGTCGAGAATTTCCAGGGCGTGGGGGTTCAGGCTTTGTTTGAAATCCCCGTCCTTGAGGGCGGCCGGGTTGGGCGCCGTGAAGAGGCGGTCGTACAGGCGCACCGGGGCCGAAACCGCGTGGGCGGCCGATACCCAATGCACCGTGCCGCGCACCTTGCGCCCCTCCGGAGCGGTGTTCAGCGTGGCGGGGTCATGGCTGCAGCGCAGTTCGACAACGTTTCCTTCCGCGTCCTTGACCACCGATTCGCATTTGATCACATAGGCCCGCCGCAGGCGCACCTCCTTGCCGGGGGCGAGGCGGAAGAATTTCTTGGGCGGGTCTTCCATGAAATCCTCGCGTTCGATGAAAAGCTCCCGCGAAAACGGGATGCGCCGCGATTCGGTGCGCTCGGGGTCGTTGGGAAAGTAGGACACCTCCAGTTGCTCCACCCTGTCCTCCGGCCAGTCCTCGATCACGATGCGCAGCGGATCGTGAACGCACATCGCCCGGGGAGTGGACGGCTCCAGGTCCTTGCGGATGCAGCTTTCCAACAGGGCGATGTCCACCAGGCTGTCGGCCCGGGCCACGCCGATGCTGGCGCAGAAATCGCGGATGGCGGCGGGGGTCACCCCGCGGCGGCGAAACCCGGCCAGGGTCGGCATGCGCGGGTCGTCCCATCCGTCCACGACGCCGTCCGCCACCAGTTGCTGGAGCAGCC